>DSBG01000120.1 GCA_011046135.1 Deltaproteobacteria bacterium
AGATCTTCTACTTTCACAACACGATCTACAACCGGGTCTGGAGAGATCCGCAGCGATTTGAAAAATCCGTGTTCATCGAGGAGTTCTCCCGATATGATCCAGAAACGAGGCTCATCCTCGTGGGTGATGCATCCATGGCCCCCTACGAACTCTTCAGCAGAAACGGGGGCATCTCCTATTCGAGTAAGTCTGATGCGAGCGTAAAAAAGCTTGAATTTCTCGCAAAGACGTTTAAACATACTGCGTGGTTGAATCCGAAGTATGAGTATTCATGGTCGCACACCCAGACCATCGGTGCCATACGGGAACTGTTCCCCATGTTCGAGATCACCCTTCATGGATTGGAGAAGGCTATCGACCATCTGATGAAGAAAAACTGATCACGTGCGCGCCCGTAGCTCAGTAGGATAGAGCGTAGGCCTCCGGAGCCTAAGGTCGCAGGTTCGATCCCTGTCGGGCGCACCAGGTTCTCCCTTTCATATCACGGAAAACGATGGTTCCAGTGGCGATTGATGTTTTCCATCGTTGGCAGCAGCAGAAACGCAACGGCGATGGAGCGCTGAAAAGAGACAGATCAACGTGCAGGGAAAACGATCGATGGTAAATCTCCTGGACCTTGACAGGGAGCAGATGAAAGAGCTCTGTGCAGACAAACCCTTCAGAGGCGACCAGATCTATTCCTGGGTATACGGCAAGGGGATCAGAGATATCAATCAGATGACGAATCTCCCGAAGGATCTCAGGGAGAATCTTGCACAAAGGGCACACATCAGCTATCCCGAGGTTGTTGCGAGGCAGGTATCCTGTGACGGCACGGAGAAGCTCGTCTATACACTCACTGACGGGAGTACCATCGAGAGCGTCCTCATGCCGGAAAAATCCCACTGGAGCATCTGCATCTCGTCTCAGGTCGGCTGTGCTCTGGGGTGCGCCTTCTGCTGCACCGCAAGAAACGGGTACACGAGGAACCTGAGCCCCGGGGAGATCCTCTCGCAGGTGCTCTACCCCATACATACGTTTCCGGAGCGGACCTTCAGAAACGTGGTCTTCATGGGTATGGGTGAACCCTTGCTCAATTACGACAATATGCTCCAGGCAGTTCATATCTTGACAGATCCGTGCGGGCTGCAGATCTCAACGAGACGGGTGACCATTTCAACGAGCGGGATCGTTCCCGCGCTCTCTCGTCTCGGCAGAGAAACAGCGGCGTGCCTCGCCATTTCGCTGAATGCCTCCTGCGATGAAAAGCGATCCAGCCTCATGCCGATCAACAGAACATACCCGCTCTCCGAGATCATGAAGGCCCTGCGGGAATACCCCCTGCCAAACCGCAGGCGGATCACCATTGAGTACGTGCTCCTGAAGGATTACAATGACAGCGGTGCCGATGCCAGGGATCTGATCCGCCTCCTCCATGGGTTGAGGGTGAAGGTAAACCTCATACCCTTCAATCCGTGGCCTGGCTGCGATTTTCAGGCCCCTGACCAGGAACGGGTGCTGGCCTTCGAGGCACAGCTCAAGAACAGTCCCTTCGCCGTCATGGTCAGGAGGGAAAAGGGCAGAGACATCCTGGCGGCATGCGGCCAGCTTGCAGGAAAGGGAAAAAATGAAGGCCCAGAATCTTATTGACTTCTTAGGTGACCCACAGGCCTACCCGGAAAAACCAGGCTCCGTGAACCTGGTCCAGACACACATTTCCTGGGTTTTCATAGGAGATCGCTTTGTATACAAGGTTAAAAAACCTGTGGATTTCGGGTTTCTGGACTTCACCTCGCTGGAAAAGAGACGCTTCTACACGCACGAGGAACTGAGGCTCAACAAGCGGTTTTCTCCCGACGTGTACCTCTGCGTACTCCCGATATCCCGTCTGGAAGATTCTTTTCTCCTCGGGGATGAGTCCCATGTTGAGGAGTACGCCCTGAAGATGAAGCGCATCAGCGAAGACCACATGCTCTACCAGCTTCTCCTCTCCGGATCCGTTTCCACCAGTGACATGGAGCGCGTGGGCAGACATCTGGCAACGATCTACAGGGACATCCCCAGTGATGAAAAATCACAAGCCTTCGGAACCCTCCAGGTCATCTCCGGCAACGTGAGGGAAAATTTCGATCAGACACGCGCGTATCGTGGCGGACCCATTTCCGAGGAAGCCTTTCGAGCGATCGAGGACTGGAGCCTCTCCTTCATGGAAAAGAACCAGCACCTGTTTGAAAAAAGGATCCGGGATGGACACATCAAAGACTGTCATGGAGACCTGCACCTCCAGCACATCTGCCTCGAGGATGACACCATCACTGTGTTCGACTGCATCGAGTTCAACGAGCGGTTCCGCTTCGGCGACGTGGCCTCCGACGTGGCCTTCCTGTCAATGGACTGCGACTTCAACGGACACGGCGCTCTGGGAGATGCCTTTGTCGATTCCTATATCGCCACCTCGGGCGATTCTACCCTGCGCCACGTCCTGAAGTTTTACAAGGTGTACCGGTCCTATGTGCGGGCAAAGGTGATCTCATTCATGCTGGACGACACAGGACTCGACGCCGGTGCACGAAACGAGGCCTTTCACAAGGCCAGAAACTACTATGATCTGGCCCACAGGTATGTCACGGATGATCATTGATCTTCACATCCACACAAAAGAGGGATCAGACGGGAGGTGGCCCCTCGAGCAGATCTTTTCCGAGGCCGCACGACGCGGGATCGGGCTTCTCTCCATCACAGATCACGATTCCCTCGAGGCCCAGCAGAAAGCACGGGCCCTTGCCACGCATCACGATATTGCATACCTCAGTGGAATTGAGCTCAATGTCACCTTTTCTCACCCGTCACTATTCCAGGGAAAAGGGATCTCACTGGATTTTCTCGGGTATGGGTTCGATATCGCTCATGCTCCCCTGAGTTCCAAGCTCGCTGCCTTGAGAGACCATCGGATCAAACGTGCGGAGATGATCCTGGAGAACGTGAATGCAGAACTCAGGAACCAGGGCGTTCAGGAACTCACCTCGGAAGACTTCTCCGAGATTCAGGCACAAGCCGATGGGTCTCTCGGACGTCCCCACATCGCGAACTACCTGATGAAGAAAGGGCTCGTTCAAGACAAGAAAGAGGCCTTTGATAGATATCTCGTCAGGTGCGATGTGCCAAAAATGCCCCTGGGGCTCGAGGAGGCATCGGACCTGATCAGGTCTGCAGGGGGAAAACTGGTCCTGGCCCATCCGAATGACGTGCGGGGCACCTCCCTCGTTGCTGCAGCCTCATCTCTGAGAGATCAGCTCAGGATCATCGAGACCATGATGATACCCTTCGTGGACGGGGTAGAATGCTGGCACCCCTGTCACAGCAGGCAGAGCACGAAAGCATACCTGGATTTTGCGCGAAGACGGAATCTTCTGGCAACAGGAGGCTCGGACTGCCACCAGCAACCCGTTCTCATGGGGAGTGTCGCTGTGCCTGACTGGGTTGCCGAACAGTTTTTTGGAGGAGACATCAGATTGCCCCTGAAGCCATTTCGAGCACGAGGGAAGGAAAACTCACCGAGCAGCGGAGGAAGACAGAGATGAGAGAGCCTTTCAAGACCTACGTTGATCGTGTCATTGGTAATGACATGGTGATAATCGCCTGCGGTCTGCCCGCGACCAACAAAACAGAAACCCTGGAAGTGATCGCCCGGTCCAAAGGATACACGATGCTCAGGACAGATATCATTCGCAAGGAGGTGCTCAAGGGTGAGGACATCTTCGATGAAAAGGTCGCCGCCGACATGGACAAAAGGAAGCGTGTTTATGAAACCATGTTTGCCATGGCCGAGGATCTCGCCGCGAAAGGCAGGGGGGTGATCCTCGACGCAACCTTCCTCACCCAGTCTCTGAGAAAGCGGGCCGCGGAGGTTGCTGCTCGCAACGGCAAAGTGTTCGTGATCCAGCAGACTCTCTGCCCCGAGGACTACTCCCTGAAGAAAATCTCCAGGAGAACACGAGAACGCTACGAATCAAACGCACTGACCGAGCAAGCCTACAGAAACAACAAGAACAGATTCGAGGCCGTTGACCTCACTGCTCTGCAGGAAGCGTTTCCCGGCCTGAAGATCATTCATCTCGTGATAGACACGGGATCGGATTCCGAGGATCAGTGGTTTGTCATCAGTGAGACCGTCTGTTGATGAGCACGCTTCACACACCTATTGCCTCTGTATCATCACAGGCCCGTCTGCGCCAAAGCAAGGCACGTACTCCCTGTGGAGTCACTCCGCGCACGGCACGGTGACGGGGAATGGTTCTTGATATTCAAAGCTCCGGTGACGATAGGAGAGATGAGACAAAAAAGGGGATGGATCCATGAAACGAGTCATTACATGTGTACTCTTGGCGCTGATCCTTACAGGCTGTGCATCCACGTTCTCCCAGCAGCGGGAGCTCTCCAGGCCTATGGTTGCCCTGGGGATGAGCAAACTGGAGCAGAATGATATCCGGGGGGCACTCATCGAACTCACCAGGGCCCTGCAGGCAAACCCGAAGGATCCCGAGGTCCATTACGGGCTCGGCCTTGTGTACTGGAAGTCCGGCAACTTCGAAAAGGCCATGGAACATGTGGACAAAGCCGTGGAGTACGGGGACAGGCTCGGGCTGGAACGTCCGGGACTCAAGAGCGAGGCCCATAATCTCAGGGGAATCATCCTCTATGGTGAAGGGAAATCCGAGGCAGCCATCGAATCATTCAACAGGTCCCTGGAGGGAGAACTCTATCGGACCCCGGAGTACTCTCTGCACAATCTCGCCTCGATCTACCTGGACAGGGGAGATCATGAGAAGGCCCTGTCCTATGCTCAGAGGGCCCTCCAGAGCAACCAGAACTATGCCCCTGCATGGGAACTCCTGGCAAAAATCATGATACAGCAGGGAAACCACAGCGGAGCACTCGAGGCTCTGAATTATGCGCTGAATGAATACCCTGGTTATACGGAGGCCCACTGGGAGATCGCCATGCTCTACATCAAAATGGGAAATATGGCAAAGGCAAAGCACCACCTGGAAGAAGTCATGCGCCTCGATCCCATGGGGCTCTTCGGAGCCCTTGCTGAAGAAAAACTTCGGGAGCTGGGCATGATGTAACCGGAGAACCCATGGATGATCCTGCACGTGTGTGGATAACCGACCAGGACGCGTCAGACCTCGGGATACGGGGAACCGAGTTTCCGTGCAGAATCTCCAAACTCAAGGATCTCCTCTATGAACTGCTCAAGGACGGATCTCCAAAGGATCTCGTCGTCCTTCCCTATTTCAGAAATTTTTCTGAACTCGTAGGTCATATCCGGAACAGGGGAATCACCGGACCGATTCTCATCTATACGAGCGGTGAAATCATCCAGATGAATCTCCTTGATTACGCCTCTCAGGGGGTTGTGTTTCTCGATACGTCACGGCTCTCCAAATCCATGGTCCTGGGGTTCATCACCTTTCTCCAGAAGCAGCAGTCTTTCTCAACGAAACAGGAGGAATCCCCTCAGCCCATCTTCACAACCCCCAAGATTGCACTCATGCAGAATCAAGACGTGATCAGGGAACTGTTCAGAAGCGTGCTCAAAAGTCGATCAAAGCTCATGCTCACCTGTCAGTTCAGAGAAGATCTGCCTACCCTTACCATAACCTGTGATATCATACAGTTGGTGGGCGAAATCGAGACCAAGCTCATACTGGACAACTTCAGCCCCGAGGAGAGTATTGCCCTGTATAACCAGCTCGGAGGGAATGCCCCCATCTCGGGGTACCTGAACCAGGAAGGACAGACCCATGGATTCGATCTCGTGGTGCACTCCGCCCGCAGGGGGAAAATGACGGTTTTCCTTCCTGATTCGGTCTATGAACAGAAACGAAACTACTTCCGTGTCGAGCCTGATCCGAAAGATCCTGTCACTCTGTATATCCTGCCGGGAAACCACAAGACCCTCGGCATCAGGGTAAAAGACATCAGCGAGGGGGGTGCGGGAGTGACCTCGGGTTACGACGGCCTGGAAGAGAACTGCGTGTATCAGGTGACCCTGGTCCTGCCCAGGAACCAGGTATACATCGGGTCGGCAACGGTGGTATTCAAATCAGCCACGTCGGGAGGGATCACTGATTACGGGCTGAGCTTCCATTTCCATCCTTCGGACATTCAGTATCTCCAGCACTACGTATTCAAGAGACAGGCTGGAATCCTCGCAGCGGTCAGGAACGTTTCACTCTGATCCCCATGTGGAGTGCCTGGAGGCCGGCAGGGGTCATCCCTTCAAGCAGCGCTGCCTGTCCGAGGGTTTCGGGTCTGATCTCGTCGAGCTTTTTCCTGAGTTCATTGGAGAGCCCCGAAACGCTCTGGTAATCGAATCCATGAGGAATCCTGACCTGTTCCATCTCCTTGATCTTCTCGATATCCTTAAGTTGCCGGGTAATGTACCCCTCGTACTTGATCTGCACTTCGGCCTCCACCTGGGCAAGGCGACTCCCCCCGGGGAAAAGACCGTGATCCTTGAGGGTATCGAGGCTGACTTCCGGACGCTTCAAGAGTTGTTCAAGGCTTATCCTCTCGGATGGTGCGTTTCTACTCGGCGCGAGAGCGGGCAGGTCCCGAGGAATCACCACCATGGTGCGGGACAGGTACGAGCGCATCGCTTCAATCTCTCCGAGGAGCTCCTGCACGTGCTCGAACCGCTGTTGCGATATCAGCCCCAGGCTGCTTGCAGATCGGGAAAGCCGCAGCAGGGCATTGGTTTCCCTGAGCATGAGCCGGTACTCTGATCGCGAGGTAAACATACGGTACGGTTCACGTGTTCCCCGGGTGACGAGATCATCGATCATCACCCCGGTGTATGCCTGCGATCTGTCCAGGATGAAGGGGGACTCACCTTTGAGCTTGATTGCAGCATTGATTCCTGCCATGAGACCCTGGGAGGCGGCCTCCTCGTATCCCGAGGTACCGTTGACCTGCCCGGCGAGGTAGAGTCCCTTGATGCGCTTTGTTTCCAGGGTCCTTAAAAGCTGGGTCGGGTGGATGAACACGTACTCGATGGCATAGGCAGGCCTCAGGATCTCCGCTTTTTCCAGCCCCGGTACGGAATGAACGATTTCCCACTGGATCTCGAGGGGAAGCGAGTTGCCCAGACCGGATGCATAGACTTCCCTGGTGGATGCACCCTCCGGTTCTATGATGATCTGATGTCCCTGCCGATCACCGAACCGCATCACCTTGTCTTCGAGGGAAGGGCAGTACCTGGCAGGGGTTCCCGTAATGGCCCCCGAATACAGGGGGCTCAGTTCGATGTTCCTCCTGATGATTTCATGCGTGCATGGTGTTGTCTTGCTCATGTAGCACGGGAGCTGTGGCAGGCCTGACTTTTTTGAACTCAAGCCCAGCGGCATGACCCCTTCCTCCGGGTCCTGACGGTCAAGGGCTGCGGTATCAATCGTGTCCATATGGAGCCTGGGAGGCGTCCCTGTCTTGAGCCTGCCCAGGGAAAAGCCCAGTTCCTTCAGGCAGTCGGCAAGTTCATAGGAGCCCTCTTCCCCTGCCCTGCCTGCAGGAATGTGATCCTCGCCGATGTGAATCAATCCTGAGAGAAACGTGCCTGCGGTGATAATGATGGCGGGGGCAGAATAGAAACACCCTGTTCTGTCCCTCACCCCTATGACATGACTATCCTTGACGTCGATGGAATCGATGCGTGCCTGCCGAAGATGAATTCCGCTGTTCTCGATCCTCGTTTTGACCGTTTGCTCGTAGAGCACCCGGTCGTTCTGGGTCCTTGTTGCGCGCACGGCAGGCCCTTTTTTGGTATTGAGCACCCGGTACCCGAGGGAGGTTTCATCCGCCACTTCCGCCATGATCCCTCCCAGGGCATCGATCTCTTTGACAAGGTGGCTCTTGGCAAGCCCTCCCACAGAGGGACTGCACGGCATCCGGCCGATGGTGTCCAGGTTGATGGTGAACAGGGCCACATTCATTCCGAGCTTGTCTGCAGCGAGCGCTGCTTCTGCGCCTGCGTGACCCCCGCCTATTATGATGATGTCAAAGTCCTGCATTCTCGAACCCTTTGAGGCAACTCCTGCTGTTTTCAAAAACCTGTCTTATTCATTTCAAGATCCCGTTCCCGGATGTGTCCGGTGAACGAAGCACTCACGCCAGACTCGCATCATGACCACCGAGCGAGCGGACATTTCTCGCACAGGGCTCTTGTCTTCCTGCAGTGATCCTTGCCCACAAAAACCAGGTAGGCGTGCAGGTCTTTATACACCTGCAGGTCCCTGGGCAGGCCTGATTCGAAGAGAGATCTGATCCTGTCGTACTCACAGCCGTTTTCTATCACTCCATGCCGGGCAAGGATCCGTGTTGTGTAGGCATCAACCACGAAGATGAGCTTGTCAGCAGCGTAGCAGCAGATGCTGTCGGCCGTCTCTTTACCGATGCCGTTGACTGCGAGAAGAGACGATCTCAAGGACAATGCATCCTGGTCGAAGAACTCTGCCAGATCGCCTGCCGCTTCTTCCATGACCGTGGAGATGAGGTTTTTCAGTCTCTTGGCTTTGATGTTGAAATACCCCGATGAACGGATGAGTGAGGCTACCAGGTTCTGCTCTGCAACGTGGAGCTTTTCGATATCGAGCATTCCCTCGGACTTCAGGCATGCGATGGCCTTCTCTACATTTTTCCACGCCGTGTTCTGGGTGAGAACCGCCCCGACCATGATCTCGAGGGGGGTTTCCCCGGGCCACCATCGGGAAGGGCCATACCAGGCGGAGAGGACCTCATAGAGTTCGAGGGGGTCCAGTCTCCGGGAAGCGCACTCAGTCTTTTCCATGCCCCTTGCGACTGATGACCTCCCTCATCTTTTCGCGGACATCACCCCGAATGTTGAAGAGCATGGAGGTCATCTCGAGTTCGTACTCGATGGCAGCCCGGGCATCGAGGCGTGTGACCACATCGAAGCTGCGCTTGATCGCCCTGACAACATCCGGAGATCTGTTGACGAGCTGACGTGCAACGCTGAACACCTCGTCCTGGAAGCGCTCCGGCTCGACCACTCTGTTGACGAGTCCAATGGTGTATGCCTCTCGGGCACCGATGGGTTCTCCCCTGAGGGTGAGTTCCTTGGCCCTCGCGATGCCGATACGGGAAACCAGGGGCGTAAGCAGTGGATTAAAGCCGTATTTTATCTCGGGATGAGCAAAAATCGCGCTCTCGGAGGCGATGATGATATCCCCCATCAGGGCGAGATTGAACCCTCCGCCAAAGGCGATACCGCTGACGGCTGTAATGAGTATCCTGTCGCAATCCAGGAGCATGGAATACATCTCAACACCGAGCTTGAAATACCGGGCGACTTCCTCCCCCGAAAAATACGGGACTTCCTTCAGGTCCATTCCGGCGGAAAAACAATCATCTCCCCCGGTGAGAATGATCAGTCTCACGTCTTTGAGGTCTGGAATGACCCTGCCAAAGACATCGGTAATCTCCCTGAGCATCTCGCTTGAAAGGGCATTGAGCTCCCTCTTGCGGTTCAATTCCACGGTAGCGATTTCCCCTTCGACAGCAACCTGTAAAAACTGATATTCCATACGCATCTCCTTGGGACTGCCTGGTATGCCTTGTACCGTTTGGATCGGACCCTGTCAACGATGGGAATGCTTGCGTATTCTCAATGGTTTCTGTTATGGCTATGGCTGTGAACTGTTTTCGGGTTAGCCAGCTCAACGAGCTCGCGCAGGATGCACTCAAGAGTTTCTTCGGGCCCGAGGTCTGGGTGGTGGGAGAGATCCAGGGCCTGAAGGTTCACACAAAATCCGGACATATCTACTTCGATCTGGTGGAGAAACCCTCCGGAACTACGGAACAGTACGTTGCAAAAGTGAACTGCGCTTTTTTCAAGGGATCTCTCCTGACCTGGAGAAGAACCCTCCAGGCCCAGGGATTCGATCGCTTTGATCTTGTATCAGGGCTCGAGATCAAGGCACGCGCGCGAGTCGACCTCTATGTCAAGGAGGGACGGTATCAGCTCATCATTTCGGAGATCGACCCGTCATACACCCTGGGTGCAATCGAGAGGAAGCGTGCACAGACGATCGAATCGTTGAGGAACGCGGGGCTCATGAACACAAACAAGGGCCATTCAATCGCATCCCCGCCCCTGAATATCGGCCTGATAACGTCCTACGCTTCAGCCGCCTATAACGATTTCATCAGCATTCTCAAAAAAAGCGGCTATGCCTTCCGAATAACCCTCTGTGACACCTATATGCAGGGAGGGCGGACGATCCGGGAAGTGGTCCGGGCACTGCACACCCTGGAAAAAGATCCCGCCGTGGACACCATCGCCATCATCCGCGGTGGCGGGGCGAGGACAGACCTGTTCTCCTTCGATGATCTTGCCGTGTGCAAAGCCATCGCCCTTAGCAGCAAACCGGTACTCACCGGTATCGGCCATGAAATAGACTTGAGCGTGGCTGACATGGTCGCGCACACACACTTCGTAACTCCCACGGATGTTGCAGTCTCACTGGTTGAAAAGACCGATGCTGTCTGGATGTTTCTCGAGGAGGTGCAGGAAGCCCTCGGAGAGACTTCGCTGCGTGTTCTCGCCGACATCCAGCGAATGGTGAGTTCCCTGGGAACAAACCTCGTTCATGTCACGAAACGATGGATCGACACCGCGGGGTATCGCCTGCAGACAACGGGCCATATTCTTTACAGACTCTCCATGGAGAGACTTTCTCATCAGAGGGGGCAGCTTCTCAGGCTGCAGTCGGCCCTTCACCAGTGTACCCTGGGCATCCTCGGGGATCAGCGGGAGCAGCTCCTGGCACTGGAGAGCTTCTTCTCCCTGATGAGACCTTCCGAAATCCTCAAGCGCGGCTACTCCATCACCCTGAACAGCCTTCGACAGCCCATCACTGATACGTCGGCCGTGGGTATCCAAGAGACCATCACCACCTTGGTACACAAAGGTAAAATCCTGAGCTCGGTTACCGGCAAGGAGTGACGATGAAAAAACAGAAGAAACCCTATTCGGACATGCTCCGCGAACTCGAAGAAATCCTGGAAAAAATGAACCGGGGAGAAATCCCCATCGACGAACTCGAGGAGACCGTATCCTCTGCAGCAAAAACGATCACATTTCTCAAGAATCGCCTCAAGTCAACAGAGGCCCAGGTCATCAGAGTTCTGAAAGCCCTCGAGGAAGATGATCAGGAGGGTGAACCAGAATGATCACACGCTCCAGAAGAAGAATTGACCCTGCAGAAACAGCTCTGCTATAGGAACATCATGCAGATCTCTCAACAGGCACAGCTCATCACCCCGTTTCTCGTAATGGATGTCATGGAGAAGGCCAACGGTCTCGCCATCACTGGTCGCGACATCATCCACCTCGAGGTGGGAGAACCTGACTTCGATACCCCGGACTGTATCCGCAAGGCTGCCATAAAGGCCATGGAAGAGGGAAGGACTCACTACACCCACTCCCTCGGAATCCCTGAACTCAGGGATGCTGTCTGTGAACACTACCAGAAGACCTACCGGGTGAAGATTGACCCGGAGCAGGTGATGGTGACCGCAGGGAGCTCCCCGGCCCTTTTGATGGCCATCGCATGCCTCGTTGACGCTGGAGACGAAGTCATTCTGAGCGATCCCTACTATGCCTGCTATCCGAACTTCATCAGAATCATCAATGCCCGCCCACGGCTCATTCCCACCGGGAGCAACGAGGGCTTCCAGTTGAATCCAGATACGGTTCGTGCGTGCCTGGGCAGTTCCACGCGGGCAATCATGGTAAACTCTCCAGCCAACCCGACAGGGGTGTGCCTTGATGAAGAACACCTCAAGGGGCTCGCCAACGTCGGACTCCCCGTCATTTCCGACGAAATCTACCATGGTCTTGTCTATACAGGGAACCAGCATACCGCCCTCGAATATACCGACAACGCCATCGTCATCAATGGATTCTCCAAGGCATATGCCATGACAGGGTGGAGGCTCGGGTGGGCCGTGTTCCCGAAGCATCTTATCAGAACGGCACAGAAGATCCAGCAGAACCTGATGATCTGTGCACCATCCATCGCCCAGTGGGCGGGAATCGCTGCACTGACCGAGGCGACAGAAGAGGTGGAGCGCATGAGAGAGATCTTTTCCCGGCGCAGACTCGCCATCCTCGAAGAGATGTCCCGGCACTCCCTTCCTGTCGAGGTCGAGCCAACGGGGGCATTCTATGTCCTGGTAAACATGGAGTCCTTCTCCCGCGACTCGTACCAGCTCGCCATGGACATCCTGACGAACACCGGGGTTGGTGTTACCCCGGGAATCGATTTCGGACCCACTGCGGCACACTATCTCCGCTTTTCCTACGCCAACTCTGAATCCAACATCAGGGAAGGTGTTTTGCGCATTGCACGATATCTCCAGGGATTGTGATGATAAAGATCCGGGATGCACGATATGTAGGCCGCTTCCCGGAGCGCCTGCCGCGACACCCCCAGTGTGCTTTTGCCGGCAGGTCAAACGTGGGGAAATCGTCGCTGATCAACCGGTTGCTCAACCGGAAAGCGCTCGTGAAAACCAGCAAGCAACCGGGCAAGACGAGAACGGTTGATTTCTTTGAGGTCGATCTCGTGGGCCGCCCTCCCCTGTATCTCGTTGATCTTCCGGGATACGGGTATGCACGGGTTTCACGCGAGATGAAGAACGCGTGGGAACAGCTCTTGAGGACCTATCTGCTCGGTGAAAAAGACATCAGGCTCCTGCTCCTTCTTGTTGATATCCGAAGAGACTTGAAGGACGAGGAACACATGATCCTCGAGCTTGCCCGTGCTTCATCAATGAAGGCCGTCCTTGTCGCCACCAAGGCAGACAAGGTGAACACAGCACAGAGACGGAAACGCCTCAAGGAGTTATCGGAGCAGTGCAGCGCGCCATTTGTCCTGACATCAGCGCAGACTGGAGACGGCATGAATGCCGTATGGGCAGAAATACTTGGTGCCCTGACACCATGAACGCATCGTGTGTTCTCAGTCCCCCTATTCAGGAAGTATCCTGACGGTTTTTCAACGAGGGGAGAACCCGTCCTGATGTATCAAAATCGTCTATTGTGAAAAACTCCTTTTTCCCCCACCTACTTTGTGGTATGAGGATGCAATGGGTGACAATTCAATCGTAAGCATTCTTATCCTCCTCGTGTTATTTATCATCCTCCCCTCCGTCATGAAATTCATCGGCCAGCGCTCCATGAAGGGGAAAGCCGCCAGCACCGAAGAACCCCACCAGGACCATGCCCGTCCCGAGGAAGCTCCCCAGGATTACCTGCCTCATCCCCCACAGAGAGATGATATGACCTTGTCAAGACACTCCACAAGCTCCTATAAACCCATCCATCCGAAATGGTTTTGAGAGCCAGCGGCAACCCGGGTCTTCAATACATCATCGGAATTACCATCATCGCACTTTCGATCTATGCATTCTACCTGTTGATTGCCTCCCAAAATTCTCCACAACTCTTCCTCACACCAATCCCCATCGACACCGGTCCGGAGGCGTGCGAACACGTGACCCTTGATGGGTGCTCCCTGTGCATTCCCCAGGGAGTCTCTCTTGAAACGGTTGAGAGCGGGTGGGAATTTTTTTCTCCTCAGGAAAAAATACGGGGAAAAATCGAGGTGTTCACTGGGCTGCCCCGGGAAACATCCTGGAGACAGTCGCTGCGTAATCCCTTCATCAGGGCCTTTATCGGAGATGAAGCATCCATGGGCTCCTTCGAACTCATGGAAAAAATTCTGAAGAAAAAGTACAATCCAACGCTGATGGGCGCCAAGGCAGGACTCATCCCTCCCTGGGTCAAGGATGCTCCGGAAGCAGCCATTTTTATCCCACGGGATGATCAGGTAATCATCTTTTCAACAGAATTTCAGTCCCTTGCCCTTGTGTTCAGAGAACCGCACATCGCCATGGTCACTGTTGACGGACGCATGGAAAGAGCGTCCCTCGCAGCCATGGTGACATCCATTACGCTGCCTTGATGGGAATAACCAGAAAGGGAATCGAGGGATTCTTCATGAACTTTTCGGCGAAATCCGTTCTGAACCCAGAGAATGTGCCGCTGGAGACCTCATGCGAAAGGAGCAAGAGTTCTATCTGCTTCTCGAAAATCACCTCATTTATGACGTCGATGGGATTTCCCCTGTGGACGATGCGGTGACCCGAATCGATCTTGTCTCCCACGATCTGTTTGCAGATACTGTAGAGCTTGTCCTTTGCTGCCTGGATTATCTCTTCCTCGATTTTGTCCGTATTGATGTGGGGGACATAGAACCCCGCGGCCCTCTTGAAGTCAGTTACTGTGTGCAACAGGTACAATTCTGCATCAATGAGTCGTGAGAGCTGGTATGCATAATCGACGAGGTAGGTGCTGTGCTTGCCGAAATCGATATAGCTGAGGATTCTCTGGGGTTTCTTCACTTCTCTCTTTTTCATGGATTCCTCCTGCTGTGGTCACGGAATTATGCAACCGGCACGGAAACAGCCTCGATTGCAGTTTTGAGTTCTTTGAGCTGAAAGGGTTTTGCTACAAAGGCATCCGCTCCTTTTTCTAACGCCATCCTCTTTGCCTCGGTGATACTGAACCCGGTGATCAGAATAACGGCTGTCTCCGGATATCTGTTCTTTATCTCACCCATAAGGGTAAATCCGTCCATGTTGGGCATGTGGATATCACTGACAACCACATCCACGGCCTGCTCTTGCATGCGTGAGAGCGCCTGGAATCCGTCATGGGCGACATGGACGTGGTACCCGTGCAGTGCGAGGAACTCGGCAATGACCCGGGTGAGGTCATGGGAATCATCCACTACAAGGATCTCCTTTGAATTAATCATCACCATTTCCAGATGTCAAATCAATAATCTCGTAGTCTTTCATGGTCGTGTGTTTCATCGCCTGTGCGCTGGTAAGCCTTGCAAGCTTGTCCATCACATCCTTGATTCCGAAGACCTGTTCTTCAATGACCTTGAGTGTTCCCTGCACCTTTTCTTTTCCCTCGAGATCAGGAGATACCTGGAGCATCTCAATATTTCCCAGGATGACGTTCAACGGGGTGTTGATCTTGTCAGAGAGCGTGACGGTGGTTTTGGTGATGGCATTGAGTTCCTGGAGGCGTTTCTGTTCCATACCGAACCCCTGCATCTCCAGAGCCCGCTCGATGCGCAGCATCAGTTCACTCTCATCGCAGGGTTTGAGGAGATAATCATAGACGCCGAGCCTGAGAGCGGCAATGGCACTTTTGAGCGAACCATACCCCGTAATCACGATCACAATCGTCTTCGGCGAAATGACCTTCACGTTCTCAAGGAGTTCAAGACCGCCGAGGCCCTGAAGTACAAGATCAGTGATAACAAGGTGGTAGCTCTTCTTATAGAGAAGCTCCAGTGCCTTTTCAGCCGTCGAGGCTTCGTCGACTTCAAACCCACGGCTCGACAGGATGTTTACCAGGGAGTATCGTATGATTTCCTCATCATCGACGACGAGGATGCGTCGTTTTTTCACTCTGCCACCACCCCGTGCTGAACCTGCTTGCGTACGATATCCCTGAGTTCACTGATCCGAAAAGGCTTTCTCAGGTATACCACACCGGTGCTTTCAAGGAACTCCTTGACCTGAAAATCATACGTGTCACCGGTAATGAACATGAATCGCCCTTTGAGTTCCGGATGCTTCCTGATTGCCTCGCGGTAGAGTTCCATTC
>DSBG01000176.1 GCA_011046135.1 Deltaproteobacteria bacterium
ATGTAATAGACTCGTGTGGTGTTGGTGGCAGTGCGCAGCCAGTGCGCAATAGATTCGTGCTGTTGATGAAAGAGGAGGAGCCATGAGTAATTCTTTTTCCTGGGGTATCAGGGGAAGTCTGTTTCTCATCAAAGACCTGAATTGAGCGTTGGCGTCCCTGGAGGTCGTCCAGGACATGATCCCGAACAGGGAGGACACCGTTCTCAAGGCTGCTACCGGCCTGGAGGGAGGGCTCGTGGCACGTGGTTCGACCTGCGGTGTGGTGACAGGCGGATCTCTCGGCATTGCCCTCATGCACCTTGAACAGGTGCGGCAGGAGGGGCTGCCGGGTCAGAAAGAGGTGATGAGACGGGTAGGGGCATACGTCGACTGGTTCCGGGCGCGTTTCGGCACCACGCTGTGCAGGGAGCGGACCGGGGTGGATTTCTACCAGATGAAGGGGCAACTCCGCTACTTTCTTCCCGGAGAGAGGATTGGACGCTGCCTATGGCACATCGATCAGGCCATGCAGTATGTGTACATGAAGGAGAAGGTCGATCCTGAGCCGTTCCCTGAGGATCAGGACTCCGCGGACGAGGACGCAATCCACTGTGCAACGGCTGTGCTGCAGGGTATCCGCGAGACGTGTGGAGTCGGATACCACCTCCTGGAAGACATCGCGTACGTGCTCGATGGGGGAGTAGGGCTCAAAGGCGGCATGTGCGGGGCCATGGCAGGTGCGATCATGGCCGTCAATCTTGCCTTCGGGTGGGATATCCGATCCATGCTGCCGCCGATCACCATAAAGAAATTCGTGGAGGGACATCTCAATCTCCTGCGCAGGCACCCGAACGGCATGCCCGAGACCTTTGCCATTGGCAAAGACGTTGTACTCGCCTGTATGGAGCAAACGGCAGGAAGCATCGAGTGCTCTGAAATCACAGGAAAATCCTTTACAGGGTGGGACGATTTCCAGGATTACATGCACAGATCGCAGCTTTGTCGAACCATTATCGATACGGCCATAGCAGCAGGAGCCCAGGCGCTTGATCGCTGGGCTGCCTGAGGTGTTCTCAGCGGAACAATCGATACATCAACCAGGGAAACTCGATAGCCAGGCCGGAGACTGCGGTCTCCGGCAGAACGGACCATATTTCCCCTTCACTTTTCACGCAGATTTAGGTAATACAACGATTTTCCTGCATACGAGAAATGATGCGGGAATACGGAGGTTGAACCGGTGTCGATGATGATTGAAAAATCCGCGATTGCCCAGGCCATCCAGCAGGCGAAGATCCTTGTCGAAGCGCTTCCCTACATCCGCGATTTTCGAGGCAGGCGCATCGTGGTGAAATACGGTGGTCACGCCATGGTGGACACGGCGCTGAAACGTCTGTTTGCCCAGCAGATCATTCTGTTCCACTACATCGGGATTCACGTGGTGGTGGTTCACGGGGGCGGCCCGCAGATCAGCACCATGCTCGATCAAATGGGCATCAAGTCGAACTTCATCGACGGCAAGCGCGTCACGGATGCAAAGACCATGGACGTGGTGGAAATGGTGCTTGCAGGGGGAATCAATAAAGAGATCGTGAATCTTATCAATGCCGAGGGCGGCCGCGCCGTGGGTCTCTCGGGGAAAGACGGCTCCCTGATAAAGGCGCGAAAGCTCTTCTATTCACGAAAAGGAGCGGACGGAATCTCGCAGACCGAGATCGATATGGGGCATGTGGGCGAGGTGACCGGGATCGATACCGAGATCATCGAAGCCGTAGACAAGGCGGGATTCATCGCCGTGATCGCTCCCTCGGGGGTGGGGGCAGACGGCCTCACCTACAACATCAATGCCGATACCGTTGCCGCCGAAATCGCCGGACATCTCAAGGTTGAAAAGCTCATCATCCTCACCGATGAGGCCGGTGTGCTCGATGGAAAGGGAACGCTCCTCTCCAGCCTCACCTGTTCCGAGATCCCAGAGCTCATCAGTTCCGGCGTTGTCACCGGAGGCATGATCCCCAAGGTGGAGTGCTGCATGAAGGCGCTTCAGGCAGGGGTGAAGAAGGCTCACATCGTGGACGGCAGGGTCCCGTACTCCATGCTGCTGGAGCTGTTCACGGATTCGGGAATCGGCACCCAGATCGTGAAGGAGGAGCCATGACACACCATGTGATGAACACCTACGGGCGACTCCCGGTGAGGATCGTGCGGGGACAGTCCTGCACGCTCTATGACGAGGCAGGCAGGGAGTACCTCGATTTGGTCGCAGGCATCGCCGTGTGCAACCTCGGCCATGCCCATCCTTCGGTGGTTGCAGCCCTGCAGAACCAGTCATCACAGCTTTTTCACTGCTCCAATCTCTATGCAATCCCCCAGCAGGAAACGCTCGCTGCCTTGATCGTGGAAAACAGTTTCGATGCAGAGGTGTTCTTCTGCAACTCCGGCGCCGAGGCAAACGAGGCTGCCATCAAGCTCGCCAGGAAGCACTGCAATTCCAATGGGAGCAGGGGTCCGCACATCATCACCTGTGAGGGATCGTTCCACGGACGAACCCTGGCCACACTTGCCGCCACCGGCCAGACCAGGTTCAGGCAGGGCTTTGATCCCATACCCCGGGGGTTCTCCACCGTCCCCTACGGTGATAGTGATGCCCTGAAGGAGGCAATCACCGACGAGGTGGGTGCCGTGATGCTGGAGCCGATCCAGGGTGAAGGGGGGGTGCGGGTGCCGCCCCTGGGCTACCTCAGGAGGGTGCGTGAGCTCTGCGATGCAACCGGGGTCCTCATGATCCTCGACGAAGTGCAGACGGGTCTTGCACGGACAGGGAAATTATTCGGCTACCTGCACGAGGGGATCGAGCCGGATATCATGACCCTTGCAAAGGCCCTGGGCAACGGATTCCCCGTGGGCGCCATGATCGCAAGGAGGCGTGTCGCCGCATCCTTCGGCCCCGGGACCCATGCCACAACCTTCGGGGGAAACCCGCTCGCCATGGCCTGCTCGCATGCAACGCTGACCACGATACTTGATCAGAACATCGCGGGAACAGCCCGCGAAAAAGGCAGGTACCTCACCGAAAAGCTCGAGTCCCTCATGGTAGCCCACCCGGGTATCCGTGAGGTCAGGGGAAGAGGTCTCATGGTGGGAGTTGAGTTCGACCACGATGTTTCCTTCCTGCCGATAGCCGGCATCGAGCACGGGATCCTGCTCAACGTGATCCAGGGAACCATCCTCAGGCTCGTTCCTCCCCTGGTCATCTCCTTTGAAGAGCTGGATCGTGCCATAGAAACCATCCATGCGCTCTTGACGGAAAAGGGGCTGTGATGAAGAAAAAGGATTTTCTCTCCATCCTGGATCTCACCCGTGAAGAAATCGGCCGTATCTTTGAGAAAGCACGGGAAAACAGGCGCGGAATGCCCGGAAGAAGCCTGGCCGGGAAAGCCGTGGTGCTCGTGTTTGAAAAGGCGTCCACCCGGACACGCATCTCCTTCGAGGTGGGCATTGCCCGCATGGGTGGACACCCTGTGGTGCTTGCGGCAGAGAGTTCCCAGATGGGACGGGGTGAACCACTCAAGGACACGGCACGGATTCTCGCCGGCTACTGCGACGCCATTGTGATGAGGACCTTCGAACACACCAGGATCGAGGAGATGGCATTCTTTGCCCGTGTCCCCGTGATCAACGCGCTCACCGATCTGCTCCACCCGTGCCAGGTTCTCTCGGACTGTTTCACCCTGTCAGAACGAGTGGTGAACCTCTCAGCGAGGAAGGTCGCCTGGATAGGCGACGGAAACAACGTGGCTAATTCGTGGATCAACGCGGCCGCTGTCCTGGGGTTCGAACTTGCGCTTGCATGTCCCAAGGGTTACGAGCCGGATGAAGCAGTCCTTCAGGCTGCCCGCAGAGCCGGGGCACGGATTTCTGTGATGCAAGACCCCAGAGATGCCGCCCGGGATGCGGTTGCGGTGAACACCGATGTCTGGGCAAGCATGGGTCAGGAGAACGAGGTGCCCTCCCGGGCAAAGGCCTTTTCCTCCTACCAGGTTGATGAGGTTCTCATGGGTGTTGCTGCCCCCGATGCCGTGTTCATGCACTGCCTGCCGGCACACCGTGGTGAAGAAGTCACCGAGGATGTTCTGGAGGGACCCAGATCCATCGTGTGGGAACAGGCGTTGAACAGGCTCTATGTTCAGGAAGCCATCCTGGACTATTTTTTACGAGAGAAAAAGGAGTAACTTATGGCATCAGAAAAGGTCGTCTTGGCATATTCCGGTGGTCTTGATACCTCGGTGATCCTGAAGTGGCTCCAATACGAGTTCAACTACGAGGTGATCTGCTGTGTGGCTGATGTCGGGCAGGCAGAAGAGCTCGACGGCCTGGAAGATAAGGCACTACAGACCGGGGCATCGAAGATCTACATCGAGGATCTGAAAGAAGAATTCGTGCGGGAGTACGTGTTTCCGGCCTACCGGGCCGATGTGGCCTATGAAGGTCATTATCTCCTGGGAACATCGCTTGCCAGGCCGCTCATCGCAAAACGCATCATGGACATTGCCCGCAAAGAAGGAGCGAGAGCCGTCGCCCATGGGGCAACCGGCAAGGGGAATGACCAGGTGAGATTCGAGCTGACATTCTGGGCACTCGATCCCGGCATCAAGGTCATCGCTCCCTGGAAAATGGACGCATGGACCCTGCGGTCTCGTGACAAGATGATCGACTATGCGCAGAAGCACGGCATACCGGTGCCCGTCACCAAGAAAAAACCCTACAGTATGGACAGAAACCTGCTCCACATCAGCTTCGAAGGGGGAATCCTCGAAGATCTCTGGAACGAGCCCGATGAAGAGATGTTCGTGCTCTCCTGTTCCCCGGAACAAGCCCCGGATACCCCCAAGACCATCGTGATCTCGTTTCTCGATGGCGATCCGGTGGCCATTGACGGGGTGGAGATGAGCCCTGCCGCGCTCCTTGGTGAATTGAACAGGATCGGAGGTGAAAACGGCATCGGCCGTGTTGACATCGTGGAGAACCGCTACGTGGGTATGAAGTCGCGCGGAGTCTATGAAACCCCTGGAGGAACCATCATGAAGGTCGCCCACCGGGGGATCGAGCAGATCACCATGGACAGAGAAGTCATGCACCTGAGGGACGAACTCATGCCGCGGTATGCATCCCTTGTCTACAACGGCTACTGGTTTGCCCCTGAGCGGGAGGTTCTCCAGAAACTCATCGACGAATCCCAGAAGGGTGTCACCGGTGATGTCAGGCTCAAACTCTACAAGGGAACCTGCATGATTACCGGCAGGAGAGCGGACAAATCTCTCTACAATCCCGAGATAGCGACCTTTGATGAGGACCAGGTCTACGATCAGAAAGATGCTGCAGGCTTCATCAGGCTCAACTCGCTTCGCCTCAGGATGAGGGCTCGTGTGACGTCATGACGGACAAACCCTGGTCAGGAAGATTCCGGACCCAGATTCACCCGGAGGTGGAGCGATTCACCGAATCCGTGAGCATCGACTATCGTCTCGCTCTGCAGGACATCGAGGTCAGCATTGCTCATGCGCGTATGCTGGTCTCCACGGGGATCATCGCCGGCGAGGAGGCTTCGCAGATCATCGGCGGCCTCGAAGAGATCAGGAACGAGGTCGTCTCCGGCGCGTTCCGGTTTGACCCGGCCCTTGAAGACGTGCACATGAACATCGAGACCGAACTGACCCAAAGGATCGGAGAGGCCGGCAAGAAGCTGCATACAGCCCGAAGCAGAAACGACCAGGTGGCCACGGATCTCAGGCTTTTTGTGCGCGAGGAACTCGAGAGGCTGAAAACAGAACTCAGGACGTTCATGAACATTATTCTTGAACGTGCGGAGGAACACATCGATACCATCATTCCGGGCATGACCCATCTTCAGCACGCGCAGCCCCTTTCCTTTGCCCATCACATGCTTGCCTATTTCGAGATGTTCCGCAGGGATCTGGAGCGCATCGAACAGGGGGAAAAACGCGTCAACCAATGTCCTCTGGGCAGTGCGGCACTGGCCGGTACACCGCACCCCATTGACCGCTTCATGACCGCGGGCGAACTGGGTTTTTCAGAACCGCTGAGGAATTCCGTCGATGCAGTGAGCGACCGGGATTTTGCCATCGAAACGGTTTTTATCTGCGCCATGATCATGATGCACCTCAGCCGCATGGCAGAGGAGATCATTCTCTGGAATTCCCAGCCTTTTTCTTTCATCGAGCTGAACGATTCGTACAGCACCGGAAGCTCCATCATGCCCCAGAAGAAGAATCCCGATGTGGCGGAGCTTGTCCGAGGCAAGGTGGGTTCGGTCTATGGACATCTCATCTCGCTCCTGACAACCATGAAGGCGCTGCCCCTTGCCTACAACCGCGATATGCAGGAAGACAAGCGTCCAATCATGGATTCGCTGGACACGATCAACAGATGCCTGCGGGTCTTCTGCGGGCTTCTTGAATCAATGGAGCTCAAGAAACAGGAGATTGAGCGATCCCTGTCCGGGGGGTTCATCACGGCAACCGACGTTGCGGACTACCTCTCCGGAAAAGGCATGCCCTTCAGGGATGCCCATAGAATAACCGGAGAGATGGTCTCTGCTCTGATCAGGGACGGAAAAACCTTCGCGGACCTGGGGATCGAAGAGTTCAGGGCTTACAGCCCCCTGTTCGAGCCCGATATCCTCACGATCATCACGCCTGCGGTTTCAGCAGACCGAAGGACGAGCTACGGAGGGACAGCCAGTCAGCGTGTGAGGGAAGCCCTTAGGGATGCACGGGCCTTTCTGGGTGATCAGGGTCATGAGACCTAGGGGCGCTGTTGTTTTCTCTATCATAGTGCTCGCCGTCATGGGCTGCGGAAGGAAGCTTCCTCCGCTGCCGCCGGAAGAGCCTGATCCTGTCGAGATAGTGTCCGTGGACGTTTCTCAAGGAGAAGTCACCGTCACGGTGCGCTGTGCTGCCCCGGGGGGAGAAGTGATCCTGCTGGGGAAACCCAACGACGACTGCCCTGCGTGCACGGATGACCTCATCCCCAAAGACGCAGTTGATCTGCGGGAGCCTGGGGAGATCATGCTCAAAGACAGCAGCCCCGTCTCAGAGTACATGGTATACCGAGTCTCACTGACGTTCAAATCTTCGCAGTGGCTTACCGAGCCGAGGGTTGTCCGTTTTTAAGACAGGAGAGAGCAAGCGCCTGCACAAGGGAGCAGAACCATGCATGATTTCAGCTATCACGGCGGAATTCTTCATTGCGGAGATGTGCGGCTAGACAGGATTGCCCGTGAGGTTGGCACCCCTTTTTACTGCTACAGCATGCCCACGCTCGTCAGGCACATTGAGGCCTTTGAAGAACCCTACAAGGCGATCGACCACCAGACATGTTTCGCCATGAAGGCGAATTCCAACCTCGCGATCCTCTCCCTCATGACCCGATACGGCCTTGGTGCAGACGTGGTCTCGGGGGGAGAACTCTACAAGGCCACGAAGGCCGGCATTCCTGCAGACAAAATCGTGTACTCCGGCGTGGGCAAGACCACCGAAGAGATCGACATGGCCATCAGTGCGGGCATCATGATGTTCAATATCGAGAGTCAGCAGGAGCTCGAGGTCATTAATGCCCGTGCAGGAGAACTTGGGAGAAAGGCTCCCATATCAATCCGGGTAAACCCCGATGTCGATCCCCGGACCCACCCATATATCTCGACCGGTCTGAGGTCCCATAAATTTGGTATCGATATCGAGGCATCAACGACGCAGTATCTCAGGGCCCGGGAGATGGATCACATCGAGATAGTGGGCATCGACTGCCACATCGGCAGTCAGCTCACCGAGGTCAGGCCCTTCATCGATGCCGTGGAGAGACTCAAGATACTCATCGAAGAACTCGCACAGCGGGGTATAGTCTTCCGATACCTCGATCTGGGCGGTGGTCTCGGCATCACGTATTCCGACGAGCAGCCTCCGCATCCCCGAGAGTATGGAAAAGCCATCATCGACACTGTCAGCGGTCTCGGAATGACGCTGATCTTTGAACCGGGCAGGGTGATCGTGGGTAATGCCGGCATCCTGGTGACCCGCGTTCTCTACCGGAAGGAAACTCCCGAGAAGACCTTCATTGTTGTAGATGCGGGCATGAACGACCTCATCAGGCCGGCGCTCTACGGGGCCTATCATGAGATACTGCCTGTTGAACGTAAGGCTCCAGAGACAAGGACAGAGAAGGCCGATGTCGTGGGACCCATCTGTGAATCGAGTGATTTTCTTGCAAAGGACCGTGATCTTCCTGTCCTTGCCCGGGGAGACCTGATCGCTGTCATGAGCGCCGGAGCGTACGGATTCACCATGAGTTCCAACTACAATTCCAGGCCCAGGCCACCTGAGGTTCTGGTAGATGGAGACGCCTATTCTGTGATATTCAAGAGGCAGACCTACGAAGATCTTGTTGCCGGAGAGATGATTCCAGACACACTTCGCTGATACGGGAGGAAGAGGAGATGTTTTCAGGAGCAATCGTAGCCATTGTGACCCCATTTCTCAACGGCAGCATTGACGAGAGATCCTTGAGGGAGCTCATCAACTTTCAGATCGCATCCGGTATCAAGGGTATCGTTCCCTGCGGGACAACAGGAGAATCTGCAACACTTTCTCACCAGGAGCACGAGCGGGTTGTCGATATCGCGGTGAATGAGGTGGGAGGCAGAGTCCCTGTGATTGCAGGAACAGGCTCAAATTCAACGGATGAAGCGATCCGTCTCACCAGGCACGCCAGGAATGTGGGTGCGGATGCGGCGCTGCTCATCACTCCGTACTACAACAAGCCCACCCAGAAAGGTCTCTACGAGCACTATGCAGCAGTGGCAGCCGCATGCGATATCCCGCAGATCCTCTACAATGTGCCCGGAAGGACAGGAGTGAACATGGGTGTCGATACGGTGATCGCCCTTTCCAGGATCGATACCATTGTCGGCATCAAGGAGGCCAGTGGTGACCTTGTGAAGTGTTCCCGGATCGCGAGGGATACCCGTGAAGAGTTCTGCCTGCTTTCCGGGGAGGATGCCCTGAACTTTCCCATCCTCAGCGTCGGGGGAAGAGGAGCCATTTCCGTGACCGCCAATGTCCTGCCAGGAAAGGTCTCCTCCATGATCGATGCGTGGCTTAAAGGGGATGTCGCTACAGCGAGGAAGATCCACTACGATCTTTTGGAAATCAACGAGGCGATGTTTTTTGAAACCAATCCGATCCCGGTCAAGACCGCGCTTGCCCTGATGGGGAAAATCAGCGAAGAGTTCAAGCTTCCGCTGTGTACCATGGCGCAGGATAATAGAGCCAGGCTCACCGAAATCCTGAAACACTATGGATGTGTCTCTTAGGAGTTTTTCAGGAGGTTGTGAAGGAGGGTCACCATGATCGCTGTCGGTGTCGTCGGAGTTGCAGGGCGTATGGGATCGCTCATTGCCAGGGGAGTGATTGAGGCAGACGACCTTTCCCTGCGCGGAGGTCTGGAGATGCTCGGACATCCGTGGATCGGCAAGGATATGGGAGTGAGCCTGGGCCTTGCGGAGCAGGGGATTCTCGTTACCTCTGACAGGGAAGAGGCTTTTGTAGACAGTGATGTTATCATTGATTTCTCTCTCCCGCAGGTCACACTTGCCACTGCAGCCTATGCAAAGAACAGAAAGAAGGCGCTGATCACCGGGACAACTGGATTTACCGAAGAAGAGCTCCAGAGAATCACTGAGGATGCTTCTTTTGTGCCCATTGTCCTTGCTCCCAATATGAGCATCGGCGTGAACGTGATGTTCAAGGTCGTTGAAGAACTTGCGGGACTTCTCGGTGAGGTCTACGATGCAGAGGTCGTTGAGACACATCACAGGTTGAAAAAAGATGCCCCCTCAGGAACGGCAAAAGGCCTCGCTCTGGCTATTGCCCGGGGCAGGGGCTGTGATCTTTCTGAAAAAGCCAGGTATGAGCGTCATGGATTTATCGGTCAGCGGCCTTCTGGGGAGATCGGGATCCAGTGTCTTCGGGCAGGAGACATCGTCGGGGATCACACGGTTCTCTTTGCGGGAAACAACGAGCGCATCGAAATCACGCACCGTGCACACACCAGGCAGAATTTCGTCCAGGGAGCTCTCAGAGCGGCTCGATGGGTGATGGGCAGACAACCGGCACTGTACACCATGATGGATGTGCTGGGCCTGAACGCATGAAGGTCGGCAGGGCTCTCTTTGCTGACAACAGCATCGGATGGTATGCCACCGACGACGGCATCTCTTTTTTGAGCTGGGCCCCGGATACCGGGAGTGTCTCCGAAGTGGTGGAGATAGCTAGGATGCTCGCCCCTGTTCAGCCATCCAAGATCGTTGCCGTGGGTCTCAACTACCGGGATCATGCCAGAGAGCTTTCCCAGGAGCTTCCCCGGGAGCCACTTTTGTTCCTGAAGCCTTCCAGCAGCATCATCGGACCCGACGATACGATCATCTATCCCAGCTGCTCGAGCAGGGTAGACTACGAGGCCGAACTCGCTGTCGTGATAAGCAGAACCTGCAGCCATGTCAGGAAAGATCAGGCAAGGGAGTATATCCTCGGCTACACCTGCTTCAACGATGTGACGGCGCGGGATCTACAGATCGCCGATGGACAGTGGACCCGGGCGAAATCCTTCGATACCTTTTCCCCGATCGGCCCGTGGATTGTCACCGATGTGCACAATCCGCACGCCCTGACCATTTCGTCACGCCTGAATGGTGAAATCAGACAGCTCTCATCGACAGAAGACCTCATCTTCGGCGTGTTCGATCTGGTGGAATTCATTTCGTCCGTGATGACATTATATCCGGGGGATGTCATTGCAACGGGGACTCCATCAGGGATCGGTCCCATGAACAGGGGCGATGAAATCACGATCGAGATCGAGGGCATTGGTGCCCTGAGAAACACGGTGAAATGAGTATCTCCTATCTCTCGCTCGGCACGAACCTCGGAGAGCGGATGGTCAATCTCAGGGTTGCCCTGGAGCGCCTTTCCAGGAGCAGGATCATGATTCTCAGGCTTTCGAGTGTCTATGAAACAGAACCCTTCGAGGTTGCGTATTCACAGGCAAGGTATCTGAATATGGTGATCAAAATTGACTTTGAGCAGGATCCTTTCGCTCTGCTTCAAACCTGCCTCCAGGTGGAGGACTCTCTCGGCAGGCAGCGGCCCCACTCCCACGCGCCCCGGACCATGGACATCGATGTTCTTCTGATCGATGATAGAACGATCACCCACGAGAGGCTCACGGTTCCCCACCCGCGCATGGAGCGGAGGTCCTTTGTTATCCATCCTCTTTCAGAAATAGAGCCTTTCCTCGTGCTCCCTTCGGGCAGGAGCGTAGCCGAAGTCAAGAAAGCGCTTGGTGATGACGAGATAGTGGGAGTAAGGAAGTTCTGCCATGGATGATAGTGGCCGCAAACACAAAAAGATACTGTTTGCCAGCGAGAATTACCAGTTCAGCGAGGGCGTCAGGGATGCCTTTGCTGAACACGGGTTCGAGGTGTTCCTGGCTCGTGACGGAGAGGAGGTCCTGCAGGTCTATTCCCAGCACATTCCGGAAGTCATTTTTCTCGATTACCCCGTGCCTACCATCAGCAGTCACGATCTTCTTGTCCGGATCAGGAAAAAGGACCGGGACGTGGGCGTCGTGTTTCTCATCTCAATGGACAGGGAAGACACTGCAGTCGAGGCCCTCGAAGAAGGGGCCTCTGATTACCTGATCAAGCCGTACTCCATGACCTCTCTCATCCATGCTGCCAACAGGATTCTCCGTGACAGGGAAAACCGGGAAGAAAAAACCAGACTCAAGAACCGGGGCGATGGATACAAGGATTGTCTGATCACCATTTCCGACACCCTGGGAGAGGCAGTGATCATCATCGATGCCAAAGGAAAGATCCAGTTCATGAACACCATGGCGCTGCGCCTCTGGGGCTCCCTGGAAGACATGAAGAACAAGCCTGTTGACGTGCTCATTCCTGACCCGGGGGTGGAACTGTTTGAAGATATCAGGAATGCCTATGCCAAAGGAAAAGAGCATTTCCAGGGAGAGTATACCTTCCGAAAGGTCGAGGGAACCATCTTTTCCGGGCTGCTGACTGCTGCACGACTCAAAAGCGAGCGATATGCAGGGGGCATCGTCCTCGTGGTACGCGACCTCACGGACATAGAAATGATGAGGAGGCAGGTCATCAGCGTGGAAAAACTCGCCTCCCTGGGAAAGGTGGTGGAGGGTGTTGCCCACGAGATCCGAAACTCGCTCACCTCGCTGGGGGGATTTTCACGGAGGCTCAGCAAGTCTCTGGACCCGGATTCTGCCCAGCGCATGTATGGCGACTACATCATCGAGGACGTAAAACGACTCGAAACCATGATCATGGATATCGAGGATTACGTAAATTACACAAAGATCCACAGACCTCATTTCAAGATCACAAACATCGAAGAGGTCATCGACGATGCGCTCATTAAAACCTTCGGTTCCGGAAGATTCAGCGGGATCTCCTATGAAGTGAACATGCCCGGTGGTCTCGAGGAGATCGTCGCCGATCCTGTTTATCTGGTGGAGGCGTTCTGGCACCTCTTCGAGAATGCCTGTGAATCCATGGATGCAAAAGGGCACCTTGTCGTGAACGTGGGACTGCATCCCCACTACCTCATCGTCGATGTCATCGATACCGGAAAGGGAATCCCTGGTGACGAGATCAAGGACATCTTCAACCCGTTCTATACATCCAAGGTCCGAGGTGCAGGGCTTGGGCTCTCCAAGGTCTACCTTATCATCGAGGAGCACGGGGGGTTCATCTCGGTGAACAGCTCGGTGAACAAAGGGACCAGGATGAGGGTGTTTCTCTCGAGGAAGAAAACTCTCGCAGGTGTAGCGCCAACCAAGACGTGACAGGCGTGGATCTGTTTCCGGAGAGCTCTTCAATGCCTGTGAAGGGTTTTTGTTTCTCTTCCTGTATGACGATAGGGGGTCTATGAAAGCTGTCCTGATTGTCATCTGCAGCGTGGCTGCATGGATGTGCATCGCTCCTGCCTGTCATGGTGATGTCTATGTCAAACGAGATGAGGCTGGAACCCTGATCTTTTCCAACCGCCCCACCGGTGCCGACTGGCAGCTGTACGCAAAGGAAAGACCGGACAGTGTTGCACCGTCGCAGAGAATGGCGTTCGAGACCCTTGTGGCAGATATTGCTGCTGGTGAGGGTATTGACCCGCTCCTTATCCGGAGCATCATCGAAGTGGAATCGAATTTCAACCCACGGGCTGTCTCCCGGAAGGGTGCCATGGGGCTCATGCAGCTCATGCCCCAGACTGCCGTTGAGCTTGGCGTTAACGATCCATGGGATCCTGCACAGAACATAGCTGGAGGCACACGGTATCTCTCCTTGCTGCTGACGCGGTATCGCGGAGACCTCACCAAGGCACTGGCTGCATACAATGCCGGCCCCACAGCAGTGGATACCCATGGTGGAATTCCTCCCTATCAAGAAACACAAGAATATGTTAGAAGTGTCATGGGCAGATTCAATGGAGGAGGATATGCCAGGAAATGAACATTGCCAACGCATTGACCATTGCACGGATCGCCATCGTTCCGGTCATCGTGCTCCTGCTTTTGAGCGATGGGATGATCTCGTCACTCATCTGTGCCGTCCTGTTCATTGCCGCAACGATCACTGATGCCCTGGACGGTTATTTCGCGCGGAAATACCACATGGTTACCGATCTCGGGAAGCTGCTCGATCCCCTGGCAGACAAGCTTCTCATTGCCAGTGTGCTCATCATGCTCGTCTCACTCGGACGGGTTCCCGCGTGGATTGCCGTGGTTATTATCGGCAGAGAGATTGCGGTGACGGGGCTCAGGGGGATTGCAACAGAGAAGCATATCGTGATCGCTGCAAACTGGATCGGGAAATACAAGACGGCCTTCCAGTGTGCAGCCATCATTCCGCTCTTGATCTACTACACCATATTCGGCCTGGAATTTCGGCTGGCAGGGGAATTCTTTCTCTGGATCGCGCTGTTTTTCACCCTCTGGTCTGGGGTTGACTATCTCTATCAGTACATGAAGCAGCAGGGCTCGGCCCTGGTTGCAACCCACTGATATTCTGATATGGCAAGAACGTTCCGGCCTGCCTAGGATCTGGAGGCCGTGGTCATTCCAAGGTGTGTACAGAGGGGGCAGTATCCCGACGAGGCACTTGAGATCAGCGCACCGCTTGTGACGAGCAGCACTGCACTCAGTACGCTGGCCTTCGAGGTCTTGACAAGGATGAAGATGAGAAAAAGGGCTGTACCGAACCTCACGAGTCTGTCAACAACACCGACGTTCTGCTCCATGGGATTCCTCCTCGAAATCGTGGATGGTATTGTGGGATAAAACACCAAAGAATGTCAACAGGTATTGGATGAGCAGCATATACTGATACAGGACCCTGGATTGATTCCATAAAAAAGACATCTCGAGACGGCTCAGCTCCGGTTTCCGAGAAACCTCGCGGGGCTGATGGCCACCTGGTATCACGTGGACTCATCGATGGAAAGGACTGTAATTATGCAAGCATGCACATAGTAGTGTAATGAATGATGACTCATTTTCTTGTTGTGCTCTAAGCGGGGGATAGTATACAATACTGAGACGAATACATTTACAGGGGGGCTATATGAATATTTCGAGGAGAGGTTTTCTGAAACTCTCAGGTGGTACCCTTGCTGCCGCAGGGATCGGAACCAGCTTCGGCGTCAAGTCTGCATACGCGAAGCCTCTGAAGGTGCGGCATGCCAGAGAGGTTCCCACGATCTGTTGCTACTGCGGTGTCGGCTGCGGCATCATCTGCCATGTCAGCAACGGAAAGGTCATCAACACCGAAGGCGATCCGAACCACCCCATCAACCAGGGTTCTCTCTGCTCGAAGGGAACGGCGCTCTACCAGATCGCGAACAATGACAAGCGCCTGAACAAGGTTCTCTACCGTGCTCCCGGTGCTGATTCCTGGAAGGAAGTGAGCTGGGACTGGGCTCTGGACAAGATCGCGAAAAACGTTAAGAAGACAAGGGACTCAGGGTTCGTGAGGACCAACAGCAAGGGTCAGCTCGTCAACAGGGTCGAGAACATAGCCTCCCTCGGGGGAGCCGCCCTCGACAGTGAAGAGGTGTACTCCCTCGTAAAATTCAAGCGCGCCCTCGGCCTGGTATACCTGGAACACCAGGCCCGTATCTGACACAGCGCCACCGTCGCCGGTCTGGCGGCATCTTTCGGCCGTGGAGCCATGACGAACCACTGGATCGACATCCAGCATGCGGACGTCATCATGATCATCGGGTCGAACGCAGCGGAGAACCACCCCATCTCCTTCAAGTGGGTCAATGTGGCCCGCGAAAAGCGGGGAGCCAAACTCATCAGCGTCGATCCTCGATTCACCCGGACTTCGGCCACCTCGGACAAGTACGTGCGCCTGCGCTCAGGCACGGACATCGCGTTCATCGGCGGCATGATCAACTATGTCCTCGAGCAC
>DSBG01000047.1 GCA_011046135.1 Deltaproteobacteria bacterium
CCCGTGAGTTCCATCCCGGCCTGTACTGGGAAATCCGCAGGAAGGTGCGGAACAACGTGATCTATATCGCCAATATCATCGCCCTCAAGGCGTGGTATCGCCACGTGAGGTCCCTGTTCTTCGGACCCGACCCCCTTGAACTGGGGCTGTACAACGGTGCCCTCGAAAAGCTCGATATGGCTCTTTCAGAGAGGATATCCAGGCTCAAGGCCCTGGCGGAGAAGATGCCCGCTTCTGTTGACCTTTACCGGATCATCATGCAGGACAAGGCCAGAGAAGAGCTCATTACCCTGAAAGAAGAGCTGTTCAGTGCCTGGGGAGAGCTGGAGGCTTCCCTGGAGACAAACAAGGATCATGCAGGGGATGACTCCCTGAGGGAGACCTTCCTCTCCATGCTTTCAAAAGACACCCAGGGGGTATCGTCCGGGTACATACCGGCGATCCAGGGTCTGTCTCCTGAGACAAAAAACAGAGGCCTGGAGTGGATGCAGGGCATTGTTGCAGGTGTTTCTGACCGTGCTCTCGAAGTGTTGAAGCAGTACCGGTGAGGTGGAAGGGAACGTGCAGAGATGCCCCGACTTCTATAAACCCAAGTAATCCCTGTGCGTTCAAGGCTTAGATCATGTCACCCTTTCATCCCATGAGGCAGGTAGCCGGATTCCTCCTGAATGCAAGATCCTCGACTCTTTTCGCAGGATCCTCATTGCTGATATCCCTGACCATGATACCCCGTGAGGACAAATCCGAACGGCGTGTGAGGATATTCCCGGCAGCCTCCCTGTCGATGACATAGATCATGGTTCCGCCGCGACGCGCATAGATCTGTCCGTAGGATATGGGCACGGCCGGGCTCGGTTCATTTAGCAGGGATTCGGCAACGGGCCCAGCCTTGCGGGGACCATTTGCCAGGAGGACCACGGTTCGTGCCCGAAAGACCTGCTCTGCTCCCATGGAGAGGGCATACCACGGACTCTGGCTTCTGCTCGAAAAGTGACCGTCTGACACGGCATTGGCAACCGTATTCTCGTCGAGCTTCACCATGAGCATCCTGTTGTTCTCAAAGGGGATTCCGGATTCATGAAAGGCCACGTGTCCCCTGCCTCCCACGCCGATGATGTGCAGATCGATTCCCCCTGTTCGCTCGATCTTTTCCACGTAGGCATCCAGGGTTTCCTTCTTCACCCAGCGGAGGTACGCTGATTGTGCATCTTTCCTGATCACTATGGCCTTCCCCTTGTCCGTTCCCTGATCACTCCAGTCTCCCGGGTTGGCCTCCATCTCTGCCACGAGCCGTTCCTGATCGATGAGCGTTCCCCAGGGGACATTGGTTTCCCTGAACTTCTTCTGAAGGAGACCAAAGAGTTCCTGGATCATGAAAAAACTGTAGCTTTCCCGGTGCAGGGCCCTCTGTTGAGCGTTTTCTCCGGGCAGACCGATGTATTCGTCCAGGTTGAAGCTGACGATCCTGGAACTGTCGAACTGTTCCTCGTTTGCTGCCTTGGCGAGATGCTTGTAGAGGCCGGTCGGGGTGTTTCCCGTGGCAAGGCCGAGGACAAAGGTCTCCTTGAGATCGAGAGTGCGACTTATGTCCTGCGCCACGATCTGTGATCCCACTTCGCTCATGTGATCAAAATTGTTGCAAATGACGACTTCAAATCCCATACTCAGTTTTCCCTCCTTGTTGTGAAGAGCAGTGTTGAGAAGTTAAGCACACCTGAAAGAGAAAAGCAATAAATAGAAATGGTTAGTTGATTTTAGAGAGAACAGGGACAGGCAGTTCGGGCCTGAGTCCCCGGCTGTGGCTCCTGGGGAACATGGTACAAGAGTGTAGAGAAGAACAGGGGAGAGAATCCCGATGGGAGGCAGGTGACAACTGTGCAGAAAAATTAAGGCAGATCAGACTTCTCAGGGCAACCGTCCTTTCGAAACGGTACACAGCGTCGTGCCATGGGGTGAGATGTCTAAAAACTATTTGAAAATACTAACAGTAACTGCTTCCGTCCCAGCAGTGGGTGCAGAGTTTTTCCTTCGGAAGTCCGATGGCCTTTACGAGGTTGTCCATGGTCTGGAACTTCAGTGAGGTCAGACCGAGACGCATCCTGATCTGCTCCACCATTGCACGGTTCTTCTGTGATCCAGCCTTCGCATAGTCCTCCAGAGACTGATCAGCAGATCCTTCGAGTTCTAGAATCGCCTTTCTTCCGGCAAGATCGAGGGTTGACCGTGATGTGGAAAAATTCAGGAATTCACACGGATAGATCAGGGTAGGGCAGGCGATGCGCATGTGAACTTCTCGTGCACCATAGTCGTAGAGAATCTGGATCGTATCTCTGAGCTGGGTTCCCCGAACGATGGAATCATCACAGAAAACGATACGCTTATCCCTGATGAGACTCTTGTTGGGGATGAGCTTCATCTTGGCCACAAGATCTCTCATGGACTGGCTTTGCGGCATGAAACTTCTCGGCCAGGTGGGGGTGTACTTAACGTAGGGTCTCATGTACGGAATACCCTTTTCGTGCGCGTACCCCATGGCATGGCCGATACCGGAATCGGGGATTCCCGAGACGAAATCCACGGAGATGGGATCATCGCGTGCCAATGCCTTACCGCACCGGTAGCGAACTTCTTCCACATTGATGTTCTCGTAGCACGATGGAGGGTATCCGTAATATACCCACAGGAACGAACAGATCTGCGTGCTCTCACCAGGACCGTTCACCGTAACATAGCCATCGGGGTTGATGAACACGATCTCCCGCGGTCCGAGAAAATACTCGGTTTCAAACCCAAGGTTCGGAAAGGCGCTCGATTCTGAAGATGCCGCATAGGCCCCGTGCTTGGAACCGATGACGAGCGGTGTCCTTCCAAGTTTGTCGCGTGCAGCATACAGACCCGCTTCCGTGAGCAGCAGCAGCGTGCACGAACCCCTGATGGAATCGAAGACATGTTGAATGCCCTCCGCAAAAGAGCCTTCTTCGCAGATGAGCATGGCAATGAGTTCCGTCGGATTGATATCTTGCCCCGAGGTTTCCGAAAAGTACTTCTTCTGATAGAAGGCATTGTTGGTAAGTTCTCTGAGGTTGTTGATCTTTCCCACGGTAACGATGCCGAAGGTTCCCAGGTGCGAGTTGATGATCAGTGGCTGGGCCTCGGTATCGCTGATCACGCCGATTCCATAGTTCCCCTTGAACTCAGAGAGATCAGCTTCGAATTTCGATCGGAAATAGGAGTTTTCGATGTTGTGAATGGACCGGATAAATCCCGTGTCTCCCACGACAGCGAGACCACCCCGTTTTGTTCCAAGGTGGGAATGGTAGTCTGTTCCGTAGAAGAGATCCTTCACACAGTCCGTTTTTGCGGTTATTCCAAACAGTCCACCCATGGATATGGCTCCTCAGTGTATTGTGGTTTCCAACTCTTTCACCCCAATCAGCAGAGATTTATATCCCGCAGTGTTGTGAAGCACACCGTGATGCAGAAGAATGGTCACTCCCACTCGATGGTGCTGGGGGGCTTGGAACTGATGTCGTAGACAACCCGGTTTACCCCGGCAACCTCGTTGATGATGCGGGAGGAAATCCGACCCAGGAGGTCATAGGGGAGCTTGACCCAGTCTGCCGTCATGCCGTCGAGACTTGAAACGGCCCTGATCGCGATGACGTTGGCATAGGTTCTCTCGTCGCCCATGACACCCACACTTTTGACCGGGAGTAACACGGCGAATGCCTGCCAGATATCGAGAATCTCATTGCACGCAGAGATTTCCTCCTGAACCCTCTGGTCTGCCTCCTGGAGGATGGCGAGATTCTCGCGGGTAACCTCTCCAATGATACGCACTGCCAGGCCCGGTCCGGGGAATGGCTGGCGGTCCACAATGGTTTCAGGCAACCCCAGTTCCTGGCCCAGCAACCTCACCTCGTCTTTGAAGAGTTCTTTGAGGGGCTCTATCAGTTTGAACGTGATATCCTTGGGGAGTCCACCCACATTGTGGTGACTCTTGATGGTTGCGGAGGGGCCGCCCTTTGCCGACCTGCTCTCGATGATGTCCGGATAGAGCGTTCCCTGGGCAAGGAATTCCGCTCCTCCTATCCTGGCTGCCTCATTGTTGAATACATCAATGAACACCTTGCCGATGATCTTTCTCTTGTCTTCCGGATCAGTGATTCCCCTGAGCTGGTCGATGAAGAGATCCTGTGCATGAACGACATCGAGGTTCAGCGGATACAGTCGGGTGAAGATATTTCTAATTTCATCGACTTCTCCCGAGCGCAGCAGCCCGTTGTCGACAAAAATGGCCGTCATCCTGTCGCCGATGGCCTCGTTCAGCAGTGCCGCGACAACCGCGGAATCAACGCCCCCTGATAGGCCACAGATGACACGGGAGCCCTTCACCTCGGAGCGGATGGCATCGATGGACTCCTGTATGAATCCGGCCATGGACCACCCGCCAGTACACCCGGCTACGGAGGTGAGAAAATTATTGATCATCTTCATGCCCTGGGGGGTATGGATGACTTCGGGATGAAACTGGACACCGTAGAGGTTCCTCGCGTGATCGGCCATGGCAGCAACGGGACAGGATGAGGTGTATGCAATGATCTCGAACCCGGGCGGAGGAACCACGACATGGTCTCCGTGACTCATCCAGACATCGGTTGTTCCGCCGAGGCCTGAGAACAACGGAGTAGTCCCCTTGATATGGATTGCTGCGGGCCCGTACTCCCGATTGCTGCCGCGGAGCAGTGACCCTCCCAGTGCATGAGCCATGAGCTGGTGACCATAGCAGATCCCGAGAATAGGGATGCCCGAAGAGAGGAGTTCACTGTCGATGGAGGGATGTTCAGCTTCCATGACAGAAGCGGGCCCTCCCGAAAGCACAACGGCCTTCGGAGCAAGGGCTGCAAGATCGTGAGCGCTGATCGTGTGGGGAAGAATTTCCGAGTAGACCCCGCATTCCCGGATACGCCTGGTGATCAGCTGTGCGTACTGCGATCCGAAATCGAGCACTGCAACGGACTCACGCATGGGGAAGGCCCCCTGTACGAGCGTGGACAGATGTGTTGGGAAAAATCATTCTCGTGTCGTTTTTTTGCAACGTCGATCCTTGGTGCCCCTTCATGGATTCAAAAACACCTCGCCGGTATAGACCGCTTTCACCCCTCCCGTCAACCAGACATCCCGAAAGGCATCTCTGCGGGATGAGAAGGCAATGGAGAGCTCTCCCCCTGGCATCTCTACGTGAGCCTTGGGGCCAGAGACCAGGCCGAGATGTGTACTCATGATGGCAGAGGCAACTGCTCCCGTACCGCAGGCAAGGGTTTCAGCCTCGACGCCGCGCTCATAGGTTCGTACCTTGAGGCGGTGTGGACCGAGAACCTGGACAAAGTCAACATTCGTTCCCTCAGGGGCAAAACGCTCGTGAGTGCGTATGACCCGACCGAGTGTGTCGACGGGAACACGGGAGAGATTGTCGGTGTACACGAGGGCATGTGGTACCCCGGTGTTGATTGAATGCACCCGTTCTTCACGGCCATGGAGAGACAGGAAGATATCGTGCTCCAGTGCAGAAGGGTCGGTCATCTGAATGGACACACCGTCGGGGTCAATTTTTGCCGAGATGATCCCGGCCAGGGTGGTGAAACGCATGGAACTTCCGGCAAGGCCATTGTCAAAGGCGAATACCGCAGCACAGCGAGCCCCGTTGCCGCACATCTGGGCCTCTGAACCATCGGCATTGAAAATTCTGAAGAGAAAGTCTGCTTCATCGTCGTGCTGGAGAATAAGGACTCCATCGGCGCCGACGGCAACCTTGCGGGGGCAAACCTGTGCAGCGAATGCGCTCCAGTCGAGGTGATGCTGTACAGAGACATCGTTGATCACGATGAAGTCATTTCCCGTTGCGGACATCTTCGTGAAGGGGATTTTCCTCATACAACCTGGTGCTCCCTTACCAGGAGAGTCGTTTTCTCCGGTGATGATCTCTGTTCTGCAGATACACCCTGCCCGTGGGGGGTATGCTTGACTTAACAGAGTCTCTCTCCATCGTCAAGAGATTTGGCAATCCCGGGTGGTGAATGCCAACCAATTGAAAACATAGTTAAAAATGATCTTTTCAGTGCACAAGAGCCCACGATTTCCCGGGAAGAACGATCATGATGTATCCCGTAAGGGCACGGTGTTGAAGAGGTTTTTGTGGGGGCTGCTCAGGTGAGGAGCACCTCGGAGATCCTCTTCATGGCCTGTTTCACCTGTTCACGGGAATTGAATGCGCTGATGCGGACATACCCCTGACCGCACCTGCCGAACCCGGAACCCGGCGTGCAGACCACACCTGCCTTTTCCAGCAGGTGATCGAAGAAGCTCCACGAATCCATTCCTGTTTTGACCCAGATATAAGGGGAATGTATGCCGCCGACGCAGGCAAGGCCTGCAGCAAGGAGCTCGTTCCTGATAAGGGTCGCGTTGTCCAGGTAGTAGGACGTGAGCTCAACGATTTGTGCTCTTCCTTCATCGCTGTAGATTGCTTCAGCCGCTCGCTGAACAGGGTAAGACACGCCATTGAATTTTGTGCTCTGGCGCCTGTTCCACAGGTCATGAACACTGTGTGGCTTTCCTGTAGAATCATAGGCCATGACGTTTTTCGGGATCACGGTATAGGCACAGCGAGTCCCGGTGAATCCCGCTGTCTTGGAGAAACTCCTGAACTCGATAGCCACTTCCGTAGCGCCCTCGATCTCGTAGATGGACCTCGGCACGTCGGGATCACGAATAAAGGCCACGTAGGCAGCATCATACAGGATGAGTGCCCTGTGCTCGCGTGCATAATCCACCCATTCTTTTAGAAGGGGAGAAGAAATGGTGGCGCCTGTGGGGTTGTTGGGAAAACACAGGTAGATCAGGTCGAGGTGATCATGGGGAGGCGCAGGGATATAGCCATTGTCTTGAGTGCAGTCAAGGTAGACGATCCCCTCGTACCGGCCGTTGTGGAAGCTGCCGGACCTGCCTGCCATGACATTCGTGTCCAGGTACACCGGGTACACGGGGTCAGGAATCGCGACACGGCTGTCCAGAGAGAAGAGTTCCTGGATATTGGCCGTATCTCCCTTGGAGCCATCGCTGATGAAAATCTCATCAGGAGAGATGTCGGCACCCCGGGTCATGTAGTCATGGTGCGCGATCTTTTCCCTGAGAAAAAGATATCCCTGTTCCGGTCCATAACCCCTGAAGGTCGAATCCCGGGCCAGTTCATCCACTGCCTCGTGGAAGGCCCGGATGCAGGCAGATGGCAGGGCCCTGGTAACATCGCCGATTCCCAGGCGAATGATGTCTTTGTTCGGGTTGGCGTCCACAAACCTGTTCACCCGTTGTGCAATTTCAGAAAAAAGATACGATGACTGCAGTTTTCCATAGTTCTCATTGATCCTGATCATAAACCCTCTCCACGAATGTAATTCATGCTCCATGTCCGGAGCATCGTTAACTGACACCATGCTCAGCCACGAAGCGAATCCGGCCTTGTACTGTATTCACAGAATTCTCCCCGAGATCAAGGAATATTTCACTGCTGCACCAGGGTTCTCTCTTCACGGGCTGTCTCTGCAGCGGTTACTTGGCAGAACGCCCCAGGGTTTCAGTGCTCGGAAGAATGATGTATTCAAGCATTGCCGATGCAATGACGAAAAAACAGGTAGATTCGGACGAACAATGAGAGAACAGAGAAAACAGAAGAGAGAAGATCTTTCCATTGAGGCCCGGTATCACGACGTATCGGGTACACTCCTGTGCGGCAGGGTGGAAAACATCAGCCAGGGAGGTATCTATATCCTCACGGACGCACCACAGCCCCAGGGTGTTTTTCTCACGCTCAGCCTTGATGCTCCCGAACTCGGCAAGGTGATCGATGTGTGGGGAACCGTGGTACGTTCCGATGCCGGTCGTGGTATGGCAATCGAATTCTCTCTGCGAAAAAATTATCTGCTCGAAGAACTGATCAGCCTGCTGGTACGCGTTTCCAAACCCGGCCCAAGGGTAATGCGGCAAACGCCGGAAGGGAAGGCTTCATCGGTTTCAAGAAATCAGGCAGAATTGTCGATGGGAAATCATGAATCAGTACACAGCGGGGTAGGCGTGAAGGAAAAGCGACGCAGCACACGAAGGCTCCTCAAGATTGAGGCAAGGTACCAGGACACAACAGGTGCAGTATTGAAAGGGATCGTGAGAAACATCAGCATGGGAGGTGTGTTCATCGAGACCTCACAGCCCCTGGCAGAGGGAGAATTCATCCACCTGAGCCTTGATGCCGTGGATATCGGCAAGGTGATAGATGTACATGGAAGGGTGGCACGATGCGTACCCTACAGCGGAATGGGAATTGAGTTTATTCAAGGAAACAAGCACGATATCAAGCTGTTGCTTTCGGCAATACGTAAAATCGACCAGGCTCACCTCATGGCGCTGAGCAGGGCAGCATTCGAAGATTAGGCGCCAGAGAAGTTCAGAAAGAAGAGCACCCCACAGTGAACGGGGTGCTCTTCTCGTTTTCCTGGACTAAAAAAATTACTTCAGATCAGCCAGAAGCCTCTTCGCCCAATCAGCGAAATAGGTCTCATCGGAAGCGGCTGTCTTCTCAAGCAGGGCCCTGGCCTCCTCCTTCTCTTTCTTGTCAATCAGGACCTCGGCAAGGAACACTTGGCCTTCGGGATCATCGGGAAAGGACTGCTGGAATTCCCGCAGGAAGTCCAGTGCGAGATCCTTCTTGGCAAGGGGCCAGGGAAGCACGAACCAGAACCGGCCAAGGGCCTTCATCGGGCCGCCGTCCACATACATCTTGTCGAGCTCGTAGGACTTTTCGAAACTCTCCTGGGTCTTGTTTTTGAGGCCTTCTTTCAGGGCTGTCAGGATACTCACCCCGTCGGAATAGTTGCCGACGGAACAGCCATACCAGAAGTACCCATCGATGGCGTCAGGGTTGAGTTCGATCGCCCTCTCTCCGTAGTTCATGCCGAGCTTCCCGTATTCCTTGCAGATCGCTTCCCAGCCGTCGACATTGAGCTGCTTGGCGGTGTTCGCATATTCCCGGTAGGAGCGGGATGCCTTCCAGGCAGCCTCATAGCTGGAAGGATTTGCCTCAAGGGCCTTTACATAGAGTTCTGCCGACTGCTTCAGGTTCTCGATCGATCCCGTATCGAAGAGTGCATCAGCCTGGGATAGATCCTGGGCGATGAGTGGAAGCGGCGCGAACAAGAGTACACTCAGACAGAATAATCCACACAGTACGTTCCTCATTTCATTCCCCCCTTTTACATAAAAAGTAATTGTTTATAAAAGATATCACCACGCAGGCACCAGATCAAGGACGATTTCTGAAGTGGATGTGTAAAGAGAAGACAGAAGGCATCAAACAATGCTGCAGTGACAGGGCGTGAGAAAAAAGCGCGAAGACTGAGTCGATCGTGCGTCTTCGGCGCGTTCGTCTCGGGTAAAACCACGGAGATGCCTCTTTTCGAAAGTTTTCTGTTGCTTACTCTCTTGAAATGACGTATTTTCGTGATCTATGCCCGGTGAGAACTCTTTTTCTCATGTCCCGGATCTGAAGGGTATCTCTGTTGAACTTCCTTTCTGCAGATTCAAGTACGTGAAGGTTCAAAGGAGTTTCACCGAAAAAACCGAGACTGAACAATGTGTGAAATCTCCTGTTCCCGCAAGGCACCATGCAGGAGGTATCACCGGTTCTCGAGTGATTCTCGCCCGGCCAGCGGAAATCACCACCTTGGGGGTCGACCCCATGATCTCTCAGGCATCGGTGATTCACGAACTCACCCATGGTCGCATAACAGGGGAGTTTGATTCCTTTCCCTCCAGGAAAGATTCGGTCTATCCCCTTCCACGGGAGGAAGTGGGATACTCGGTCGATCTGTTCATCTGAGTGCCCTGAAGAACCATGATCGGTATTGTCTCTGATCCTCTCTTCATGAAACACGACACCGGGGGTTATCACCCGGAAGACCCACTGAGGATACACTACCTCCACACGCTCTTTGCGCCGGATGCGCTCAGGGAGCCCGGAATCATGCTCGTGGAGCCCGTCATGGCCCTGAAGAGAGACATTGAGCTGAATCATGACAGCGGTTATGTGGAGATGGTTGCGCGTGCCAGCGGCATGAATCGGCTCGTTGATCTCGATCCAGACACCATCTGTTCCCCTGATTCTTACGAAGTCGCGCTGTACGCAGCCGGGTCGCTGATACAGCTCACGGAGATGGCCCTGGGCGGGACGATCTCAGCGGGCTTTGCCTGTGTCAGGCCACCGGGTCACCACGCGATCCGCAGCGATGCCATGGGATTCTGCCTCTTCAACAACATAGCCATTGCAGCCAGGAAGGCGCGCGCCTCCTTCGGAATCAGCAGGGTGATCATCGTGGATTTCGATGTACACCACGGAAATGGAACCCAGGAGAGCTTTTACTCCAGCAAAGATGTCCTCTACTTCTCCTCTCACCAGTGGCCATTCTATCCTGGTACGGGCCGTCTTACCGAGATGGGATCAGGGCCAGGAACAGGGTTCACGGTGAACTGTCCCCTGCGCGGGGGAAAGACTGACGGACAGTTTGTCGCGTTGTACCAGGATATCCTTGTCCCCATCATGGAGACGTTCAAGCCTGAACTCGTTCTCGTGTCCGCGGGGTTCGATGCCCATGGGATGGACCCCATCGGAGGTATGCAGCTCTCATCCAGGGGGTTTGCAGCCCTTGCCGGGATCATTCACGAATCAGCTCGGAAGATTCAGGCCCCGGTTGTGTATTCCCTGGAAGGAGGGTATAATTACGACGCACTCAAAGATTCAGTGCGGCATGTTGTTGCAGTGATGAGGGGGGGACCAGCGCCGAAGATCGATCCGGTAACCTGGCCAGAGTTGGAAGAGATCAGGAACGCACATTCCCGCCACTGGCCGCTGTAGATCCCGTGCATGTAAAGTTTGCCCCGACAATTGCCGAAAGTTCTACTATGCTTGAGCCACGGTCCATAGAGTCTGTAGAGGTAAGGGAATACCGGCCCGGAGAGATCATTGTCCGGGAAGGATCGCCCCACACCTATTTCTATGCGATTCTCCAGGGTGAAGTGCAGATCTACCAGATGGACAAACCCATCCGCATCCTTTCGGACAGGGACGTGTTCGGCCTGGAAAACTACTATCGCGGCATCCCCTACACCACCACGGCCAAGGCGACAAAAATCTCCCGGATAGCCGCGTATGAATCCGAACTCATCGAAGAGGTGGCCTATGTCAAACCGGCTCTGGCCTCCATGGTGCTCAGGTCGGCCTTTCTCCAGCTGGAGCAGACCACGTCCATTGCTGAGGCCAACATACTCTACAGTGAGACGATCAATCTCGACCTGAGGGAGTATACCCACGGCCAGGTCGTCATTGAGGAAGGGACCAGTGGAACCGAGATATACAAGCTCTACCAGTCCGAGGGCGGGCTCGAAGTACTCAAGAAGGGTGTTCAGATCGGCGTCATCACCAAACCCGGAGAGTACTTCGGCGAGATGAGTTTCATCCTCAATGAACCGAGGAGCGCCACCATCCGTTCCATAGGCAAGAGTATCGTCGAGGTCATCCCCGTTGCCGAGGGAGAGCTCGACAAACTTATCCTAGAAAACCCCGAGGTTGCCCACAAAATCGTCTCCAGTCTCGCCCAGAGACTCAAGCAGGCAAACCTCATGCTCGTGAAGTAGCGCGGTTCCTCTCCGGAAAGCTTGTGACGCTTCCGTGGTGACAGTGAGCCTCACATCAAGCGCCTGAACCGGGTGCTTAAAGAAAAAGTAAGGATATTCCGAACCTTTTCCCATGGGTATCTACTGGCTCGGGGATAACCCTCCACGCTTGGGTATCGAGATCACGCAGATCCACAGGACCCAGGGCATCGATGAAACCGGACTGCTGTTCATCCAGGGAACCGTGCCCCGGAGGTGGAGAAACAGCAGACGTCACCGGGTCTATCTGGTGACGGACACGAACCCTGCAGGACCCCTGTCCGAGGGTATTGCAGCGGTGATCCCGAACAACCCGGCCGTTATCGAGGCAATCGCCGCCCTGTATACCGAGATGCAGGAATCATTTGATCTCGGCGATGAGCTGATTCGGTCCGTCAACGAGAAGGATCTGGCCATCGAGGAAAAGCAGAAAACCCGACTGAGGGACAGCAGGCGGCACCGTGCCATCATACGCCACGCCACGGATCTTATCTTCGTGCTCGGGCCCAAGGGCAGGATCCTGTTCTGCAACGAGACACTGGAGCAGTACATCGGAGGCGGACACAAACCCCTGGTGGGCATGTCCTTCATCGACGCTGTGTCCATGCATGACAGGAAGCATGTTTCCCAGATGCTTCACAGAAGCTTTCACAAGGGGGTCCCGTCTCGCTGCGAGGTGAAACTGGAACACTCCTGTGGAAGGATCGGGGTGTTTTCTCTGATGAGCACGCCTCTGAGGGAAGAAGGGCGCATCTACGCACTCTCGGTCATCGGAAGGGACATCACAGATCTGAGGACCCTGCAGCACAGGCTCAGCATCCAGGCAAACGACCTCACGCAGATGATCAAAGGAATCTCCCACGAACTCAGGAATCCGCTCACCGTGATCGGGGCGTACATCCATCGCCTGGAAAGAGGCCACATGGACGTCGATGAGATCAAACGCAAGGAGGCACTCTCTGGGATCTACACCTCCATCAGGAGGATCGAGGAGATGATCGAGCGCATCGAGCGCTATGAGGCCCTGGTGACCATGGAAGAAATCAGGGCCGAGGTGTCCCTCGGACGGCTCGTTTCGGAAACCATCTCCAGTTTTGACGGCCGTGTTCCCATCCACCTGACGATTTCAGGCGACATAACGGCCTACACCGATGAAACCCACGTCCGCCTCGCGCTGACGAGAATCATGGAGAATGCCGTGGAAACCGGGACCACGAAGATTGATGTGGACCTCTCCCAGGAAAAGGGATGTGCCCTGATTGCTGTCAGGGACTTTGGTCCGGGTGTCAGGCACGGTGTCGAGACCATCTTTGCCCCGTTCTTCTCCACCGACCCCATGAAGACAGGCCTCGGTCTCACCGAGGCGCGCATCGCCATGGCAAAGATCGGTGGCCAGATCGAGGTCGTGGCCCAGGCAGATCCAGGGGCGATCTTCACCCTGAAGATCCTCCAGGACAGGAGAATCAAGGCCCGTCCTAAGGAAAAAACCCTTCAAAAAGCAGTGTATTCTGCGTAGGAGAGGGATTTCGGCGCGGGTCCCCCATGACGGGCGGTTTCCATGCATGGGAGAATCGTTTCCATCATCAGACTGATGGCCCTCTTCCAGCTGTATTCCCCTTGAAGCACGAAGGGGTAATGCGCTATGCTCGCGGCTTCCAGGCAAGCTGGTTCCTGCCTGTCAGGCGCGGGAACAGCGCTTGCTGAGATGAACCTGAAGGAGGGCGGACCATGGCAGGCGAAGAGATCATACAGGGCGTGTACCTCATCGGGGGGTCGGGATGCTCCCATTCTCAGGACGCGGCCGTTTCCCTGATCGCGTGTGAAGAACACCTGGTGATGATCGATGCTGGAGCGGGGAAGGGCACGAGGAAGATCGAAGAGAACATCCGAGAACTGGGGTTCGATCCCGGCGATATCAGCGCGCTGATCTTGACCCACTGCCACGTGGATCACATCGGGTCTGCCTTGTACTTCCGCGAAATCTCCGGGTGCACCATCATTGCCCACGACCTCGACGCACTCGCCATCGAAACCGGGGACCCGTACCTCACGGCTGCGCACTGGTACGGCACCAGGCTGCCGCAGACACCGGTGGATCGAAGGCTCACGCAAGAGCACGAAACCCTGGGCCTCGGCAGCGACACGATCCATCTCCTCCATACCCCGGGGCACACGCCCGGCTCCATCGTGGCGTACCTCGACCGGGCGGGCAAGCGTGTCCTCTTCGGCCAGGACATCCACGGTCCATTCAGCAGAGAGTTTAACTCTGACATCGGCCAGTGGCGCACCTCCATGGAAAGGCTTCTGGGGCTCGAAGCGGACATCCTCTGCGAAGGCCACTTCGGCACCTATGAGCCGAAAGCGGAGGTCGAGCGCTACATCAGGGGCTACCTCGACCAGTACGCCGGCGAGTATCCGTAAGAGATCGATTTCGCATCCTGTTTTTTCTGTTCACAGGATCACCTTCGGGAACTCTCAACAGGGAATCAGTCCGGGGGGCAGTCGTCAAGGCACGAAAAGTTCCAAAGAAGATTGATCATGGATCATTCCCGGGAACTGAACAACGCATCCGCCCACCCCAGGGCATCAAGGTAGATCTGCGGGAGCTTCCCCACATCGATATCCAGCCCGTGGGCCAGGTCGAAGACCTCGTCCCAGTGGGCCTGTTCGTAGTGTATTGTGCACTCGAGGTAGGCCCTGAAGGCAGTGCTCTTCCCGGCGAGACACGACTTGATGCCTGAAGAGAGCGGCAGTTTCTTCATGATCGACTCCATGGGGCACTCCAGGATGGCATCGATGAGCGAGAAGAGCCCGAGGGTGAACAGCTCCGAAGGATCGGGCCGGAAGCCCTTCTGAAGGGCGAGATTTTCACAGAAGCGCGCCCTGATGACCGAGCTTTTCAGGAGTTCTGAAGGTTTGTCGTCGCTGAGCTCCGCAAGCACGATGACGGAGAGAAACCGCTTGATTCCGTTTTCCCCGAGCATGACGATGGCGTGCCTGATGGACGAGATCTCGTTTGCCCTCCTGAAATAGGGTGAGTTGAGGTACCTCAGCAGCTTGTACGAGATGCCCACATCACGTGAGATCAGCTTTTCCAGCCTGCTGATGCTGAATTCACTGCTGCCCGCCTCGGACATGATCTGGAGCAGGTTCATCTTGAGACTGCCGATATCCCGTTCTCTCATCACCTGGGGCCTGCTGAAGAAGTAGCCCTGGAAGTAGGAGAATCCCATGGCAAGGGCTTCCTGGAATTCCTCCATGGTCTCGACCTTTTCCGCCAGCAGTTTTTTGCCCTCGGGGATGAACCGTCTGGAAAAGTCCTTGATTTCTTCCCGGGAGCTCTTCATGAAGTCGATCTTGATGATGTGTGCGAGGCTCAAAAGAGACTCCATTCCAGGGACATCGTCGAAATCGTCTAAGGCCAGCACATAACCCCTCTTCAGGAACTCCCTGCAGCACTCGAGCATGGCCTCGTCCACAGC
>DSBG01000079.1 GCA_011046135.1 Deltaproteobacteria bacterium
CAAACCCTTCTTCGCCAAATGCTTCGTGATCGCCGCCGTCAACGTCGTCTTCCCATGATCAATATGACCAATCGTCCCCACATTCACATGCGGCTTCGTCCTCTTAAATGTCTCCTTAGCCATACATCTGTCCTCCTCTGGATACTTTTAGGGTATCGGAAATGTTGGTAGGCACCGGTTCATAGTGAGAGACCTGCATGGTGAATGTTGCCCTGCCCTGGGACAATGACCTCAGGCTCGTGGCATATCCGAACATCTCTGCCAGAGGCACCTGGGCGGCGACAACCCTCACCTCAGCTCGTGTGTCCATACCAAGAATCTTCCCTCTCCTGGAGGACAAATCACTGATCACATCTCCGATATGGTCAACAGGACTGAGCACTTCGACATCCATGATGGGCTCGAGCATGATGGGCCCTGCCTTCTTCAATGCGTTCTTCATAACCATGGAACCGGCGATCTTGAAGGCCATCTCCGATGAGTCGACCTCGTGAAAAGACCCGTCGATGAGCGATACCCTGACGTCCAGGACCGGATACCCTGCACAGGGTCCTGCCTGCATCGCCTCTTCCACTCCCTTCTTGACTGCCGGGATGTACTCTCTGGGAATGACACCTCCGGTAATCTTGTTCACGAATTCGAGGCCGCATCCACTCTCGAGAGGCTCGACACCAATGATGACATGGGCGAACTGCCCATGACCGCCGGTCTGCTTCGCATATTTGAGCTCTTCCTGAACGGAGCGTGTAATCGTTTCCATGTAAGCAACCTGTGGCTTTCCGACATTTGCCTCCACGTGGAACTCTCTGCGGAGCCGATCGACGATAACCTCGAGGTGAAGTTCCCCCATGCCGGATATGATGGTATCTCCAGTGTCCCGGTCGGTATACACCTTGAACGACGGATCTTCCATGACAAGCCGTGACAGGGCAATCCCGAGTTTTTCCTGATCGGCCTTGCTCTTGGGCTCAATGGCAATGGAAATCACCGGCTCCGGAAAATCCATGGACTCCAGAATGATGGGCCGTGCAGGATCGCACAGGCTCTGTCCTGTCATGGTGTTCTTCAGGCCCAGCGCAGCAGCGATTTCTCCTGCATAGATCGCCTTGATCTCTTCGCGTTTGTCGGCATACATGCGGACAAGTCTTCCGATACGTTCCTTCTTCGTCGTTGTGCTGTTGTAGACCGTATCTCCCGCACTCAGGATTCCTGAATAAACCCGGACAAAGGTAAGCTGCCCCACGTAGGGATCGTTCATGACCTTGAACGCAAGGGCCGACAGGGGTTCACTGTCACCGGGAACCCGGCTGTCTTCCTGGGCGTCTTCGGTCTTCCCCTTGACAGCCCCGACTTCAAGCGGCGAAGGGAGGAAGTCCACTACGGCATCCAACAGGGGCTGGATTCCCTTGTTCTTGAAAGCGGATCCGCAGATCACCGGGGTGATCTTCAGTGAAAGCGTCGCCTTCTTGATCGCAGATTTAAGGCTATCGGAATCAAAATCACTCCCGTCGAGATACCGTTCCATCATGGCATCATCCACATCACAGAGCGTCTCGATGAGCTTTATCCGAGCGTGCTTCGCAGTTTCTTCATATTCCCCGGGTATATTGGTGTACTCATACTGAGCGCCCTTCGATTCATCGTTAAAAACACAGGCCCTCATTTCAACGATGTCGATGACCCCTGCAAACGTCTCCTCTTTTCCCAGGGGAAGTTGCAACGCAAGGGGTGTGGCCCCGAGCTTGGTCTTGAGGCCTGAGAGAACGTTGAAGAAGTCGGCTCCCACTCGGTCCATCTTGTTCACGAAGGCGAGCCTCGGTACCAGATATCGTTCAGCCTGCCGCCAGACCGTTTCTGATTGCGGCTGAACTCCCCCCACGGCACAGAATACAGCGACAGCACCATCCAGGACTCGCAGGGATCGTTCCACCTCGATGGTGAAATCCACGTGCCCCGGGGTATCGATAATGTTGATGACATGCTCTCTCCAGGAGCTGGTGGTCGCGGCGCTGGTGATGGTAATTCCACGCTCCCGCTCCTGCTCCATCCAGTCCATGATGGCCTGGCCATCGTGGACCTCTCCGATTTTATGGCTCTTTCCCGTATAAAAGAGGATCCTCTCCGTCGTCGTGGTCTTGCCCGCGTCAATGTGGGCCATGATTCCGATGTTTCGGAGTCTCTCTATGGGAACACTTCTGTTCACGATCCTTCACCATTACCAGCGGTAGTGCGCAAATGCCTTGTTCGCCTCCGCCATCTTGTGGGTGTCTTCTCTCTTCTTGATGGAAGTACCCCTGCTGTTGAACGCATCGAGAAGCTCCGCAGCGAGCCTCTCGCTCATGGTATGTTCACTGCGAGACCGGGCTGCAGAGATGATCCACCGCCTGGCAAGCATGTCTCTTCTTTCGGCTCGAACCTCGGTGGGAACCTGGTACGTAGCCCCCCCGATCCTTCGCGATCTGACTTCAAGGGCGGGCTTCACATTCTCGAATGCCTTATAAAAGACCTGGAGCGGCTCTTCTTTGGTCTTCGCCCCGAGGATCTCGAGGGTCTCGTAGAAGATCCTCTCGCTTACCGCCTTCTTTCCGTCCCACATGAGACAGTTGATGAATTTGGTAACATGTTTGTCCCGGTACTTGGGATCGGGAACAACCTCTCTCTTCAGACTTCCTCTCTTCTTCCTCGGCATGATTCACCCTCTACTTCGGTCTCTTGGTCCCGTACTTGGACCTGCCCTTGCGTCGGTTCTGCACACCTTCCGAGTCCATGACGCCGCGGATGATATGATAGCGCACACCCGGAAGATCCTTCACACGACCCCCCCGGATCATGACGACCGAGTGCTCCTGGAGATTGTGCCCCTCACCGGGGATATACGAGGTAACCTCATATCCATTGGTCAGGCGCACGCGCGCCACCTTTCTCAGGGCGGAGTTCGGTTTCTTGGGGGTCGTGGTGTAGACCCTCACGCACACACCCCGCTTCTGCGGGCATGCCTGGAGCGCCCTCGTCTTTTTCTTCTTCTCTACGGTCTTCCTGCCTTTTCTTACTAGCTGGTTGAGTGTGGGCATTATCAGTCCTCTTCAATCTAGGGGAAAAATCCCGTACGTTCCTTGCTCAGATAGCCGCAGTCTTCTAACAATCGAATCGTTTTCTGTCAAGGATATTCTACAGGTATTCATCATCCAAAACTTCCTCGTCTTCTACGTCTACATCAATCTTCTGGTACACAGGGAAACCCGTTCCCGCAGGGATGAGCCTACCCATAATGACGTTCTCTTTCAAACCCACAAGATGGTCCACCTTGCCCTCGACACTGGCCTCGGTCAGTACCCGGGTCGTCTCCTGGAAGGATGCCGCCGAAATGAAACTCTCGGTGTTCAGGCTTGCCTTTGTGATGCCAAGGAGAAACGGCTCGGCAATCGCAGGTCTTCCACCATTTTCAACGGTGCGTTCGTTCTCTTCATTGAAGAGGAACTTGTCCACAAATTCACCTTCGATGGTGTTCGTATCTCCGGCTTCCTTGATCTTCACCCGTTTGAGCATCTGCCGGACGATGATTTCGATGTGCTTGTCGTTGATCCTGACCCCCTGGAGCCGGTAGACCTCCTGCACCTCATTTGTCAGGTACCGTGCCAGATCTTTCTCTCCACTGATTTTGAGAATGTCGTGGGGATCCACGGCGCCATCCATGAGGGGTTCACCCGCCCGCACATAGTCTCCTTCATGCACGGAAATGTGCTTGGTTTTGGGAATCATGTACTCCTTGGGCTGCCCCACCTCCGGGGTGATCAACACCTTTCTTTTGCCTTTGGTGTCCTTGCCATAGGCGACCTCTCCGTCGATCTCGGTAACTGTCGCGCACTCCTTGGGCCTGCGTGCCTCGAACAGCTCCACGACACGCGGTAGACCGCCCGTGATGTCTTTGGTCTTGGTTGTTTCCCTGGGGATCTTCACCAGGAAATCTCCGGCAAACACCTCCGCGCCTTCCTTTACAAAGATATTGGCACCGGTGGGGAGACCGTACCGTGCCTGATTTTTACTGCCCGGGATCTTCACTGCCTTCCCGCTCTCATCCACGATCGTGATTCTGGGCCTGAGATCGGGGTTCTTGGGTTCGATGACCACGGATCTGCTCAGACCCGTCACTTCGTCGATATGTTCCTGGACGGTGACTTCCTCCACCAGATCAACGAACTTGACCTTTCCGGCCACGTCGGTGAGAATCGGTATGGTGTAGGGGTCCCACTCGGCCAGCAGCATCCCCGCCTCGACCTTCTGTCCATCCTCTACCTTGACCTTTGCACCGTAGACGATGGAGTAGTTTTCCCGTTCTCTCCCGTTGTCATCGACGAGAATAATCGTGCCATTGCGGTTCATGGCAACAAGTTCGTTGTCTTTTCCCCGGGTGACCTTCAGGTCCTTGTACTTGACCGTACCAGAATGGGTGAACTTGATGCTCGAGTGCTCGACCACCATCGCGGTACCGCCAATGTGGAAGGTTCTCATGGTGAGCTGTGTCCCAGGTTCACCAATGGACTGGGCGGCGATAATTCCCACAGCCTCCCCGATATTCACCATCCTCCCCCTGGCCAGGTCTTTGCCGTAGCACCGGGCACAGACACCGTGTTTCGAGCGGCAGGAAAGCACCGAGCGTACAATGACCTTCTCAAGGCCGGCATCCTCGATCTTTTTCCCGTGGGATTCAGAAATCATGATATTGGAGGGCACAAGGAGCTCTCCCGAGTAGGGATCGCGGATGTCGTCCAGGGCGACCCTGCCGATAACCCTCTCTCCGAGCGGCTGAATGATCTCGCCGCCTTCCACCAGGGCGCCCATCTCGATTCCATCGAGCGTCCCGCAATCCTCTTCCGTGACCACCACGTCATGCGCCACATCCACGAGCCTGCGGGTGAGATATCCTGAGTTGGCAGTTTTCAGAGCGGTGTCTGCAAGACCTTTGCGTGCACCGTGGGTTGAGATGAAATATTCCAGAACATCAAGGCCTTCTCTGAAGTTCGATTCAATGGGCGTCTCGATGATCTCTCCCGAGGGCTTGGCCATCAGTCCCCTGATACCGGCGAGCTGGCGTATCTGCTGCGCCGAACCGCGGGCTCCGGAGTCGGCCATCATGAAGATTGGATTGAATGACGGGAACTCGTGCAGGCTGCCATCAGCCAGGGTCATGGTGTCGACCTTGATGGTGTCCATCATGTCCAGGGCGATATAATCTGTGACCTTCGTCCAGATGTCGACAATCTTGTTGTATCGTTCGCCGTCGGTGATGAGGCCTTCGTTATACTGGTTGATGATCTGCGCAACATCATCCTTGGCCGTAGAAATTATTTTTTCCTTTGATACGGGGATTTCCATGTCCTCAATACCGATGGAGATACCGGCCTTGGTGGCATACGAGTACCCGAGGTCCTTGATCCTGTCTGCAAGCAGAACGGTATTCTTGTCTCCCGCTACGGAGAAACAGATGTCCACGAGATCTGCCAGAGCCTTCTTGGTCATGGGCCGATTGATGACCTCGAAGGGAATCTCCTGGGGGACGATCTCCCGGAAGATGATCCTGCCCACCGTCGTGTTCACGAACGTGCCCTCCATGCGGACCTTCACCTTCGCATGGATGGAAACCACGTCAGCATCAAAGGCGGCGCGAACTTCCTCCGGGCCGAAGAACACCATGCCCTCTCCCTTGGCCATGGGTCGCTCACGGGTGAGGTAGTACACACCCAGCACGATGTCCTGGCTGGGCACGATAATGGGTTTACCGTGGGCGGGAGAGAGAATGTTGTTGGTGGACATCATGAGCACTCTCGCCTCCACCTGCGCTTCAACGCTCAAGGGAACATGAACGGCCATCTGGTCCCCGTCGAAGTCTGCATTGAATGCAGGACACACCAGCGGGTGGAGCTGGATGGCCTTTCCTTCGATGAGAATGGGTTCGAAGGCCTGGACACCCAGCCTGTGAAGTGTCGGCGCGCGGTTCAGGAGAACAGGGTACTCCTGCACAACCTCTGCGAGGCACTCCCACACTTCAGGGGTTTCGCTCTCCACCATTCTCTTGGCGCTCTTGATGGTGCTTACGTACCCCTTATTTTCAAGCTTGTTGTAGATGAATGGTTTGAAGAGCTCGATGGCCATCTTCTTGGGAAGCCCGCACTGGTGGAGCCTCAGTTCCGGGCCTGCCGTAATGACCGATCTGCCCGAGTAATCGACACGCTTTCCCAGAAGATTCTGCCGGAAACGACCCTGCTTTCCCTTGAGCATGTCAGATAGAGATTTCAACGGCCTCCGGTTTGCCCCGGTGATCACCCGACCCCTCCTGCCGTTGTCGAAGAGGACGTCCACTGCCTCCTGAAGCATCCTCTTCTCATTACGCAGAATGATGTCCGGTGCGTTAAGTTCCATGAGGCGTTTGAGCCGGTTGTTTCTGTTGATGACCCGGCGGTAGAGATCATTGAGATCCGAGGTCGCAAATCTTCCGCCATCCAGCGGGACCAGGGGCCTGAGGTCCGGAGGCAGTACGGGGATGATCTTGAGGATCATCCAGGACGGGTCCTGCCATGGTTTCAGGTAGTCGATCTCATCGTGGGTGAGCCTCTTGGATTCGATGAGACGTTCGATCACCTCGTTGATCTTCGGGATAATCCCCTTCTTCTCAGTATAGGTGGACGTTTCTCCCCAGCGCTTCACGAGTTTTCGACACTCGGTCAGGATCTCACCGAGAGCCCTCCTGAATTGTTCGTCCTTCTCCAGATGAAATCGTTCTTCAACAAAGGCGATCAGATCATCGGGATCTATCCCCTTGAAAACGTTCACCATCCGCAAACGTCTTGAGAGCTTCTTCTTTTTCGCTTCACTTTTGGTTTTCTCGATTTCATCCTTGAGTTTTGTGGACAGCGTAATGATCTCGAGGTCCCGGATGAGATCGTCGACGGCTTCAGCTCCCATTTTTGCGACAAAGCTTCCAATGCCGTGCCGCTCCACGAGAACACGATACTTTTCCTCAGTGAGGAGTTCACCCGTACGAAGGGGGGCTTCCTTGGGGTCCGTTACGATGTAACTCTCGAAGTAGAGAACTCGCTCCAGCTCTTTTATGGACAGGTCCAGCAGCCCTCCGATCTTGCTCGGAAGGCTCTTGAGAAACCAGATGTGTGCAACCGGGGTTGCAAGCTCGATATGCCCCAGACGCTCACGCCGCACCCGGGAGTCGATGACCTCCACCCCGCACTTTTCGCACACGACCCCACGGTGCTTCATGCGCTTGTACTTTCCGCAGATACACTCGTAGCTCTTTATGGGTCCGAATATCCGTGCGCAGAAAAGCCCATCCCGCTCTGGCTTGAACGTCCGGTAATTGATGGTCTCAGGTTTTTTCACCTCTCCGTAGGACCATGCGAGGATCTTTTCCGGAGAAGCGAGACCGATTCTCACGGCCATGTAGTTGGAAGGATCTTTCGGTTTTTCGAAGTAACTGTACAAGTCTTCCAAAGTTCTCCCCCCTTAGTGTTGACCCTGGCCCTCGATGAGTCCGATGTCGAGGCCAAGACTTTTGAGTTCTCGTGTCAGAACGTTGAACGATTCGGGAATCCCGGGTTCCAGTTCGTGCTGTCCCTTGACAATGGACTCGTACATCCTGGTCCTTCCCGCCACATCGTCCGACTTGACGGTCAGAAATTCCTGCAGCGCATAGGCTGCGCCGTAGGCTTCTATCGCCCACACCTCCATCTCTCCCAGCCGCTGGCCGCCAAACTGCGCCTTGCCCCCCAGCGGCTGCTGCGTCACCAGCGAGTAGGGGCCGATGGAGCGGGCATGGATCTTGTCATCAACGAGGTGATGCAGCTTGAGCATGTACAGCATGCCCACCGTCACGCTGCTGTCAAAGGGTTCTCCTGACTTGCCGTCATAGAGTTTGACACTGGTGCTTCCCGTTGCATCACTGAATTTCATGATGTTCTTGATGTCGTCCTCGGTGGCGGAGTCAAATACGGGCACTGCAACGCTCAGCCCCCCATCGTGTATCTTGCGGGCAAAATCGATGAGCTCTTCGCGGGAGGCTTTATTCAGGATTTCACTGATCTTGCGCGATCCGTATACCTTCTTGAGGAGCTCGCGAAGTTTGTCGTCCGGCAGACTCTGTTCGATCATCTTCTTGATGGTCTCACCGATCCCCCGTATTGCCCATCCGAGGTGCGTTTCCAGGATCTGCCCCACATTCATTCGGGAGGGAACACCGAGAGGGTTGAGAACAATATCAATCGGTTGACCATCCTCGAAGAACGGCATGTCCTCTTCGGGCAGGATACGGGAGATAACCCCCTTGTTCCCGTGGCGACCAGCCATCTTATCACCGACAGAGAGCTTGCGCTTGATGGCAACGTAGACCTTCACCATCTTGTTCACACCCGGAGGAAGGTCATCACCTGCACTGAGCTTCTCGATCTTTGAATCGTAGAACTCATGAATGAGTCTCTTCTGGGTATCATGTCGTGAAATGATCTGCTCTATTTCCTGTTCCACCTGTTCCCCATCCTTGATTCGGATGTCCTTGAAATCGTCGATCCGAAGGTGATCGAGCATCTCCTTGGTGATGAGGGTATTGGTTTTCGCAATAACCGTGTCTCCCAAGTGGGAGAGCAACGGAGCAGCGAGTTTTTTCCCGATGAGAATCGTCTCGAGCCTCTGCCTGGCTCCTTCGGCAATAATGGCGATCTCGTCTTCCTGGTCTTTCTTGAGATCTTCAATCTCCATCTGTTCGATCTGGAGCGTTCGTTCGTCCTTCTCCTGCCCTCGCCGGTTGAAGACACGGGCATCGATGACGGTTCCCTCGATTCCCGGCGGCACCCGCAGAGAGGAATCCTTCACTTCGCTGGCCTTCTCTCCGAAGATTGCGCGAAGCAGCTTCTCTTCGGGAGAGAGCTGCGTTTCACCCTTGGGAGTGACCTTGCCCACCAGAATATCTCCTGGTTTCACCTCGGCTCCTATCCTGACAATGCCCGACTCATCGAGGTCCTTGAGCGCCTCTTCCCCGGCATTGGGAATGTCCCTGGTGATCTCTTCGCTGCCGAGCTTCACGTCCCGGGCCATAACATCGAACTCCTCGATGTGCACCGAGGTGAAGAAGTCTTCCTTCACGACACGTTCGCTGATCAGGATCGCATCTTCATAGTTGTAGCCGCCCCAGGGCATGAACGCCACGATGAGGTTCCTGCCCAGCGCCAGTTCACCGTCCTTCGTGGCCGGACCATCAGCAATGATTTCACCTTTTTTGATCAACTGCTTCTTCGTGACGATGGGCTTCTGGTTGAAGGAGGTGTTCTGATTGGCCCGCTTGAACTTGGTGAGCCGGTAGATATCGATCCCGGTATCGTCCGGATCTGAACCCAGGGAATCCGCCTTGATCACGATACGCTGGCTGTCGACATCCTGGACCTCGCCGTTGCGCCGAGCGACCACACATACCCCAGAGTCACGTGCGATGAGCTGCTCCATACCGGTTCCCACCATGGGAGGAACGGGGAACAGGAGCGGTACCGCCTGGCGCTGCATGTTCGAACCCATGAGCGCCCTGTTCGCGTCATCGTGTTCCAGAAACGGGATGAGGTTTGCTGAAACGGAAAAGAGCTGGTTGGTGGCGACATCCATGAGGGTGACCTGTTCCCTGGTCACCGTGCTGTACTCCCCATTGCGAATCCGCACCCTCACCATGTCTGCGATGATGCGGGAGTTCTCATCGAGCGGCTCGGTGGCCTGAACGATGACGTGCTCGTCTTCCTCGATGGCGCTGAAATACCTGATTTCATCCGAAACCACCCCATCCTTCACGAGGTAGTAGGGGGTCTCGATAAACCCGAATTCGTTGACCCGTGCATAGGTAGACAGCGACACGATCAGCCCGATGTTCGGTCCTTCCGGGGTTTCAATGGGACAGACGCGGCCATAGTGAGAGGGGTGTACATCACGGACCTCGAACACTGCACGCTCCCTGGTCAGTCCTCCCGGACCCAGCGCAGAGAGTCTCCTCTTGTGAGTGATCGCGGACAGCGGATTGGTCTGATCCATGAACTGGCTCAGCTGTCCTGATCCGAAAAACTCCCTGATGACGGCAGTCACCGGCTTGGGGTTGATGAGATTGTTGGGCATCATGGTCTCGACATCCTGGAGGCTCATCCGTTCCTTGATGGCACGCTCCATACGCACCAGCCCGATTCTGTACTGATTCTCCAGCAATTCCCCCACAGACCGGACCCGGCGGTTCGACATGTGGTCGATATCGTCGATACTCTTTCCCGGTTCGTTGTCTTTGAGTTTCAGAAGATACTTCACCGTGTAGAGAATGTCCTCCTTTCTCAGGACCGTGAGCTCCAGGGGAGCCTCCTCCTCGCTGATTTTCAGCTTCTGATTGATCTTCATCCTGCCCACCCGGGAAAGGTCGTAGTAGGACGAATTGAAAAACAGGTTTTCAAAAAAGTTCGTGGCGATCTCGAGGGTCGGGGGGTTGGAAGGCCTCAGCCTCCGGTAGATCTCCACGAGGGCCTCTTCGGGGGTATCAACCTTGTCCAGGGCCATGGTCCTGCTCAACGAAGAACTGATGGAGCCTTCATCGTAGAAGATGGCCTTGATCTCCGTGATATTCGCTCCATGGATCTTTTCAAGGAGCTCGTCCGTGATTTCCTGGTTCGCATCGGCGACGATCTCGCCGGTTTCCATATTTACGACGTCTTCCGCCAGGATCTTGCCGAGAAGATCGTTCTCCTCGAGCACGATCGGTTCGGTTTCCTTGTCCCGGTACTTGCTTACGATCTTCGGGGTGATCTTTCTCCCGGCCTTGACGATGATCTCTCCCGAATCCTTGATCTTGATGTCCGTATCGGCCTTGAGCCCCTTGAGGGCGTCGAGATCGATAAACTTGTATACCTTGTCACCTTCAAAGACGAACCGCTCCTTGGGGTAGTAGATTCCCAGAACCTCCTGGCTGGAAAAGCCCATGGCCTTCAGGAGCGTCGTGGCAGGCATTTTTCTCCTGCGATCGATCCTCAGGTAGAGAATGCCTTTGGCATCGAAATCAAGGTCTATCCAAGATCCTCTCGCAGGAATGATCCGTGCGGAAAAAAGGACGCGACCGCCTGCCTGCAGACGAGCGGTGGTTTTGTCGAAAAAGATGCCCGGCGACCGGTGGAGCTGGCTTACAATCACCCGCTCGGTCCCGTTGATAATGAAGGTTGAACTCGGCGTCATCAGGGGAATCTCGCCGAAGTATACCTCCTGCTCCTTGATGTCGCGGATACTCTGGGTCCCGGTTTCATCATCCCGGTCGAACACCACGAGCCGCACCTTCAGGGTGACTGGTGCCGCATAGGTGAGACCCTTCTGGATACACTCGTCCATGTCGTACTTCGACTCACCAAGACGATATTCCACGAACTCCAGAGATGCATCCTCGTTGAAGTCCCTGATGGGAAAGACGGATTTGAACACTGCATGAAGACCGATATTTCTCCTTTTCTCAGGTGCAACATCTTTTTGCAAAAAGTTGCCATAGGACTTCTTGGGCAATTCTACAAGATCAGGAATGTCAATCTGCGTCTGCCTTCTTGCAAAACTCTTTCTCCTCACCTGGGGGTTTGAAAGGATCTTTTCTATCATCTTTTGGTCTTCCTCTTTTGTATGAGTTCTTCCTGACAAAGAAAGGGGGGGCCGGAATACACCAACCCCTCCTTACAAGCTCTTCTTCCCTCTGGATCAGGTTATCTCGACAGTCGCTCCAACCTCTTCGAGCTTCTTCTTGGCCTCTTCGGCCTCTTCTTTGGAAACACCTTCCTTAATGTTCTTGGGAGCACCCTCGACAACCTCTTTCGCCTCTTTCAGCCCAAGGTCTGTCAGGGAGCGCACCACCTTGATCACCTGGATCTTCTGCTCTCCTGCAGACTTGAGGACCACACTGAACTCGGTCTTCTCTTCTTCGGCTTCTGCAGCTGGAGCCGCGCCGACCGTTGCGGCAACAGCCGCCACAGGAGCTGCTGCACTCACACCGAATTTTTCTTCAAGTTCCTTCACAAAATCAGCGAGATCGATAACCGTCATGTTTTCAATGAATTTAATGACATCCTCACGGGTAATATCAGCCATTGCTACTCTCCTTGTCTCTTTTTGTTTTCAAGTGCCTTCAGCACATAGACCAGCTGTCCCAGAACAGCGGCGAGAACCCCGACAAAGTTGGTAACCGGGGCATTGAGTGTACCCAGGAGCCGCGAAAGGAGCACTTCCTTTGGCGGCATCTTTGCGAGTTCCTGGATCAGATTCAGATTGAGGATCTTCTCACCGAGGATGCCACCCTGAATCTCGAGCTTTTCGTTGTCTTTGGCGAAGGCCACCAAAACCTTTGCCAAGGCCACGGGTTCCGCCTCACAAAGAGCAATTGCCGTCGGTCCGACAAATTTCTCTTCCAATGCCTGTGCAGGGGTGCCTACCGACGCCCTCCTCAGGAGGGTGTTCTTTACAACCCGGTATGAACCGCCTGCGCCTCGAATGCTTCTCCTGAGCTGGGTGATCTTCTCCACGTTGAGCCCCTGGTAATCGGTCAAGAACACCGCCTGGGACGCTCCCAGCTCATGATGCAAACTCTTTACCTGTTCTTCTTTTTTTTCTCTTTTCAATGAAACACCTCACCCCTTTCGTTTTAAAATTTATCCTGTCAAAGGGTGCCGAGGGGATACCCAGATCTCGGCGGGACTCTTTAAGCACGCGTGCTCCCGCTGTCTTTGACCAGGATAGTTGTCCTACTTCAGTATGTTGGTTACCTCAAACGGATCGATCTTGACACCAGGGCCCATGGTGCTCGAAAGCGCCACTCCCTTGAGGTATGTCCCCTTGCTGGAAGACGGCTTCATCTTCATGATGATCTCGAGAAGGGCTTTGAGGTTATCGAGGATCTTGTCCTTTCCAAAGGAGACCTTTCCCACAGAACAATGGATGATCCCGACCTTGTCAACCCTGAAATCGACACGCCCGGCCTTCATATCCGATACGGCCTTGGCTACCTCGAAGGTTACCGTTCCGAGTTTGGGGTTTGGCATCATACCTCGGGGACCGAGAATCTTGCCAAGTTTTCCCACAACTCCCATCATGTCGGGCGTTGCAATCACCTTATCGAAGTCGAGCCAACCGCCGGCAATCTTCTCAGCGATCTCTTCTGCCCCGACGTAATCCGCACCGGCTTCCTGCGCTTCCCGGTCTTTTTCTCCCTTTGCAAACACGAGAACCCTGACGGTCCTGCCTGTACCATGGGGAAGCACGACGGAACCCCGCACCATCTGATCTGCATGCCTGGGATCCACGCCAAGCCTCAACGCCACATCGACGCTTTCATCAAACTTGGCATAGGAACTTTCCAGGACAAGGTTCAGCGCTTCTTCAACGGTATATTTTATCTGGGGATCAATCTTGCTTCGAGCCTCAGAGTATTTTTTCCCAGCCTTTGCCATACCTCACGTCTCCTTCACTCAGCGATTTCTATCCCCATGCTCCGCGCCGTGCCTGCAATGATACTGACCGCATGGTCCATATCATTGGCATTCAGATCGTTCATCTTCTGCCGGGCAATCTCTTCGACCTGATTCCTGTTCACCCGTGCCACCTTATCCTTATTTGGGATGGATGAACCTTTCTCGATGCCGGCAGCCTTGAGCAGCAGCGTCGATGCAGGCGGGCTCTTGGTAATGAAGGTGAATGACCTGTCCTGATATACGGAAATCACCACGGGGATCTTGTAGCCTCTCTGCTTGTCGGTTGCGGCATTGAACGCCTTACAGAAGTCCATGATGTTCACCCCGTGCTGGCCGAGAGCTGGTCCCACAGGAGGTGATGGCTTCGCCTCGCCCGCAGGTATATGGATCTTAATCTTAGCCGTTAGTTTTTTTGCCATCTGTTACCTCGTATGATCTATTTCTTGGTAATCTGATCAAAGCTCAACTCAACGGGAGTGGATCTGCCGAAAATGCTCACGAGCACTCTCACTTTGCCCTTATCGGGCTTGGTATCATCCACCACCCCGCTGAAATTCTGAAAGGGACCTTCCATGACAACGACTTGATCTCCGACACTGAACTCGCACTTGTACGCCTGGGCATCCATTCCTTCTTCAAGCTGAGCCTTGAGCGCCTCGACTTCGTGGTCGGGTATCGTTGAGGGGGAGATCCTGCCCCCGACAAAACCTGTGATCTTCGGGGTGTCCATCACCACGTGCCAGGTCTTATCGGTAAGCGCCATACGCACGAGGATGTAGCCAGGGAAGAATTTCCGATTGGACGTTTTCTTCTTGCCCGGGGAGTCTTTCTTTGTCTGCTCCGAGGGAACAAGGATCCCCGAAAAGTCTTCTTCGACGTCATGCACCTTGATCCGCTCTTCGAGAGACCTCTTGGCCTTCTGCTCGTAGTTCGAGTGCGTGTGCACGACGTACCACTTATGGTCCTGCTTTTCTTCGGTCATCGCTACCAACCCAGTACCAGCCTGATCACCTGTGAGAGCCCCAGATCGATGATCCAGAGAAAGATGGAGACGATCCCGCTGAGTATCAGAACGGCAATCGTTCCACTCACCACATCTTTTCGACCGGTCCACGTGACCTTTTTCAGTTCGGCTCTGACTTCTCGAAAGAATCGAATGATCTTATCCATCTGCTCTCTTCTCTATCAACCTGGCAGGCCAGGAGGGATTCGAACCCCCAGCATCCGGATTTGGAGTCCGGCGCTCTGCCAATTAGAGCTACTGGCCTGCACGTCAGTACTCCTACTTTGTCTCTTTGTGGAGCGTATGAACTCTACAAGAGGGACAGTATTTCTTCTGCTCGAGCTTCTCGGTGCTCTTCTTCTTGTTTCGCGTCGAATTGTAGTTCCGCCGTTTACAGTCCGAACATGCCAGGGTGATGAGGTCTCTCATGTGTGTGCACCTGCTACTCGATGACCTTCACGATGACGCCGGAGGCGACGGTTCTGCCGCCTTCACGTATCGCAAAGCGCAGACCCTCCTCCATCGCTATCGGAGAAATCAACTTCACGTCCATCGTCACATTGTCC
>DSBG01000020.1 GCA_011046135.1 Deltaproteobacteria bacterium
AGGCCAAGGAGGAGATGAGCAAGACCCAGCGCGAGTATTTTCTGCGGGAGCAGCTGCGCGCCATTCAGCAGGAGCTTGGAGACACGGACGAGAAGGGCAAGGAGATCGAGGAATACCAGGAGAAGATCGAGTCCGGCGGTATGCCCGATGATGTGAAGAAAGAAACGCTCAAGCAGCTCGATCGGCTCAAGATGATGCACCAGGATTCGGCCGAGGCAAACATCATCCGCACCTATCTCGACTGGATGACCGATCTCCCGTGGGGCAAGTCCACCCAGGACAGCCTGAACATCAAGACTGCGGGAAAGATTCTCGACGAAGATCACTACGGTCTGGACAAGGTAAAGCAGCGGATCCTGGAATACCTGGCGGTGAGAAAGCTCAATCCCGACAAGAAGGGGGCCATCCTGTGCTTTGTGGGGCCTCCCGGGGTCGGGAAGACGTCGCTGGGAAAATCCATTGCCCGGGCACTGGGCAGGGAGTTCTACCGGCTTTCCATCGGCGGCGTGAGAGACGAAGCCGAAATCCGCGGGCACCGCAGAACCTACATCGGTGCCATGCCCGGCAGGATCATTCAGGGCATCAAACAGGCAGGCTCCAACAACCCGGTGTTCATGATCGACGAGGTGGACAAGATCGGGCAGGACTTCCGGGGCGACCCATCTTCGGCCCTGCTCGAGGTGCTGGACCCGGAGCAGAATTTCTCCTTCCAGGACCACTACCTCAACGTGCCCTTCGACCTCTCGAAGGTCATGTTCATCACCACGGCAAACCTGATGGACCCCATCCCCGGGCCTCTCAAAGACAGGATGGAGATCATCGAACTGCCGGGGTACACCGATCAGGAGAAGCTCCAGATCGCCAAGCGCTACCTCGTGCCCCGACAGATCAAGGAAAACGGGATGAAAGAGGAAAACATCTCCATCTCCGACGAGGCGATCCTGGATGTCATCAACCACTACACCAAGGAGGCAGGTGTCAGGAACCTGGAGCGGGAGCTCGGTGCCATCAGCAGAAAGATCGCCCGCACGTATGCAGAGAGCAACGGCAAGCGCAGGAAGTCCTTCCGGATTTCGGCCAATAGCGTGCCGAAATACCTGGGGGTCCACAAGTACATGCCTGAGCAGGAGCGCAAGGAACACGAGGTGGGTGTGGCCACCGGTCTTGCCTGGACACAGTTCGGAGGCGAAATACTCTATATCGAGTCCTCGGTTCTGCCCTGTGGAGAGGGCAAGGGCGGCAACCTCGTCCTCACCGGGCACCTGGGTGACGTGATGAAGGAATCCGCCCAGGCAGGGCTCACCTACATCCGCTCGCGCTACGATGCACTGGGATTGACCATGGCCTTCAGCAAGAACAACGACATCCACGTTCACGTGCCTGCAGGCGCCATCCCCAAGGATGGGCCGTCGGCAGGCATCACCATGGCCACTGCCATGATTTCTGCTCTGGTCAACAGGGCCGTGCGCAAGGATATTGCCATGACCGGTGAGATCACGCTGCGCGGCAAGGTGCTCCCCATCGGCGGTCTGAAGGAGAAGGCACTTGCGGCCCACCGCAACAAGATATTCGAGATCATCGTGCCAAAAGACAACGAGAAGGATCTCGAGGAGATCCCGTCCGTGGTAAAGAAGAAGGTGAAGTTCTTCCCGGTCAGTTCCATGGACGAGGTGCTCGAACTTGCCTTCGTGGAAGACAAGAAGCCCAGGGATTTAAAGGCCAAGGTCAGCGGATAGGACGGCAGAACCCTTTCTGCTCTGTACATACGAACATTCCATGGATTTAAAGGCCACGGTCAGCGGATAGGAAACCGGATACTCCTGCCGAACAACCCGGGATTGCGTGAGTGACCCCGGATGAACGGCAGGGGTTCGTATCGAACTATTCGTAACGGGAACAAAACCAACGGCATCACCCGCCTGCTCGGTCAGCGAACCATGACCGAGCGTATAACACATGACCGTGCGTAGAGAAATCTTCACTACGTGAAAAAATTTCTTGGGAACAAAACCAACGGCATCACCCGCCTCCTCGGTCAGCGAGCCATGACCGTGTGTAGTGAAATAATCACAACGTGAAAAAAAATCCTTGACATCGCCGTGCGCCTGTGTTTCTATCCGGAGAAACATAACTCGGAAGAGAGACTGAAATGCAGGAAGAACGCAGGCTCTGGTGGAAATTCTGGAAGATACTCACCGGCAAGTGGTACTGGCGAGCCTGGTAATCATACCCCTGAAGGTGTGCCTGAACACCTGCACCGTGCATCACCACCCGTGATCACGCCCGCGCCGTAGTCGGGTTTCGTGAAAAGGCTTGTGATTCGGCAGCGGGAATTCTTGCGGGCCGTGATCAACGGGAATCCCCTACAACACAGAGAACCAAGAAGAGGAAGGAGAAAACCATGTCATATAAAATACTGTTGAATGAAGATGAAATTCCGAGGCAGTGGTACAATCTCGCTGCAGACCTGCCGTCGCCCATGCAGCCTCCGCTGGGCCCGGACGGAAACCCTTTGAGCCCTGAGGCCCTTGCGCCGGTGTTTCCCATGAACCTCATCGAGCAGGAGATGAGCCAGGAGCGGTGGATCGACATCCCTGAAGAGATCCTCGAGATCCTCTACCGGTGGAGGCCTTCACCGCTGCGCAGGGCGCGATTTCTCGAAAAGGCCCTGGGAACCCCGGCGCGTATCTACTACAAGGATGAGGGCGTTTCTCCTCCGGGCAGCCACAAGCCCAACACTGCGGTGGCACAGGCCTGGTACAACAAGCAGTTCGGGATCACACGCATAACCACCGAGACCGGCGCCGGCCAGTGGGGCAGCGCCCTGGCCTTCGCGTGTTCCCTGCTGGGCCTGGAGTGCAAGGTCTACATGGTGAGGATCAGCTTCGACCAGAAGCCTTTCAGAAAGCTTATGATGAACGTGTGGGGGGCCGAGTGCGTGCCGAGTCCGTCAGAGAATACCCAGGCGGGCAGGGATGTGCTCGCCAGGCACCCGGACACCCCGGGCAGTCTCGGCATCGCCATCAGCGAGGCCATCGAAGATGCGGTGAACGACCCCTCGGGCAAGACCAGGTACTCCCTGGGAAGCGTACTCAACCACGTGATGCTCCACCAGACCATCATCGGGCTCGAGGCGAAGAAGCAGCTCGCCAAGGCCGGCGAGAACAAGGTGGATGTGGTCATCGGATGCGCGGGAGGCGGCAGCAACTTCGCCGGACTTGCCTTCCCCTTCGTCTCCGACAAGATCAACGGTGCTGACATCGAGATCATCCCGGTGGAGCCTTCATCGTGTCCCACGCTCACCAGGGCGCCCTTTACCTACGACCACGGTGATGTCGCAAAGATGACGCCGCTGCTGCCCATGTACACCCTGGGCCACGAGTTCGTATCTCCCCCGATCCACGCAGGAGGCTTGCGGTACCACGGAATGGCTCCCCTCGTGAGCCAGGCAGTGGTGGAGGGACTGCTCACGCCGCGCGCCATGGACCAGCTCCACTGCTACGACAGTGCGCTCCTGTGGGCACGGACCGAGGGGTTCATCCCGGCACCCGAGACATCCCACGCCATCGCGGCGGTGATCGCCGAGGCCAACAAGGCCAAGGAAGAGGGTAAGGAAAAGGTGATCGTCTTCAATTGGAGCGGACACGGCCTCATGGATCTGTCCGGCTATGACAGCTTCATGTCGGGCAAGCTCGTGGACTACCCGCTGCCCGAAGAGGATCTGCAGGAATCCCTCAAATCCCTCAACGGTTTGCCCAAGGCCCCCAGGGTGAAGACCGGCAGATGGTAGGATGAAGCTGACAGACTACGATCATTTGAGCATCCGGTGCCCCATGCTGGGGCACCCGGTGCCCTTTTCCTACTGCAGATCACTCAACGCGGCGCTTCCCTGCCGCAAGATCCTGGATTGCTGGTTCCAGCACTTCGATGTCATAAGTTTTGTCGAGACCATGTTCACTCCCGAGGAGATCGCCTCCTTCCTGAGTCCTCCCCAGCCCAAGATCAACCAGCTTCTGGAGCTCATCGAGAAGGCGAGGAACCAGGGATCGTAGATGGGCTGGCCTGCTTGCATGTCTCATGAACAAAACGGCGCAACAGGGAAGGAGCCCCCTTGCGAGGAACCCGGGATCGTAGATGGGCTGGCCTGCTTGCATGTCTCATGAACAACACGGTGCAACAGGGAAGGAACCCCCTGGAAACGTTCGAATGAACAATGGATGAGCAGGCAAGACCCCCTGTGGAGAAGGGGGATTGGGGAATCAGAAGATCTCTGCCAGGATGTTCATGTGTCTGAAGATGTGGCCTGGTTCCAGGTTCAGAAACGTGAGGCTTGGGTGCAGGTTCGACCCGTCGAGGTGTTCGATCTCGAACCCTGCCAGGAAGTTGTGGGTGAACACGTCCGCAATATAGACCAGGTGCACCAGGTCCCGGTTCTCCTGTGATTCGTTCGGGAAGTGGTGAAACTCGATGACATCCTTGATCACGTCGGGCAGGTTCCAGCTCTCCGCCAGAAGGAGTCCTGCCTGCGTGTGGTCGATTCCCAGCAGGTTCCTCTCGACAATGCTCGAGTCCTTGGGCGTGTCCTGCATCATGCGGTAGAACAGCGGCAGAACACCGGCGATGTACTGATCGAGCACCACCTTGCCGATATCGTGCAGCAGCCCGGCGGAGTAGGCCATATCGGGCGGGCAGATGCCACTATCCCGTGCGATCGATTCGCTCAGCCGGGCCGTTGCAAACGCGTGGTGGAACATTCCTCCCCTCGAGAGCGAGTATCCCTTCTCAGTTCGCATGAAAAACTCTTCGGTCTGTGCCGTCATCATCATCTGGAGCAGTGTCTTGGTGCCGATAAATTTGATCGCCTGATCCACGGTGTCGATCTTTCTGGGCAGGCCCATGTACGAGGAGTTGCACAGCTTGAGGACCTTGGCACTCAAGACCTGGTCCTTCTTGATTTCCTGGGCGATCTGGGAAAAATTGCTCATGTCGTTTGAGAGCATGGCGCTGATGTTCACGGCGATCTGCGGCACGGGCAGCAGCCAGTCGATGGTTTGTTTGATGGAGAGCAGGCTGGGTTTCTCCGGGGGAGCGGTTTCAGGGTCTTTCATGTCGATCAGGGGCTGGATTCTGCAGACGCCGGAGGCTGTGTCCAGCGAGATGCTCAAGGGGAAGACTCCGCTTGCCTCCATGTTCCTGATGGGAATCTTGTGTTTTCTCAGATAGTTCAGGGTGATTTCCAGCGAACGCCCGCCGATGTTGAGAGACAGTTCCTGCCTCGACGATGGGTCGACCAGTGCACCGCCCGCCACGTGGGCGACGAGATCCTCGATGTTCGATCCGGACTCTTTGAGCGCCTCCAGGAAGAGCGGGATCCCGGTGGAGGCATAGTAGGTGCTGTGCGAATCAGGAATCCTGCAGACGGGCTCGGGGAGGAGGATGTGAAGGATGCCGCCTCGTTTCTGTTGGGCATCGTACAGGGCGAGACCCACGCAGGAGCCGAGGCATGCCCTGAGCACGCCTGAAGACTGGATTTCCATCCCCCCTGTAGGCACAATCATCATACGCGAAGATGCCCTCTCTTTTCATGAAATATCACAGTATATATCGGGGAAACGATGGGGAGTGTTTAGCGTAAAGATACCTCGAGATCGCTTTTTGCGGCAACGCCGAGCATGACCCGCACACTGAAGCCGTTTATCACTCCCGTGATGATGGATGCGACGAGGAACAGGGGAACGGCACGGATGATCACGAACTGGCCGATGAGAAGTGCTGCCAGGACGAGCTGGGCAGCCATGTGTGCCATGGCCCCGGAGACGCTCACCCCGATGGGAGAAAACAGCTGTTTTGGCATGACCCACATCACCGTGCCTGCGGCAATTCCCCCGGAAAGGGAAAAGAAGAAGGCGGGAGTGAAGAGGCTGCCGGCAAACAGCGACCCCAGGACTACCCGGGAAATCACGACCACCATGCCCCAGGCCCCGCCGAAGAGATAGATGGCCGTCAACGTGAAGATGTTGGCAAACCCGAACCTCAAGAATGGGGCGGGGCGGGGGATGAACGTTTCCATCCAGTGAAGGGCCACAGCCATGGCAATGAACAGGGCCAGCAGGGTGATGCGCTTGTTTGCGGTCATGATTGTTCGGGGTACAGCCCTGTTCCCGGTGAGGTGCCGAGCTCTCGAGGCCCGGATCATGGCCAGGAATAGAATCCGCCCGCGTTCTCTCCCTTTCTGCGGTACACCACCACCGTGGGATCTGAAACCTGGCTCAGCGATTCCATGGCCTCGAGTGCCTCTTCGTAGTACCCCACCTGGTCGATGAGGTGCACTTTCAGCCCTGCCGATGCCGTCATCACGCGGCCGTCCTCGATCACCGCGAGATCCTGCTCGGTGACCGGCCTGCGCTCCTTGAGTCGCTCGATGAAATTCTGCTGAAATTCCATGACGATGGCTTCCAGGATCTGCCGGTCGTCATCCGTCATGTCGCGCAGGGGATTTCCCGTGTCCTTGAATTTACCTGAGGTGAGCGTCTGGTTGCGGATGCCGAGCTTGTCCAGAAGCCCTTCCAGGCTGATTGAAGGCAGCAGTACGCCGACGTTGCCCACCACCGAGGAAGGCAGCGCCACGATCTGGTCCGCCGAGAGCGCCACCATGTATGCCCCCGAGGTTCCCTGGTTGGTGATGCAGGCCACCACCGGCAGTTCATGCTTCTCCCTGTACTCCACGATCCTCCTGAAGGTGAGGTCAGAGGCGGTGTATCCGCCGCCGGGGGAGTCGATCCTGAGGATCAGCCCCGTAATGTTCTTGTCCTTTTCTGCCTTTTCCAGGATGCTCTCGATCCGTTCCAGGGTTCCCTGCTTCGGTCGGATCGTGTCCCGCATGGCGGTCGTGGTAATGGGACCGAGGATCTCCAGGACGAGGACCTTTTCTGATCCTCCCTTGCTGATCACCCGCTCCTCGTAGGGCTGGATCTGCATCAGAGATGCAAGATCGATGTTGATGTAGGCGCATCCCGAAAGCAGCAGGAAGCTCAGCAGGCACAAAGGCACGGAAATTCGCAGAACCTTACTCATGTCTCACCTCTCCTCCAATGGTTATTTCCGGGATCAGCAGGGTTGGCTGCGCATCGGAGACCGGAACCCCCTGGCCGTCCTTGCCGCAGGTACCGATGGCATAGCCGAGATCGCTCCCCACTGCCTCGATGGCGCCCAGGATCTTCGGCCCGTTGCCGATGAGCGTTGCCCCGCGAATGGGCTCGCCGACGCTGCCGTTTTCCAGCAGGTAACCCTCCGAGATGGTGAACACAAAATCGCCGGTAACGGTGTTCACCTGGCCGCCTCCCATCTTCTTCACGAAAATGCCCCGGGACACGCGCCCGATGATCTCTGCAGGGGACATGGTTCCGGGGAGGATCATGGTGTTGCTCATCCTGGGGATCGGCCTGCTCCGGTACGATTCCCTCCTGCCGTTTCCCGACAGCGGCAGATCGAACTTGGCTGCGGTGATCATGTCCGTGAGGTAGGTTTTCAGCACCCCGTGTTCCACCAGCACGGTCCGAAGTGCCGTGTTTCCCTCGTCGTCGTAGCCCATGGAGCCCCGCAGCCCCTCGATGCTCCCGTCGTCGACCACGGTGATGGCCGCAGAGGCCACCTTCTGGCCGATCTTTCCCGAGTACACGGAGAGACCCTCGCCGGCGAGATCCGCCTCGAGCCCATGGCCGATGGCCTCGTGGATCATGGTTCCGCCTGCCTCGCTGGAGAGCACCACGGGCATGATTCCCCCGGGTGCCTTGCGGGCTTTCACGGTCTTGAGCGCCCTGCCGATGGCCCGCCGCGCAATCTCTTCGGGACTGATCTCCTCGAGCAGTTCAAATCCCCGCATGCCGCCTATCGATTCATAGCCGGTCTCCATGATGGAATCCCGCGAGACGAGGCCCTGAACCACGAAGAGCACCGACTCGCGTCTGTCCGTGGCCGAGAATCCCCGGGAGTTTGCAACGAGCACCTCCCTGGTGCCATCGCCGTAGATCACCTTCACCTGAATCACGGCCGTGTCCAGTGACCATGCCGTTTCCTCGGCAGCATGGACCATGGCGATCTTTTTGGCAGCCTCGACGGTCTCGGGCTTGATCACCGAAGAAATCATGGACCGGCGGGGTCTCATCTCCAGGGAGATGTCCCGTGAGAATTCGCCGGATTTCACGGCTGAAGCGACCGTGTCAGCCAGGTCAGGCAGGGTGGACAGATCGTTGGTGTAGGCGTATGCCGAGCGCTCACCCACAACCACCCGGATCCCCACACCGAATTCGGAGGTGACAAGGAAGGTCTCGACACGGCGTGCCTCGGAGATGATGGAGGTCCCCTTCTTTGCTTCGCCGTAGATCTCGGCGAAGTCCCCGCCGTTTCTGAGCGCCCTCTTCAGGAGTTTTTCGCAGTCGATGCCTGCTAACCTCTCTTCCACGATTTCGCCTCTCTTTCCATTTCACGCTGCACGTCACGTTCTTTGAGGGCTTCTTTCTTGCTGTGGGCGCGCTTGCCCTTTGCCAGCCCCAGTTCCACCTTGATGAGGCTCCCCTTGAGGTAGATGCTCAAGGGAACCAGGGTGAGCCCCTTTTCCTTGACCTTTGTCGACAGGCGCAGGATCTCTCTCCGATGGAGCAGGAGCTTCCGCGGTCTCTTGGGTTCGCGGTTGAAGGTGGTTGCCTGGGCATAGGGGCTGATGTGAACATTGTTGAGAAAGATCTCGTTGCCCCGGACCATGGCATAGCTGTCCTTGATGGATCCCCCGCCGCCACGCAGTGACTTCACTTCCGGCCCTTCCAGCATGATCCCCGCCTCCACGGTCTCGAGGACATCATAGCTGTGCCGGGCCGTCTTGTTGTGGCACAGGGTTTTCCTGGACTCACTCTTCACGGAGAACCTCGATGATCGTGGGTCTCTTCACGGTAGTTCCCAGCTTCCTCACGACCACGAGGCTCAGACAGAAGGCAGCCACGGCCAGCACTGCCTGGACCGAAACCTCGGCTCCGAAAGCTTTTGCCGCGGCAAGGGTGATGAGCAGGGACGCAAGCGGGATCAGAAAGGCGTAGGCACAGGATTTCAGAAAGGACGAACTTTCCAGCGCAATGACCACGCGATCGCCCACGGAAAGGGCCATTTCGGGCCTGGGAAGGTTGAAATCCATGTTCGTGCGGGTGAAGGCATGGCAGATGTTGGCGGTTCTGCAACCTTCGCATGCCGCGGTCCGATTGACGGTGACCTCGACTTCAACGTCCCGGATTTCCTTGATGGTGCCGCATACCGTGTTCTGTGTCATACGAATCAGGTGAGATCGAAGATGTTGTTGGAATTGTCCATGATCTCGTTGGTCATGAAGTCATAGATTTCTGCCGCTGTCGTCATGTTGAAGATGTGTTCCACGATTGTCCTGCACTTCTCCAGGTTGAGCTTGCGGGCCATCTCCTTGATGTGGGAGATGGCGAATGCATTTGTCGAGAGGGTGTCGATCCCCATGCCCAAGAGGATCGGGGTGTAGATCTCTCTGCCTGCCATTTCTCCGCACATGGAGACAGGGATTCCCGCATTGTGGCCGCCGTCGATGGTGAACTGGATAAGGCGCAGCACCGCGGGGTGCAGCGGTTCGTAGAGGTAGTTTACATACTCGTTGCCCCGATCGATGGCGATGGCATACTGGATCAGGTCGTTGGTGCCGAGGCTGAAGAAATCGACCTCCTCTGCCAGCAGATCGGCAATGACGGCCGCCGAGGGGATCTCGATCATGATGCCCACCCTGATGTTCTCATCAAAGGGGATGCCCTCGCGTGTGAGATCGAGCTTGGTTTCTTCGAGAATCTCCTTTGCTCTCTGCAGTTCTTCCATGCCCGAGATCATGGGGAACATGATGGAGGTGTTTCCATGGGCACTCGCCCTCAGGATTCCCCTGAGCTGGGTCTTGAAGATGTCGATTTCTTTGAGGCACAGACGGATGGCGCGCAGTCCCATCACCGGGTTCCGCTCGTTCTTCGCCTCGCCCAGGGCGGCATAGAACTTGTCGCCCCCGAGGTCCAGGGTCCTGATCACCGTGTTGTAGGGAGAGACTGCCTCCACCACGGTCCTGTAGGCATGGTAGTGCTGTTCCTCCTTGGGGATCCCGGCCCGGTTCAGGTAGAGGAACTCGGTTCGATACAGGCCGATGCCTTCTGCCCCGTGGTCGAGGACGGTGTGCACCTCTTCTTTGAACTCGAGGTTGCCCTTCACCTTGACATAGGTGCCGTCTTTCGTGATTGCGGGTTCTTTTGCCTTTTCCTTCAGCTGGAGTTCCATGCTCTGGAAGGATCTGGCCCGGTTCTGATACTCATCGATCTGGGATTCGGAGGGGTTGACGATCACCACACCAGAGATCCCGTCAAGGATGATCCTGTCTCCGGGAGTGACGAGCGTGGACGCGTTTCCCAGGCCGACAACCGCCGGGATCTCAAGGGAGTGGGCGATGATGGCGGTGTGCGACGTGACGCCTCCCACATCGGTTGCAAACCCGCTCACCACGTTCTTGTTCAGCATGGCCGTGTCGGCCGGGGAGAGATCGTGGGCAAAGATGATGCTGTTTTCCTGCAGGTGGAACTCGCCGGTCTTCTTTCCCACCAGGTTCCTCAATACCCGCTCTCCCACAAAGGAGGTGTCTGCAACCCTGCTCCTTATGTAGTCGTCCTCGATCAGGGAAAAGTCTTTCTCGATCTCCTGCAGGGCCACCTTCAGTGCCCACTCGGCATTGATGCAATCCTTTCGGACGAGTTCCTCCACCCGGTCGACCAGTGCGGGGTCGGTGAGCATCAGGAGGTGGGTATCCAGGATGAAGATGTGTTCTCTGGCGATGTTCTGGGATTCCAGCGCGCTCTTGGCTTCCTCGATCTGATTCTGCGATGCGTTCACGGCCTGGTAGAACCGCTGTATTTCATCATCGATCAGGTCTTCACTCAGGCGGATCTTGGGGTAGCGGTCGATTTTTCTCGTGTCGATCACCACCGCATTTCCCATGGCGATGCCCGCTGAAGCAGGCACCCCATTGAGGATGTGCACCTGTCTCTCGGTCATCATGTCTCTCCGAACCCCTTCCTGACAAGGGTTGCAAGCGTCTTGACTGCGCGGTCCTCGTCATCGCCGTCTGCCCGGATGCAGATCCTGCACCCCTTTGCCGCGGCCAGGGTCAGCAGGTCCATAATGCTCTTGCCGTTCACGATCATGTGATCCTTTATCACCTCGATCCTGGAAGAGAACTCAGAGGCACGTTTCGAAAAGAGCGCGGCCGATCTCGCATGAAGTCCGAGGGTGTTTCGTATAATAACACGTTTTTCTTTCATTTTGCCAGAGCCCATAGCATGCTCGCGAGAAATACCCCGTAAAAGAGGGTGAGTATGTCCACCCGCATCTTAAAGGCAGCAAGGGACACGCCGAAGAGCACGATACCGGCGAAAAGCCCATACCCGATCTCGCTTGAGAATGCAAGCATGGATAACACCATGCCGCACAAAAACGGGAGCACAAGGGCGATCTTCTTCGTGAGATCAACCGAAAGCATCTTCCCGATTTTCAACGCCCCGAGGGGGCCATGCGTATACCCCTGGACAAAACCCCACCACATGACCCAGAAGTGGATGCTGTTGTACAAGATGAGCCCCAGGAGGACCCCCCACACCTGGTCCAGGAAAAAAGAGAGGAGAAAGAGCAGGGCAACCAGGGGTTTCAGGGTCGACCAGAACAGGGCGTCGCCGATGGCGGCAAGGGATCCCGAGAGGGAGCTCTGAATGGATTCTGCCGTCTGCGCCTTGCCCTGGCTCTCGAGGTTGAGGAACACCCCGGCGATGGTGGGGGCCATGTAGGGCTGGGTGTTGAAGAACCGCACATACCGCTGGGCCGCTCTGTCCGTGTCGTCCCCGTGGATCTTCCTGAGGCCCGGCAGCAGCGCAAAGAGAAAGCCGATGTTCTGCATGCCCTTGAAGTTCCAGGCACCCTGGATGAAGAAGGATCGCCACAGGGTCTGGAAGGTTACGCGTAGCGGTTTCTCCACTTAAGCCTCCAGCACTCCCTTGAAAATGCGTGCAATGGCAGGGGCTGCCTTGCTCGCCATGGCAAGGACCTCTTCCAGGGGAGCGGGCAGGTAGTTGTCCGGGTCGTTGTTGTTGGTGATGGCGGACATGGCCAGTACATCCATGGAGCAGTGAACGGCCTGGATCACCTCCATCACCGTGGACATGCCCACCGCGTCGGCACCGAGGATTTTCAGCATCTTCGTCTCGGCTGCGGTTTCCATGGATGGCCCGTTCACCTGCACATAGACCCCTTCGGCGAGCGGGATCTCCTGCCTGCGTGCCGAGAGCCGCGCCCTGTCCATGAGTTCCGGGGCATAGGGCCTGGTCATGTCGGGGAATCGGGGGCCCAGGCCCTCGTCGTTGGGACCGGTCAGGGGATTGTGTCCGGTGTAGTTGATGTGGTCGGTGATCATCATGACACTGCCCGGTATGAGGTCCGGCCTCAGGCCCCCCGCCGCGTTCGAGATCAGGATCTTCCTGATGCCCATGCGGGCGAATACCCTGATGGGAAAGGTGAGCTGGGCCGCGGTGTATCCTTCATACAGGTGGAACCGCCCGCTCATGACCACCACGCGGCAGTTCCCCAGCAGACCGAAGAGGAGCCTGCCCGAATGGCCTGGGACCGATGAGGTGGGAAACCCCGGGATCTCGCGGTAGGAGATGGATTCGAGGATGGTGATCTCGTCTTCCATGATCCCGAGGCCGGTGCCCAGGATGATGGCGCACTCGGGCCGGGATATCCGTGAGAGCTGGGTGGCGGCGAGGTGTTCTGTGTCTGTGTTCATGCGTCCAGGGGTATCGCCTCGTCGATGAGCATGATGGGGATTTCGTCCTCGATGGGGTATTTGAGCCTGCAGGCCGGGCAGACCAGGCCGCTTTCATCGTCTTCCAGGGTGAGATCGCCCTTGCACTTGGGGCAGGCGAGTATGTCGAGCAGTTCTTTGTCAATGGCCATGAAGAAACCCTCCTTACCGCCCAACTATGGCACTGAGCCTTGTCCCTTGTCAATAAAGAGGAAAAATCACCTTTACTAATGAAACAAAAACGGTATACCGATAAGCTGTTCATTCCAAGCAGGAGGTATCGGAACATGAAATGCCCGAAGTGTGGCTACATCAGTTTTGATTATCTTGACAGGTGCAAGAGCTGCGGGGATGATCTGGTCCCGACCAAGATAAAGCTCAACATCTACACGAAACAGCCTGAAATCGAAATGGATGAAGACGGGTTTGCCGTGGAGAAAGTGAATGAAGATCACAAGGATCTTCTGGGGGGAAAAACCACCCGCGCGGATGGGTCTGTCTCCATGGATGACGTGATCAAAGAGGACGGGGAAATCATCGAAACCTTCGATTTCGGGGAAGATGAAAAGGCTTGACAAGCCTCGGCAAATTCAATACAGATCCACAGTGTTGCCGAGGTAGCTCAGTCGGTAGAGCAGAGGACTGAAAATCCTCGTGTCGGCGGTTCAATTCCGTCCCTCGGCACCAATGACAACCTTGACATTCACTATTCTCAGCCAAGAGCAGTTCTTAGATCACTCCAGGGAGAGGTTTCATGATTCCGAAGATTCGAAAAGTGTTGTACGCGACCGACCTGTCGAGCAATTCGGCCTATGCCTTCCGCCATGCCATGAACACGGCCCTCATGCACAAGGCGAAGATCGTGATCCTCCACGTCATCGAGCCGATCCCACCCCACGTACAGGCGATCATCGAGATGAACATCAGCAAGGAAGACGAGTTCAGGGCCTTTGAAGTCAAGGCGATCAAGGACGCCATACAATCCGGCGTCGAGACGATCAAGCGCGGGATCGAGAAAAACCTCGCCCAGGAATTCAAGGACAGTCTCGAGTATGACGACCTCGTGTCCGCCATCGTGGTTGTCGAGGGCTACCCGGTGGAAGAGATTCTCAAGAAGGCGGACGAGTACGACTGTGATGTAATCATCGTGGGATCCCATGGCAAGGGGGCCCTTACGCATGCCTTCCTGGGGTCGGTGGCCAAGAAACTCCTCAGGCGTTCCCGAAAACCCATCTACGTCATCCCGCTGCCCGAGGGTTTCAAAGAGGATGCTTTCGGCGGGGTCTGAGGTCTGCTCCTCGATCCTCGCCGCGACGAACACAGCGCGACCCCGGCTATTCCCGATGCCGGGGGTCCGGAGACCGAAGGCCTCCCTTCTCTCCTGTTCCGTATTGTCTCACCTGTTCCCGTATTGATAGTGATGCATCATGTTGCGGGGAGTATGTCAGGGACGGGATCTGCCC
>DSBG01000055.1 GCA_011046135.1 Deltaproteobacteria bacterium
GAGGGCACAAACAATAAAATAAAAACGCTACAAAGACAGGCTTATGGCTTCAGAGATAAAGAGTTCTTTAAACTGAAAATCTTGGCCCTTCATGAGTCCAAGTATGCTTTAGTGGGATGAACCATAAATCCTGCCGCAACGATATCATCTACAGAACAGAGATGAGGTCTTCCTTTTTAAGTTCCGTGTAATAAGACAGATCACGGGATTTGAGCGTAGTTTCATAGAAGTTTCGAACCTTGTCATAATCAAATGTCAGGTTCATCTGCCTGTAGTAGTCAAAGAGAACTCTCTTGGTTCTCGTGTCTTTGAATTTGCATGGAATATCTGAAAACACTATGTTCGCTTCTGTTACCGCCTCTATAATTTCATTCTCATTGTATCTGATCAACGGCTTGAAGATGGAAAGCCCGTCTTTCAATGTGATGAATGGATAAAAACGGTGTGACGTTACAGTAAATCTGTCCTCATTAATCAAGTCACTTGAGGGGAGGCTGGTATCGGTCTGTTTATAGACGCCCCCCAAAAGATGTTCTACGGAGTACGTCACAATATCCCAGAGATTAAAACTGAGGATAATGACGACTTCTTTACCAGCCTTTCCTTCTTTCAGATAATTCCCCAGCATTTCTCTTTTTGTCTTCTGACAGATGCGGCATGCGCTTCCTCCGCTTCTCTCGGCTTCATCCAGAACAGAATCCGGGAGTTCGGGACTGGCCCAACGAATGACTACGCCACGTGAATGCCAGTACTCACTCAATCTTTCAACTTCATTTCGTGGGAATACATGGTTAGGGAATGTTGCCCCAACGATTTCGAACTCAAACCCGAATTCTTTCCCGGCAATGTCAAGGAAATGCAATACGATTGAACCATCTTTGCCCCCCGAGAACGCCATGAGCACAGTTTTACCTGGCAGGGTTTCCAGAACTGTCCTGTTAACAGTTTTCCAGCCAGCATACGTGAGTTTTCTCGTCATATTCAGGTTCCCCCTTTGGGTTAAAGGCGATATTTCACTAGCTTGTCAATCATATTGATAGTATTTCAACTATGTCTACTTGTCAAGATGCAACATTACGTCAAGCCCCCGATTGTCTCCACCGTCTCTCCTCTGATAGAGGCGTTCCGCAGCCAGTTGATCCGCTCCTGTCTTCCTGAAGAATTCCTCCGAACGTAAGCGAGGAGCCGAAGCCAGAGCTGTTCCCCAGTCATTCCTATCCCCAGAGCAGTTTCCATAACTCATGCAGAACCCCTGTTGACGGAAAGATCCTGACCATTTTGGTCTATCGCTTCAGTACCTTGTTTTGCCGCTCCACCAAGTTCTTGGAGTCCATACCCCTGCGTCGTGTCAATTGCCATGAAGTGGACTACTGCGCTCTATGAACCCTGAAAAAATGACACCCCCTCAAGGAGGATGGATACGACGAATGAATGGATGCAAGTCGAGAACACGTTCGATGAAACCATCGAGAGGGGACGAGGTGGTCAAAACTGAGAACCGGCATGAAATTCACAGCCGGCATCAAACCGGCGAATCGAAGAATAACACAACCCGGAGCATGGGGCAGGATTGGCGTACCGCGCACAAGATGGTGCAGGAACGGGTTCATGACTTACTTCATGCATTCATCACATCAATAAGGTGTATTATGTCCTTTCTTCTGAAGCGCTTCATTCATGCTGCCTGAACGGAAGCCTTGTAGGTCCATGGTCACGTACACAAAGCCAATGCGTTTGGCTACATCAACAACCTCCGAGACCAGATTTTCTTCCCGGAGCAGCGTCATCTCATCCCTGCCGAGTTCAAGTCTCAGCAGGTCACCGTGATGTCTGGCCCGGAACACCCTGAATCCCGCGTCAGAGAGAAAATCTTCCATCATCTCTATCTGAGCAAGCTTATCCCTGCTCACTCTGGAGCCATATGGGATACGTGATGCCATGCAGGCCATGGGCTGCTTGTCGGAGGTGGACAGGTGGTAACTATGTCGTGATAGGAGTCGAATGTCTTCCTTGGTGAGGCCGCATTCCATGAGGGGGCTCTTCACCCCGAGCTCCCGGGATGCCCTCATGCCCGGTCTGAAATCGAGAGTGTCGTCATAGTTGGATCCGTCAGCAACAACAGCTATCCCGAACTTTCTCACCTCACCATATATCTTTTCGAAGAGCTCTTTTTTGCAGTAGTAACACCTCTCCGGGGGATTGCCAGAGAAGCCGGGAATTTCAAGTTCTTCGGACTCGATGATGACAAAGGGGATGCCCCTGCTTTGAACCCATTCATGAGCCGATTCATACTCCCGGCGTGGATAGGTGGGTGAGGTGGCGATGACTGCCAGGCACCTGTCCCCGAGGACCCCGTGAGCAACAGCAAGGAGCAGTGTGCTGTCCACCCCACCCGAAAAGGCGACGGCGAGTCGGTCATATGATGAGATGAGGTCTTTCAGAGCTTCAAGCTTCTCGTATGCATCCATGTTATGCGATCACTTCTTGTATGATTCCTGAACCGAGAACATTCCTATCGGCATACAGCGCCACAGTCTGTCCGGGGGTGACAGCCTCCTGAGGCTCGTCGAAAAGAATGGTCATCCGAGTGTTCTCAAGGATAACACTACAGCGTGCGGGCACGTGGGAGTACCTTATTTTGGCTGAAGCCTTTTGTGGGAGATTGTCTGACAGAAGATTCACATGGCCCGCCATGAGACCATGGGCAACGAGGCGATCCCTTTCGCCGACCACGATCGTGTTCTGGGCTGTATCTATTGCGATCACGTAGAGGGTCTTGCCCCCACTCATGCTTAGCCGCGCACGCTGGCCAATGGTATAAAAAGCGCTCCCCCGATGTGCGCCGATGACGTTCCCCTCATGATCGAGTATATCCCCCGGGAGTGATGATAGATGTTCACGCAGGTAGTTCTCCGTAGTTCCTTTCGGGATGAAGCAGATATCCTGACTTTCCGGTTTGGTTGCCGATGGGAGTTTCTCGTTCACCGCTATCTGTCTGACCTGGTCCTTGGAAAGGTTTGCCAGGGGAAAGAGCACACGATGGAGAGACTGTCGTGGCATCCTGGAGAGAAAATAGGTCTGGTCTTTCCTCGTATCCTTGGGCACCATCAGGCGATATCCGTGGTTCGTTTTCTCTATGCCTGCATAGTGGCCTGTGGCGAGGTAGTCGAAGCCCAGGGAGTGGGCCAGTTCCAGAAGTGTGCCGAATTTAAGGTGCCGGTTGCACTCAATACAGGGGTTCGGTGTTCTGCCGGAGCTGTATTCCCGAATGAAGGGATCGATGACGAAGCGCTTCATTTCATACGAAAAATCTAGCACATTATGGCCAATCCCAAGGAACTGGCTTACTGCTTTTGCGTCATCAACCTCCCGAGGGCCACAACACCTGATCTTGCCTGTGTCGAGAGAGGTTACCCCCAGACACATAGTGACACCCTCCACGCCAAATCCCTGTTCCTTCAGGAGGTATGCGGCAACAGCGGAATCCACACCTCCGCTCATGGCCACCATTACCTTTTCTCTCATTGAAAAGAGACCTCGTTTTTCGTAGTGCCCCTGGTAACAGCGTCGCCGGTGCAGCCTGAGCCTCCTATGCCTCCTTGAAAGCCTGGCGCCATGGCAATGACCTCACCAGAAATGAGATGCGCATGGTGCTTACATCCAGCGATTTTTGGGGTACCGCTGCAGAAAGGGCTGGTTAACTGTTCTCCTGCAACCTCAATACCTTGATCTATCATGAGCTTAAGAGCCAGAGAACTGTCAATCCCACCGGAGAGCAGGGCGATGGCTTCTTTGTTCATCGAGATACCTCTCGAGAGTCAATTTTTCCAGAAAAAGGCTCAGTTGGTGCATCCTGCTCTTTGACAATATTGCCTATTAATGCTATTTGATTGATAGCAATTAACGTGAGGATGGATATTTGTCAATGCGTTTTCGGGGGAACAAGTCTTAACATACATCCAAACCTCCTTGAAATGATGGAGACCACAGAACGAGGCTGCCATGATTACACGTTTGAATCAAACAGGAACCGTCCTCTCAGTCAATGTAAGTCATGAGAAAGGACAGAAGAAACATACCATAGGAGCGTGCATGCTTGTGGAAGGCATCGGCTTGCAGGACGATGCCCATGCAGGCATGGAAGTCAGGCAGGTGAGTCTGCTGGGAAAGGAAAGCATTGAGAAGATACGGGCTAAAGGCCTTAATGTCCAGTACGGGGACTTTGCTGAGAATCTCACTACTGAGGGCATCATATTTCACGAACTCCCCATAGGAACAAGGTTCTCTGTTGGTGAAAGGGTGATTTTGGAACTCTCCCAGATAGGAAAGGTCTGCCTCAACCGATGCGCAATCTACTACCAGGTGGGGGATTGCGTAATGCCACGCGAGGGAGTCTTTGCCATCGTTGTCGTCGGCGGCGAGATCAAGGTTGGCGATGAAATCATAATCCTATCATGAACATGCTTGTATCAGAGGGACGTGGCATTACTACATTCGGCATGAATACATAATGAGCCCCTTGCACAGCCCATTCTTGAAACGTGATCAGTCGAGTTTCCAATTGTCTGTGCTTCCTCTTCTCCGAGATAGACATCACAACGTCAGCTTTTTGAGCAAAAAGGCCATGTTTTCTCCTAAGGTCTTCATGTTCACCATGCCCTCTTTGTCGTCATTGATCTCACCCTTCCCCCAACCATAGGCCATGTTCCAGTAGCTGGCCCCGACCAGAAACATCTGCATGTAGTGGAGAAAGTGATTCATGGTATCAAAGGCATGCGTGGCACCGCCTCGCCTCACTGCGACAACACAGCCTCCGGCCTTATGTTTGAACAATCCCCCGTTTGCCAGCGAAACCATTCCCGCCCGATCAATCAATGCCTTCATCTCGGCCGTGACATCCGTAAAGTAGGTCGGAGATCCCAGGATGATTCCATCCGCTCCATGCATTTTCCCGATGCACTCGTTGATGCCATCATCTTTGAATACACAGCGATTGTTCTTTTCTTTCCAGCACGTCCTGCAGCCGGTGCACCCCCTGACCGGCTTCAGGGCAATATTGACCATCTCTGTTTCTATTCCTTCTTCCCTCAGAGGCTGAAAGACTGCATTGAGAAGCAATGAAGTGTTGCCATCTTCACGGGGACTGCCATTGATGCCCACTACCTTCATGGTTTCCCTCCATCCTTCGTATTACTCCTTGTTCTTTATACACTGCTGCCCCAGAAATAAAGACATCGATCAGCCCTTGGGCATTCCGGAATCATCGAACAGCCCGTCGAAGAGCACGCCGCTCAGGTACCGCTCTCCGGAATCCGGCAGAATGACCACGAAGGTCTTCCCCTCGAACTCCTCGAGACCGGCCAACCTGAGGGCCGCAGCCATGGCTGCCCCGCAGCTGATGCCAGAGAGGATCCCTTCTTCGCGCGCAAGGAGCTTCGCACAGGAGATGGCTTCCTCGCTGGAGACCTGCTCCACCCGGTCCACCACAGAAAGATCGAGCGTGTCCGGTATGAACCCCGCGCCGATGCCCTGGATCTTGTGGGGTCCGGGCCTGATCTCCCTACCTGCGAGATGCTGGGAGATGACCGGGCTCTCTGCCGGCTCGACGGCAACGCTGGTAATCTTTTTGCCCTTCTCGTTCTTGATGTAGCGGGAGATGCCGGTGATCGTGCCCCCGGTGCCCACGCCGGAGACGAGTACGTCAATGGATCCCCCACTCTGTTCCCAAATCTCTGGGCCGGTGGTCCTGAAGTGGATCTCTGGGTTGGCCGGGTTCCTGAACTGCTGGGGCATGAAGAATTTGGGGTCTGTTGCCGCGATTCTCTCCGCCTCTGAGATGGCACCTTTCATGCCCTGGGAGCCTGGGGTGAGGATAATGCTGGCGCCGAAGATCGTGAGGACCTTGCGGCGCTCGATTGACATGGTCTCGGGCATGGTGACGTGCAGCTTATACCCTCGTGCCGCCGCCACAAAGGCCAGAGCAATGCCTGTATTCCCGCTCGTGGGCTCGATGATCTCCATGCCGGGTTTCAGCGATCCATCCTTTTCAGCAGACCAGATCATATTGGCACCGATTCGGCATTTCACCGAATACGCAGGGTTCCGGCCTTCGATCTTGGCCAGGATCGTGGCATTGATACCTGTTGCCAGGCGGTTGATCCGAATCAGGGGTGTGTTTCCGATGGAAAGGGTGTTGTCGTTGAACACTGTTCTCATAACGCCTCCTTGATGGGGCTGATTCCTTTTCCTAGAAAGGATTTCTGTATACACGTGACAGAGTAATAAATCAACATTTCCTATCGTTCAAATAGACAATGCATCCCATTGATCTGCCAACAGGATAGCAAGCTCATAAATACTCCTTGACAAGGAGAGCTGCCCACCCATATACTAGATATTCAATAGGAATAAAAGTATTTAGGAGGCGTTGCATGAAACTTTCAACTCGATCACGGTACGGGGTGAGGCTTATGATCGAGCTGGCACGGAAAACCACCAGGGACTCGGTATTCCTCAAAGACATCGCCAGAGAAGAGGAGATATCAGAAAAGTACCTGAGCCTCATCATCATACCCCTGAAGGCCGCCGGTTTCGTCAACTCCATGCGCGGCGCCCACGGGGGGTATACCCTGGCAAAACCCCCTTCATCCATCACCCTCAAGGAGATCGTGGACACCCTTGAGGGGGAGACCTGCCTGGTGGATTGCGTGAAAAATCCGTCTGCCTGTTCCCGCGTGGCCACCTGTGCCAGCAGGGACCTCTGGGTCACCCTGAGCGACACGATATCTCAGACCCTTGGGGCCATCACCCTGGAAGACCTCGCCAAAAAAAGCAGCGAAAAGGATCAAAGCGCTGCAATGTTTCATATCTAGCGCGAGCAGGAAACGATCTGTGGACAAGCGACATCTCAAACCGATACAGCTCATTCCTGGTTATCAGCAAGATATCGTCTTCCCTGTCCTGGCCTCAGGGCTTGACAACACTGTCATGAAGGGCGCCTTTCCTGCCAGAGGGGAACGTGGGAAACCACATCACCGCCTCCACCAGATACAACCCCCGGAAACAGAACGAACAAGGCTCTGCACAAAGGCAAAGGAATGAATATCGTTAACGACATCATGAAACTCAAGCGTGCCAGAGATGCCGTAATCCTGGCACACAACTACCAGCGCCCGGAGATCCAGGACATCGCAGACTTTGTGGGGGATTCGCTGGGATTGAGCATCCAGGCTTCCGGCACTGACGCCGAGGTGATCGTATTCTGCGGAGTCCACTTCATGGCAGAAACAGCCAAGATCCTGTCGCCCAGGAAAACCGTGCTCCTTCCGGACATGGATGCGGGCTGTCCCATGGCGGACATGATCACTGCCGACCAGCTCAGGGAGCTGAAAACCCATCATCCTGATGCCACAGTCGTCTGTTACGTGAACACCACCGCCGAGGTGAAGGCGGAAAGCGACATCTGCTGCACCTCTGCCAACGCTGTAAGCATTGTGACGGATCTGAAAAAAGCCAACCGCGAAATACTCTTTGTCCCTGACATGTACCTGGGAGACTTCGTGGCCCGTGAGGCCGACTGCGATCTCATTACCTGGAGAGGGTTCTGTCCATCTCACGCAAGGGTTCTGCCCGACGACATTCTCATCCAGCAAGGACTGCACCCAAGGGCAAGAGTCCTGGCACACCCAGAGTGTACTCCAGAGGTGAGGAAGCTTGCGGACAGGGTCATGTCCACCGAGGGCATGTGCTGGCTTGTCCATGAAATGAAGGAAGACGAATTCATCGTGGCCACCGAAGTAGGCATCCTCCACAGGATGGGAAAAGAAAACCCGGGCAAGAAGTTTTATCCCGCCTCAGAACTGGCGGTGTGCCCGAACATGAAACGAATCACCCTGGAAAAGCTGCACTGGGCACTCGAAGGAATGCACAACGAGATCACTGTGTCCCGCGAAACCATTGCCAGGGCCAAGAAGAGCATTCAGAGGATGCTCGTCTACAGGTCGTGAGACATGGAAACCATGGACGTCCTCGAAATACGTGATGGATCTTCCACCTCCACGCCCAGGAGCGTCAGTGAAGAGGTTCCCCTCACCATCGAGGTCAACGACCACGAGCTTGCCACGCTGCTCTGCAGTCCCGACCACCTCAGGAACCTTGTTGCCGGATTTCTCTACACCTCAGGGATCATCGCCGATGTCTCTTCAGTGAACACCCTTATCATTGACGCCGAGCGATTCCATGCCTCTGTCAGGATCGATGGCACCCTTGACGAGTTTGTGTTCAAGCGCATCTACACCTCGGGGTGCGGAAAGGGGGTGATCTTCCACAACCCCGTCGATGTCATGCACAAGACCCGGATGGACGACCGTTTTTGCCTGAAGCCCCAGGAAATCACCTCTCTCATGAGAGCCTTCACCCATGGTTCATCCGAACATTCCCGGACACGGGGCGTTCACAGCGGTGCCCTGGCATCGCACGAAGGCATTCTCATTTTCAGAGATGACATCGGCAGGCACAATGCGCTTGACAAGGTGATCGGCGAAGCCCTTGACCAAAGCCTGAGTTTAAACGACAAGGTTTTCCTCACAACTGGAAGGATTTCCTCAGAAATCCTCTCCAAGGTCCTGAGGTGCCGCATCCCTGTCCTGGCGGCACTGGGATCGCCTACAAACCAGGCCGTGAAGCTTGCACGGATGGCCAATCTCACCCTGATCAGTCACGTGAGGGGATCGAAGATGGACGTGTTCAGCGGTGATTCACGGCTGATCGGAGAATGCAGGGTTCAGGAAAAAGAGGATCACCAGTGAATACGATACAGGGAGGAAACCCATGAGCATGATCGATGCGCACCTGAAGACTGATTCGCTGCTGCTCCACGGCGGCCAGGAGCCTGACGCAATAACCGGAGCCCGGGCTGTTCCCATCTACCAGACCACCTCGTACCAGTTCAAAGACACAGACCATGCAGCCAGTCTCTTCGGCCTGAGGGAATTCGGCAACATCTACACACGCCTCATGAATCCCACGACCGATGTCCTGGAAAAACGCGTCGCGCTCATGGACGGCGGCATCGGGGCCCTGGCCGCTGCCAGCGGTCAGTCAGCCATCACCCTTGCCCTGCTCAACATCGCTCAGGCCGGTGACGAGATCGTGTCCATGGACAACCTCTATGGTGGAACCTACACGCTCTTCCACCACACGTTCCCCAGAATGGGCATAGGAGTGACCTTCATCCCATCGAATGACCTCGATGCCCTGGAGAAGGCCATTACTCCCAGAACCAAGGCCGTGTACGCGGAATCCATCGGAAACCCGAAGCTGGATGTCGCCGATCTCGAAGGTATTTCAAGAATCGCCCATACCAAAGGCATTCCCTTTGTCCTGGACAACACCGTTTCTCCCTATCTTCTGCGGCCATTCGATCATGGCGTGGATATCACGGTATACTCCGCCACCAAGTTTATCGGGGGACACGGAACCTCCCTCGGTGGCCTCATCGTGGATTCAGGAACGTTCGACTGGGCCGGCGGGAGGTTTCCTCTGATAACTCACCCCGACCCCAGCTACCATGGGCTGAACTTCCACGATGCCCTGGGAAAGGAGGCCTACATCATAAAGGCGCGGGTCACCCTGCTGCGCGATCTAGGCCCTGCGCTGTCTCCCTTCAATGCCTTCCTGTTTCTGCAGGGCCTGGAGACCCTGCACCTGAGGATGCCGAGACACGCGGAGAATGCCCTGGCTGTCGCTGAATTCCTCGAGAAGCACCCGAAGGTCTCCTGGGTCACGTACCCGGGCCTGCTCTCGAGCCCTGAATATGAAAAGACACGGAAATACCTGCCCAGGGGGGCAGGTGCCATCATCGGCTTCGGCATCAGGGGAGGCATGGATGCAGGCAGAAGGTTTATCGATTCCTTGAAGCTCATTTCCCACCTTGCGAACATCGGGGATGCAAAGACCCTGGCCATCCACCCTGCCACCACCACCCACCAGCAGCTCTCTGTCGAAGAGCAGGCGGCCACGGGCGTGACGCCGGATTTCATCAGGCTTTCCATCGGCATCGAGCATGTGGACGACATCATTCATGACATAGAGCAGGCCCTGAAGAACTGACCAGGCAAAAGGAGTTTTCCTTGAATACAACAAACAGAGCGCCTGCAGGGAACATCCCGGATAAGAAGGCTCGTGTTATGGGGAAAAAACCAGAACATGGCCCATAGCCTCTCTCCTTGCCCTCCTGGTTCTCGCATCAGTGGCCGGGGCAGGGATTTTCATGTTCCGGAATCACACAGCTTCCGGAGCCTCGAAGTCTTCAGCAGAAACACCCTCGACGAACTCCACCACCTCGTCATTCGCGTTTGCCCTTGCTTTGTTCGATGACGGCAAGGTCCGTCACTACCAGTATCAGGATGAAGAAACCACGATCAGATACTTCATCATACAGAGTAGTGAAGGGACGATACATGCGGCATTTGACGCCTGTGATGTCTGCTGGCGTGCCGGCAAAGGGTATACCCAGAAGAACGATTCCATGGTGTGCCATACTTGTGGGAGAACCTTCCCGATACAGCAGATCAACCAGGTCACAGGAGGATGCAATCCAGCCCCTTTGCAGCATACAGTAGCTGATGGAGCCGTGGTGGTTCGTATTGAAGATATCCTTCAGGGAAAGAAATTTTTCCTGTTTTAGATGGGAGGACCCTCTTTGACACTCATCGACATTGTCTTTCAGAATCTCATACGACGCAAAGCCAGAGCGATCTTTGTTCTCTTGGGTCTTGTCATTTCCATCGCAACAGTCGTGACTCTGATCAGTTACACCCGGTTTATGACATCCGATGTCAGTGAAAAAATGGATACCTATGGAGCCAATATCCTCATCACGCCCCAAACGGACATTTTGTCTCTTTCCTATGGAGGAGTATCCTTGGGCGGTGTTTCCTACGCTGTGCACGAACTGAACGAGGAAGACCTTATTCGCATCTCTTCTATCCCTGATGCGAGCAGTATTGCAGCATTGGGACCCGTAACCATGGGTGCGGTAGAAATTAACGGGAAGGTTCTCCTTATGGCAGGTATGGACTTTTCCGTGTCACGAGTGTTGAAACCGTGGTGGGTCATCGATGGATCGATGCCGGAAGAAAATGGGGCCCTGATCGGCTCAGACGCCGCAGCATTGCTATCCTTGAATGCCAACGATCGTATTATGGTCAATGGCCGAGAACTCCTTGTAGCCGGCATTCTCAAACCTACGGGATCGCAGGATGATCAGTTGATGTTCGTTCACCTCAACACCGCCCAGAACATCCTTTCAAAACAGGGCTCGATTTCCATGGTAGAGGTCGCTGCCTTATGCAATGCATGCCCAGTGAACGACATGGTCAAACAGATCTCGGTGGTACTCCCTGGAGCGAAAGTGACGGCCATCCAGCAGGTTGTTAAAACCCGCCACGAAGCAATAAGCCAGTTCAAGAGCTTTTCTCTGGTAGTATCTGGCGTAATCGTTCTTGTAGCCGGCCTTGTAGTCGTGGTGACCATGATGAGTTCGGTAAGGGAGCGTACCCTTGAGATCGGGATCCTCAGGGCTATAGGCTTTCGGAGAAGTCACATCATCCGCATCGTTATGATCGAAGCCCTCCTTCTCTCTGTTCTTGCAGGAATTATCGGGTACATCACCGGTTTTGGGGCAACGCACTTGACGTTGATATATCTCGAACACGAACGATCGATTCTCCTGAATATTGATCCGTTCCTTGCCTTTGCAGCTGTTGCACTGGCAACTACCATCGGGCTGGTTGCCGGGATATATCCATCCCTACAGGCAGCCCAGCTCGATCCCAACGAAGCTCTCAGATCACTTTAAAAGGGGCTTTTCCATGGCATTTATCATCGCTGAAAACCTGAAAAAAACCTATGGAGTCGGGGAAGCCTCCGTCGATGCCGTTCATTCCATGAGTTTTTCCATACAAGAAGGTGAATTCATTGCCATCATGGGCGAATCAGGATCCGGGAAATCCACCCTGCTGTCCATCATGGGGGCTATGAACACCCCATCCTCTGGCACATATTCCGTTGACGGGATCGATGTTTACAGCCTCGATTCAGACCAACGGGCAGATTTCAGGAGAGAATATATTGGCTTTATCTTCCAGAGCTTCCACCTTATACCCTATCTCTCCCTACTGGAAAATGTTCAGCTCCCACTGGTCACACTCAATTTGAACAGGAAAGAAAAAATCCGCATGGCCCTTGATGCTCTGGAAAAAGTCGGACTGGCAGACAAGGCTGCCCGCCTGCCCAATCAGATCTCAGGAGGTGAACAGGAGAGAACCGCCATAGCCCGTGCGATTGTCAATGACCCTCCCATTCTCCTGGCTGATGAACCAACGGGAAACCTCGATTCACATACCGCAATCGAGATCATGGGAGAGATGCAGAAGCTCAATGCTTCTAATATAACCATCTCAAGTTTCGCACCCCCTAATCCTAAGATGGGGGCATAAGGCCTGATCGATTGAGTCGATGAAAGGGGATAAATCGTCTTCAATTTGCATGAGCGCGAAGATGCACTTGAGGGAATATTTGAACAGACCTTTGAAGAACGCCCATAACCGGTGGGCATAGGTAACCATACCCGATTGTTCTGCAAGGTGCTCAAATAGTCCTCCCATTGTGGGATATTTTTCGATCTCATTGAGGAAACCGAGCAGATTATATCTCAGAAAGCTCAAGGTGGTTGCGCATACCTGGGCATTGAAGGAATTGCTCTGGTCCTTGCCGAGTTCGAGAAGCTGCTTGCTCTCCTTGAAGCACACCTCGATAGCCCATCGGTTTGTATATTTGCGGATTATGGTGGATGCATGAAGACGCGTGTCAGTAGAGAGAAAGGCTACCCACTTGGGATCTTTGTCTTTGCGAGCCCCCTTGATATCACTGCCCTGTGGTTCGCAATAATCCCTCGAGAAGATTATGGTGGCTTCCTCTCCGCTTTCAGGCAAGGTAACGGTTGCCCGTGCAATCCGAAGCCCTGTCCTGGTATCCTTCCTGAACAAAGGCTTTACTCTTTGGTACAGTTCGCTAAGGCGATGC
>DSBG01000128.1 GCA_011046135.1 Deltaproteobacteria bacterium
GGTCTTTCAGAATCTGGATGCCGGGAGATTCATCAGACGGGAGTCCTCCCGGGAACTGCATCTTAACCCGATCGCGGATAAGCCCTGTGCCCATCTTGAAGAAGTCGGGGTCGGTGGAGGTCCAGGTTCCAAGGAACATCGGCTCATAATCGATGCGGTCAGCGCTCTTGAGCGTGCTGATGATGGCGGCCGGGAGCATCTGGATGAAGACGTATTCTGCCCCGCTCGCCTTGAGGCGGAGCATCTCGGTGGTGAGGTCCACGGTCTGGGGCGGAAATTCCTCCACCGTGACGATCGTGATGTTCCGCTCCTTGGCGTACTCAAGGCTCGGCTTGTGAATGGACCGGCCATAGGCGTTGTTGTAGGTGAGCAGGCCCACTTTCGGGGGCTCGGTCCCTTCGTGGATTGCTGCAATGTACTCAAGGACGGCATAGCAGTCGAGCCGGTAGCTGCCGAAGGGGAGATACATGTAGTCGATGGGCGGCTCCAGGATCTCCCAGGCAGTGGAATAGTTGATGGTGGGGATCTTGTACCTCTGGATAAGGGGCTTTGCCGCGATCCCCTCGCCCGCGCCCCAGGTTGCGATCATATCCACCTTGTCCTGCACCGCGAATCTCCGTACCGCAGCGACCGCCTCGGGGACCTTGTATGAGGTGTCCACGAGGATCAGCTCGATCATGCGGCCATGGACGCCCCCCTTGACCTCGTTGACATACCTGAAGTAGTCCTGATGGCCTTTCGCATGGAACTGACCCCAGGTGGAAGCCGGGCCGGTGAGGTTGATGGCCGCTCCTACCTTGATGGTGTCTGCATGAACAGTCTGCAGGCCGAGAAAACTCACCATCACCAAGAAGACTGTCGTTGCACCCAGTTTCACAATCTTGCTCATCGTCGAACTCCCATAACGCCTTTTTCCCGTTCTCTTCATGATATGTTCCCTCCCTGGGCTGTGTGCATAAAAAAAAAGCCGCAGGTAGACAGCCCGGTCTACCTACGGCTTTTTCTTTTTTATCAGATCTGAGCCTGGCAGGTAGACCTAACAGAAAAAGAAAAAGCTAAAGAAACCCTGAACGGGTATCTGTAATCTCGTTTTTGCCATAACCTAAGGCCATTAAAGAAATTCACACGAGAAGTCAAGGGGTTTTTTCTCAGAGGGCACGGGTGCCGTGCTTTTGAGAGTCCTGGATGCTCCGAGGGGGATCTGATCATACTGGGGAGGTGGATGAGAAGAGGTCAAAGCTTTTTTACAAGGGCGAGGTCCCTCCCTGATGGGGAGATCATCAGATAACCGAAGGGATAGATCGGTAGTACGCCTCGCGCCGATCTGATGGCAATGCGAGAAAGGAGGTGATCTCCTCGAGCATCTTCTGCCGGTCCGTACCGAGGAGCCCTGCAACCTGAAGATAATTGTTTGCATGGTCGCAGGTAAAGTAGGTCCTGTCTGCATTCAGTCCTGCGAGAAGATCCCTCAGTTCGATAACGGTTCCCTCGGGAGTCTGTTCGGTGAACTCACCGGTGGTGACCTTTTCCATGAGGCGGGATGCAGGATGGATCCAGAGACGCCTGACCCGGACAAAATGGGGAGCGACCTCGTTTATCACGGTGATCGAACCGGCCACGTGGTCTTTCCACATCTCCCGGCCGCCAAGACCCAGCAGGAAGTAGTAGCTCAGCTCCATGCCTGAAACCATGGTGTTCTGGCCGGCTTCGATGAGCTGCCTGGCGCTCGTGCCTTTTTTCTGAAAACGCAGGACCAGGTCCGATCCGCTCTCCATCCCCACGTGGACTCTGTCGAGGCCGGCGGCAGAGATGTCCTTGAGCTCCTGGGGGGATTTTTTCCACAGGCTGGATGCCCGTCCGTAGGCGGTCACCCGTTTAAGGGAGGGAAACGTCTTCCTGAGGTGAGTCAGCACTTCAACCAGAAACTCCGTGGGAAGGCTCAAGGGATCTGCATCACCGATGAAGGCGGTGGTGAACACGTCACGGTGGATCTCCCTGAGTGAGTCGATGTCTTTGAGCACGTCATCGAGCTCCCGCATGGAGTGGGGGGTCCCGAAGAGGTCATAGATCCCGCAGAACAGGCAGCGGTTCCAGTTGCACCCGCGAACGGTGCGCACGAGAAGGCTCCGAGCCTCGCTCGGTGGTCGGATGACAAGCTGTTCCGGTGTGTGCATGCTCCTGTTATAGGATGCAAGCCCTTTTTGGTCAAGCCTCACCCGGGGGTGCACTGCCGAGGTGAAAAACCACGGCCGGGCCATCGAGGCCTGTCCCCGGAGGATCGAGAACATGACCGGTCGAAAGAGTTCCTTCACACGCGGGTTCGAGTGATGTACACTGTACCGTGTGAAGATCTGCTATGAACCCATCGGCATTCTGCATACCGAGCTCACCGAGCTCTCCGAAGCCCCGAGATTCTACACCGAGTCTCCCTATACGGGGGTGATCGAGGTGTTTCCCCCCTATGAACAGGGACTTGCCGGGCTGGATGGCCAGGACCGCATCGTCGTTCTCTTCCACTTTCACCTCTCAAAAGACTATGAGCTCCTGCAGCACCGCAGGGGTGCGGGCGAGCTCACCGGCGTGTTCAATCTCTGTTCCCCCATGAGACCCAATCCCATCGGCATGTCCGTCCTGAAACTTACTGCGGTGAAAGGCTGCAACGTCTACGTTGCGGGCCTGGACATGGTGGATGAAACCCCGATTCTGGATATCAAGCCGTTCAAGCCGTTCGCGTAACACCACCCTTGAACACCTCCGGGCCGAATGATTCGAATATGGATTGAATTTTTCGGTCCGATGTGGTTTTAAGGCTTGTAATGATTCCTGGCAGCTGGGGGTATTTTTGATCTATACAATGGTACTCACATCACTCGGCGGCCTGGGGCTGTTCCTCTTCGGCATGCACCTCATGTCCGATGCTCTCCAGAAGATCGCTGGCCTCAGGATGCGGAGAATCCTTGAAAAGGTCACGGCGAACCGGGTGGTGGCAGTATTTGCCGGGACTGCGATCACGGCCATCATTCAGAGTTCGAGCGCCACCACGGTGATGACCGTCGGCCTCGTCAATGCCGGCCTCATGTCTCTGCACCAGGCCATCGGCGTGGTACTCGGTGCCAACATCGGCACCACCATCACGGCCCAGATCATCGCCTTCAGGCTCACGGACGTGGCCCTGCCCCTCATCGGGATTGGCGTGTTCATAAAGCTCTTCAGCAAGAGGGAGAAGGTAAAGTTCTGGGGCGACTTCCTCCTGGGCTTCGGCATGCTCTTCTATGGCCTCCTCGTCATGAAGGAGGGGGTGCAGCCACTGCATGCCGCTCCCTGGGTGAGTGATTTCTTCGTTCATTTCTCCAGGAACCCGCTTTTGGGAGTGGGTGTGGGGGCCCTTGTCACCATGCTCTTTCAGAGCAGCTCAGCCACCGTGGGTCTCGTGATCGCCCTGGCCTACAGCGGGCTCCTCGATTTTCCCGGAGCGGCGGCCCTGGTGCTCGGGGAGAACATCGGCACCACCATCACGGCTCAGATCGCATCCATCGGCACCAACGTCGCTGCAAAGCGGGTTGCCCGGGCCCACCTGCTCTTCAATCTCTTCGGTGTCTGCATCATCCTGCTCATATTCCCCCACTACGTCCGGTTCGTTGATTTCATCACCCCGGGGGATCCCCTGTTCATGGCCGATGGCAGGTGTCCCTTCAGCGCACGGCACATCGCCAACTTCCACACGATTTTCAACGTGACCAACTGCATCATCTTTCTGCCCCTCATGGGGCTCCTCGCAAGAGTGTCCGCGTTTCTGGCTCCGGGGGAAACAAAGTCACGGGTGTTTCGCCTGGAATCCCTGGACAAACGGATATTCGAAGCTCCGTCCATCGCCCTTGATGAAGCCAGGCAGGAGATCGAGTACATGGGCAAGGAGGTCTACAGCATGCTGGAGATCACCGAAAAGCCCTTGATAGAGAATGTCGGCACGGAGAAGATGCTCGAGGAGATCATCGTCAAGGAGGACCTGGTGGATGCCCTCCAGAAGGAGATAAACACCTACCTCACCGAGCTCTCCCGTCAGTACATCACCGAAGAGCAGTCCAAGGAGATCTTCTCCATGTTGCACATGGTGAGCAACCTCGAGAGGATCGGAGATCACTGCGAGAGCATTGCAAAGCTCTGTAAGAAGCGCAACGATTTCGGCATTGAGTTCTCCGAGGACGGCAACAAGGACATGTATCTCATCTACCACCATACCCTGGAGTATCTGCACACTATCATGAAGGCACTCAGAGACTCCCCGAAAAATCTCATGGAGATCGTCAGGGCCTTCGAGCCCAAGCTCAACGCCATGCGCTGGGAGATGCGGGTGAACCACATGGAGCGTCTCAAGACCTCGGTGTGCAATGCAGATGCCGGCCTGGTGTATGTTGACATGCTCACCAGTTTCGAGAAGATCGGTGACCACGCATATAATATTGCCGAATCATTGTCTGGGTTAAAATAAGGAGAAATTCATGCAATACGACATGCCGGTGTTCAGACCCCCTTCGGAGGCGCGATCCCTCATCTTCCAGGTGACCCTGGGCTGTTCGTGGAACAGGTGCCTGTTCTGCGCCATGTACAAGACGAAGACCTACCAGATCAGGCCCTGGGAAGAGGTCTCAAGGGACATCATCGAAATGTCGTGGCAATACCCTGAAACGAGGAAGGTGTTCCTCGCCGATGGAGACCCCCTCGAGGCCCCTACGGAGTTTCTCATCAAGGTGCTCGATCTCCTCAACGAACGGTTTCCCGCCCTTGAACGGGTCAGCGCCTATGCCGGACCGACCAATCTCAGGCACAAGAGCGTTGAGGATCTCAGGGAGCTCAAGAACCGCAAGCTCGATGTTCTCTACCTGGGGATCGAAACCGGAAACGACGCACTGCTCAAGAAGATCAAGAAGGGGGCCACATCGTCCCAGATCATCGAGGTCTCCAGAAAGGCCATCGAAGCGGGGCTGAGGATGTCCACGTTCATTATTCTGGGCCTGGGGGGAGTGGAGGGGAGCTATGACCATGCCAAGGACTCGGCCCGGGTAGCCAATGCCATCGATCCCCATTTCCTGGCGACCCTCACCCTCATGCTCGGCCCCTACGAGAGTATCTATGAGACAAAGATCATGGGCCAAGGATTCAAGCTCATCGACATGAAGCAGAGCCTCCAGGAGTTGAGGTGGTTTGTGGAAGATCTTGATCTGACAAACTGCAAATTCGGTTCTGAGCACGCGTCAAACTATCTGCCCATCAGCGGTACCCTGCCTCGCGACAAGGAGGAGATCCTCCAGCTCATCGATGAGGCCCTTACCCGGAAGGATTCGGACCTCCTGAGGCCCGAATGGGCACGGGGGCTGTAGGTAAAGTCCATACCAGGCACCGGGAGGCCGGAGAGTGTCAGGAGGTAGGCGTTGGAAATCAAGGCGATACGAGGAATGAACGATATTCTCCCCGATGAGATGCCCAGGTGGCGCCTTCTCGAGGAGACCACCAGGGAGGTGTTCGCCCGCTACGGGTTTTCCGAGGTGAGGCCCCCGGTTCTGGAGAGGACCGAGCTCTTCTTCCGGGGGATCGGTGATGAAACCGATGTGGTGGAAAAGCAGATGTACACCTTTACGGACAAGTCCGGAACATCGGTCACGCTTCGTCCCGAGGCCACGGCATGCGTCCTGCGGGCCGTCATTGAACATGGCCTCTTGAACAAGGACCCCATCCAGAAGCTCTACACCCTGGGGCCCATGTTCCGCTACGAACGGCCACAAAAAGGGAGATACCGGCAGTTTCACCAGATTAACGCAGAGCGGCTCGGAGAAGAGAGCCCCCTGGCCGATGCGGAAACGCTGGCCATGGCCTATGATCTCGCCGGTACCCTCCTGGGAAGGGATTCGCTCTCCATGGAGGTGAACTCCCTGGGGTGCAAGGAGTGCAGGCCGGGATTCAAGGATGCCCTGAGATCGTTTCTTGTTTCGCGCCAGGAACGGCTCTGTGAAGACTGCAGGCGAAGGATGAACACCAACCCCTTGCGGGTTCTGGATTGCAAGGTGATCTCCTGCAAGGATGCCGTTCAAGGGGCGCCGGTTCTGGAGACGTTTCTCTGCGCGGGTTGCAGCACCTATCACGAAGCCGTTCTGGCCTCCCTGGAGGCACTCGGTGTTTCCTACTCGAAAAATCCCCTGCTCGTGCGTGGCCTTGATTACTACACCAGGACAACATTCGAGATCACCGCATCCGGCCTCGGATCCCAGAACGCCGTTTCCGGCGGGGGCAGGTACGACGACCTTCTGAGCATTCTGGGCGGACCGAACGTGGGCGGTATCGGCTTCGCTTTCGGCATGGAGCGCCTCATTCTGCTCATGGAAGAGAGACAGCATCCCGTGAAGGGATGCTTTGTGGTGGCACAGGCATTCCCGGAAGTGGAGACCAAGGCGCTTTCCCTCATCTCCGAGCTGAGGTCGGCTCACATTCGCGCCGAGGCGGCATTCGGAAAAAGCTTCAAGGCCCAGATGCGCAGGGCCGACAAGGCGAAGTACCCCCTGTGTATCATTCTCGGGGAAGACGAAATTCAGCGTAACACACTTACGGTCAAAGATATGGCAACCGCAGAACAGTATACCGTTGAACGCGCGGTCGCTGTCCACGAACTCAAGGCACTGCTTGCCGGAAAGGAATAAAGGCGTGAAGACAGAGATGCAGCTATTGAAACGCACACAGTACTGCGGTCAGGTCCACCTTGCAGCCGTGGGTACCCGGGTAACCCTTACTGGGTGGGTGCAGAGGAGAAGAGACCTGGGTGGGCTCATCTTCATCGACATCCGGGACCGCACCGGCATTGCACAGGCGGTCTTCAACCCCGAAACACACCCCGAGGCCCATGCAGAGGGTCACACGCTGAAACCGGAATTCTGTATCGCCATTATGGGCGAGCTCGTCATGAGACCCCCGGAGATGCGCAATCCATCTATGCTCACCGGGGAGGTAGAGGTCCTGGTGGACACTGTTGTCGTGCTCAACGAATCCCAGACCCCTCCCTTTGTGGTGGAAGACGGGGTTGAGGTGAGCGACACCCTCAGGCTCAAGTATCGCTACCTCGACCTGCGCAGGCCGGGTCTGCAGAGGAACATCATTCTCAGACACCATGCTGCCACCTCTGTCAGGAAGTTCCTCGATGACCATGGATTTATCGATGTAGAGACCCCGGTGTTAACGAAGAGCACGCCCGAAGGCGCCAGGGATTATCTTGTTCCCAGCAGGGTGTATCCCGGAAAGTGCTTTGCGCTACCCCAGTCTCCGCAGCTCTTCAAACAGCTCCTCATGGTTTCCGGGTTTGACCGGTACTATCAGATCGTGAAGTGCTTCCGTGACGAAGACCTCAGGGCAGACCGTCAGCCGGAATTCACCCAGATCGACATCGAGATGTCGTTTATCACTATGGACGATATCCTCGAGGTGACCGAGGAGATGATTGCGACCCTCTTCAGAGAGACCATCGAGGTCGATCTTGCCAGGCCCTTTCCCCGGCTCAGTCATGCCGAGGCCATGGCAGAGTACGGAACGGACAGGCCTGATCTCCGCTTTGCCATGAAGCTCTCGGATGTGACCGATATCCTTGCCGCCAGCGATTTCCGGGTTTTTTCTTCCGCAGCGGCAGAGGGTGGGGTGATCAAGGCCCTCGTTGTCAAGGCTCCCCACTCCCTGAGCAGGAAGGATCTCGATTCCCTGCAGGACATTATTGCTGACTTCGGGGCAAAGGGGGTGCTTTGGGCCCGCCTCGACGATGATGGGTGGAAGTCGACCCTGACGAAGTTCATTACCCCGGAACAGTTCGGCATGCTCAAGATTCGTCTCGAGATAGCTCCCGGTGATGTGGTGCTTTTCATTGCGGACAGGGCCGATGTTGCCAACCCGAGTCTCTCGGCGCTGCGACTCCACCTGGCCCAGAGGCTGGACCTGATTCCCTCCACTGCCTTCAGCGCCCTGTGGGTCACTTCGTTTCCGCTTCTTGAGTTCAGCGAAGAGGCGGGCAGGCTCGTTTCCGTGCACCATCCCTTCACCGCCCCACTGACTGGAGATCTCCCTCTCCTCGGGAGTGATCCGGACCGGGTGAAGTCCCAGGCATACGACATGGTCATCAACGGGTATGAGGTGGGGGGAGGGAGCATCCGTATCCACACCCGCGAAGTGCAGCAGGAGGTTTTCAGAGCCATCGGTCTTTCTGAAGATGAGGCGAGGACGAAGTTCGGGTTTCTTCTGGATGCGCTGCAGTACGGTGCGCCACCCCACGGGGGAATCGCCTTCGGATTCGACAGGCTGGTGATGCTGCTGACAGGGACCACGAGCATCAGGGATGTGATCGCCTTTCCCAAGACACAGAAGGCATACTGCACCATGACGGACGCGCCTTCTGACATGGATCCGACCCAGCTTGCAGAACTGGGGCTATCCATGGTAAAGAGAAAACCATGAGAAGACTCCTGATGGGTTTCCTCCTGGGTGGTTTTCTGGCAGGGTGTGCCGTTGCCGAGCCTGTCAAGCCTCCCCTTGAAACCGCTGTGCAGCAGCCTGTGAAGGCCGAGGAATCCGCTCATGGTGAAATTCAGCCAGGCCTCCAGGTAAGAGATGAGCAGGCCAGGGCGATCATGAATACCGCCTCGGTTCAGCTCAGAAAGATCGTGGATATTTCCGGGTTCGAGTATGCAAAGAAGGAATCCTTCGCTCTCTTGATCACCTATCTCGAGATGCAGCGATACTATACGGACAACGACATCGAATCGTTGAAAGCCCACATGGAACGTTTCCAGGCTTCTCTCCAGCGATCGCAGGAAAAGACGGTTGCCGAGAAACAGCGCCGCCTCGAAGAGCTCGGCTTCGAGATTGCCCAGAGGCAGGAGGAGATCAAGAAGCAGGGTGATTCCAGGATCCTGGAGGCATTCACCTCCATCTATGTGGTGAAGAAGGGGGATACCCTTCCCAGTATCGCCGCCCGCCACGAGATCTACAACGACTCGTTCATGTGGCCGCTGATCTACAAGGCAAACCGTGATCAGATCAAGGACCCCAAGATCATCTATGTGGGCCAGGACCTGAAGATCCCCCGGGAGATGACCATGGAGGAGATCATCGAGTCCAGGCGAGAGGCTGGAGCCCCTGAGCCTGAAAAGATCCCCAAGGACGCCTACATCCCCAGAAAGAAGTAGCCTCAAGAAGCCCAACAGCAATCCACAGGTCTGCCTGTGGATATTTTTATGAACCATGAGGAGGTGACGGATGTCACAGGAACAAGGAACGAAGATCAGCTTTTTTCAAGGTCGGCTCACGGTCCCCGATGACCCCATCATCCCCTTCATCGAAGGTGACGGTACAGGGCCCGACATCTGGAAGACCACCCGAATGGTGATCGATGCCGCGGTGAGCAAGGCCTCAGGGGGAAAGAGGAAGATCGCCTGGAAAGAGATCTATGCAGGGCAGAAGGCCTTCGATCTCTTCGGAAGCTGGCTGCCCGATGAAACGGTTGATGCCTTCCGGACCTACATCGTTGGCATCAAGGGCCCTCTCACCACGCCCGTGGGAGGAGGGATCCGCAGCCTGAATGTGACGCTGAGGCAGGTTCTCGACCTGTTCGCCTGCGTGAGGCCGGTGAAGTACTATCAGGGCACCCCCGCCCCGGTGAGGAGACCGGAACTTGTTGATATCACCGTGTTCCGTGAGAACACCGAAGATGTCTATGCCGGGATCGAGTGGAAAGAGGGGAGCCCCGAGGTGGAGAAGGTGATCTCCTTCCTGAACAAGGAGATGGGCACACGCATCAGGCTGGATTCCGGTATCGGGATCAAGCCCATTTCGATTACCGGCACCAGGCGGCTCGTGCGGATGGCTGTTGAGTATGCCCTTGCCCACGGCAAGAAGACCGTGACGCTTGTCCACAAGGGCAACATCATGAAGTTCACCGAGGGTGCCTTCAGGGACTGGGGCTATGAGCTCGTGAAAGAGGAGTTCGGCGATGTCGCCGTCACCGAAGATGAGCTGTGGAAGAATTTCGGGGGGGCGCTTCCCGAGGGGAAACTCCTGGTGAACGACCGGATCGCGGACTCCATGTTTCAGCAGGTGCTCTTAAGGCCTGCGGAGTACGACGTGCTCGCGGTGCCGAACCTCATCGGCGATTTCATCTCCGATGCCCTGGCTGCCCAGGTCGGCGGGCTCGGTATGGCCCCTGGGGGGAACATCGGCATTCCCTTCGCCGTGTTCGAGGCCACCCACGGCACTGCCCCGAAGTATGCCGGCCAGGACAAGGTGAATCCGGGATCGCTCATCCTCTCGGGTGCCATGATGCTCGACTACCTCGGCTGGGGCGATGCAGCGGAGCGTATCCGCAAGGGCCTTGCACAGGCCATTTCCGACAAGCAGGTCACCTACGACCTGGAGCGGCAGATGGAGGGCGCCACCCTCCTGAAGTGCTCAGAGTTCGGCCAGGCCATCATCGATCGCATGTGATATGCGCCCGGCATCTCCACAGCGCCTGGCACAGATAAGTCATGAGCACCGTTTTCTGGTAATGGCGGGCAGCTTCAGAGAACTGACCCTGTTCGGGTGACTTCGGTGGAGAGACGCTGGCCCGGAGGGGATGGGACTGGAGATGGAATCTATGCCCGTTTGCGTGCCAGGAGATAACCGAAGGCAAGACCCAACATGAAGAAAAAGCTGATCACGATCCACTTGGGGCCGGAAAAGAGTGTCCAGATGAGAAACTGGAATGAGGTCTGCTCGAAGTTCTGGAGGATGAAGACAAGCCCGAGAACGGCTGCAACACCGATGATGATGAGCTTGGTGTTACTCTCAAGGTTCTTGAACGCCATCTCACTTCTCCCCCAAGAAAGTATCGATGAAGAATATTGCATGCCCTGCGCCGCCCTGTCAACAACCGAGTAGATCTTGCGAGCCGGCGGGGGTGTTTTTATTGTGTCGGGAACCTTGAATGGAATGCGATGAGATTTGTCTCGGGAATTTTCGATGAGATGAGACACGGACCCGGGATGCATAACCGGCAGGGGGCAGTGCCTCGACGCATGCTTGGGTGAATACCGCATCGGGGAGGTTTCGGTGAGTGATACACGCTGGCGTATGAAAGCGACGGAGGATGCCAGGTTCCCCTACATGGTCATGATCGAACGCTCGGGAAAAATCCTCCTTCAGCTCCTCGTCCAGGAGCGCTGGCCGGGACAGAAGGGGAATGTTTTCTGCCTGAGGGTCGAACACGATGAACACCCTGATGCCGCAGAAGTGGAATGCCTCCCCGTCGTCTCTCTGCGCCGCTACGGCAAGCGCCTGGCCGTGGTACTGGACAGGGCCAAGAACAAGCGCTGTGATTTCCTCTTCCTCACCAAGCAGTACAAGACCAGGCAGGGGTCCTACGAACAGATCTTCTGGCGAACGGAAAAGGCCCTCAAGGAGCGCAGACCCCGGGTGAGGCTTTCTTCCCACACGAAAAGCCCGGTGCACATCGTCATCGATTCGTCAGAACGCTATCCCTGGAAGTTTCCCGATCCCGCACCGTTGCGGCGGCAGCTCCCCTCCGGGGACTATGCCCTCATGCAGGAAGGCCGCATCATCGCCGTGGTGGAGCGCAAGACCATCGAAAACCTGCTGGCCGACTTCGGCAGGATGCACGCCTTCCACCAGCAGCTCTCAGAGCTGGAGACCTACCGCCACGCAGCCCTCGTGATCGAGGCGAACTACTCTGATTTCCTCAAGCCCGAGAAGATGAACTTCTATCCGCCGTCATTCACCGCCCGGGCAATCGCCGAGATCCAGGCCTTTCACCCGGGGTTGCCCATGATCTTTGCCGGAAACCGCAAGTGTGCCCAGGAGTGGGCATACCGGTTCTTCTTCGCCATCCAGGCCCACGAGGACGATGCATCGCACCCCGCCGTGGCGGAGACCCTTGCCTCCTACGGCGCACCCCCCGAGCACGATGGCGGAACATTCTACGACATCAGGCGCCACATCGAGCACCACCTTCCCCCTTGCTTCACCATCGCGCATCTCAGGCAGGCCTTCCCCGCTGTGTCGGACACCGCGCTACGGCGGGCACTGCATGACCTGAAGCGATCGGGCCTCATCACCTCCTCGGGGAGGGGGAAGAAAAGCTTCTGGGCAAAAACCCGGCCTGAGTGAAACCAACTTCTGGATGCGTGTTTTCTTCACTACTAAGCACTGCCCATTGTACCAAAATGTTTTGACAACCCTTGGATACAAGGGTATATTTGGCTTCGTTATTCCAGCTTCCATCACGAGAACAGTTCTATAGCCGCACACTGATATGACGCACCACCATTGAATCACGTATCTTTGAGGGGGGGGGTCGGATGCGAAAATTCGTCTTTTTCCTTTTTTTCTTTGGTTCATTCTATCGGGGGTCAGTCGTGCCTGCTCAGGAAATCAAACGGTATCATGAACAGCGGTGAGGCGAGTGAGGTGTGGCTGTGCTTTTTCCCGGCATCGCGGACTGGTTGTCGGCGCAGGTCTGGCGCCCCGCTCAGAAGCACGTAGCTGTGAATGGTTTATGTGGATAAAATATCAGATAAAAAAGGGGATGTTGCAAGATTAAGGTGAAGAAATTGAAGAGTCTTTTCTATGCACATTCAAAGATGGGAGATCCGTCCGAAAATTGGCAACGTCTGGATGTACACCTGAAAAATGTTGCTAATCTCGCTAGACCCATCTTCGACAGTAAATCGTCAAAAATGGTGGTTTAGCGTTTGTAGAGGCGCATAAATCCACGATCGTGATTTTCAGCTGGAAATACATGGTGCCAACATAAGGTAATATATGGCTTGA
>DSBG01000056.1 GCA_011046135.1 Deltaproteobacteria bacterium
GTCCCGTGCCTCATCGGGGGATTTCCCCAGGTTCAGCGGACCGAAGGCGACATCTTCCAGCACCGTGGGGCAGAAGAGCTGATCGTCGGAATTCTGAAAGAGAAACCCGACGTTCCTGCGCACGTCCTGGAAATCTCTCTCTGTCTGGAGCGGCTTACCGCGGAACCTCATCCTCCCTGCCGCGGGTTTGATCAGGCCCATGATGGTGAGGAACAACGTGGTCTTCCCGCTCCCGTTGGGACCAATAATCCCGACCCTGTCACCGTGCCCCAGGGTTAAATCCACTCCATCGAGGATCACGGGCCCCCTGCCGTAGGCGACGGTAATCCCCTCGAGTTCAATGAGTGCGCTATCCTTCGACATAGATGATTCCCACGAGAACCAGACATACCACGATGAGGGAGACGACATCCAGTCTGGAGATGTTCTCTGACGCAAGGCGGGGAAAGTGTCCCTGAAACCCCCTGCAGAGCATTGCATAGCGGATACGCAACGAACGTTCAAAGCTGTTCACCAGCAGCATCCCCACGAGGTATGCGTAGCTCCGGTAAGTATGGAGGTCTGTTCGTGGCCGGAAACACCGGATGCGCATGGCGGTGACGAGTCTGGTGTATTCATTGGAGATCTCCTGGATGTACCGGTAGGTGAAGAAGAACAGGTACATAAGCTTGTCGGGCACATGCAGAGCCTTCAGGGCGCGTGTCGTGGCAACGATGGGGGTTGTGGCCATCCATGCCATGAGCATCAGTACCAGGGCATTGGACCTGAGCGTGATACCGGTCATGAAGTGTACTCCCTCTGCGCTCATGGAGAAGATCCCGATTCGGTACACCTCCTTTCCGGGCAGGGTCCAGGGGAGAAAGAGCCACAGGAACGCGATGAAGAGATTGAAGGCGAGAATCCGAACGACGAGGACCCTCAAAGGCAGTCGAGCTCCTATGATCAGAACCAGGGAGAAAAACAGGGCGATCATGAGGGCGGAAACAGAGGAGAGAAGAGCCACCACCGCGGAGATGAGAGCAACACAGACAAGCTTGATTCTGGCATCCAGGGCATGGAGCAACCCCTCGGGACCCTGAATCTGTTCATGATCCATCTTCAGAGCGTCTCCCACGGCTCTTGAAATACATGATCAGACCGAATATCCCTGCGATGTAGCCGACACCGCCGATGATCTCGGTCAGCGTGGTCCTGTCCCGGGCGTTCAGCCGCAGTTCTCTGACGATGGGCACGAGGGCCTTCTCCAGTTCCTCGGACATAATCTCGCGGATCAGCTCTTCTTCTGCGGGGCCTGTTCTTTCTCGGGTTCGCACAACCGGGGTGTCAGGGGAATCCAGGATGGAAAGAGGTGCTTCGGGTGCAGGGGATTCCCTTGTGAGCGTATACTCGGCCTTGTGCCCCATGGAGGCATCGAGCACGATCCTGATCTCCGGGAGTTCGAACACGGGAAAGGAGGTGAGCCCGCGGGCATCGGTCCGTGTTTCCAGAAGCTTCTCTCCCGACGGACCGAAGACCTCCACGCGGGAATGTTCAGCCTTCTTGCCGTCGGCAAAGTATCCTTCAACATGAACCCTCTCCCCCTCGAGATAGGCAAAGACCATCACCTTGTGGGCATACCCCGATACCGGAGAGAGAAACACCACCACCAGGCACAGGAACCAGGCGCACGTTCGAAGAGCCGGCAGCATCATCATGAATCAATCTCCATGATCTCAGGCTTTACCTTCTTGAGAAACATCAGGGCAAAAGCGGTGATGATCCCTTCGATGACCATGATGGGAATGTGGGAGATCAACACGATCTTGACCGGGGTGAGAAAGGCCTTCTGCGTGAGGAGCAGTGCTGTTGCCACACCGATGAGACTCAGCGTCAGCGACACGAATCCGCAGGCAAATCCTGCCAGGGCTGCTTTGTTCACACCTTCTCCCCGGGCAAGGGCTCCAAACAGAAAGAAGCAGATCACCGCAGGAACAGCCATGTTCACCGTGTTGACTCCCAGGGTTGTCAGGCCTCCATACTGAAACAGCACGGCCTGCAGGACAAGGGCAACCATGATGGCAGGAAAGGCCGCCCACCCGAGGAGAAGGCCCATGAGACCGTTGAGCACGAGGTGCGTGCTCACGGGACCGATGGGCACATGGATGAGCGATGCCACAAAGAACGCTGAAGAGAGCACCCCCACCTTGGGAACGCTGTCACTATCCATTCTCTTGATGCCATAGGCAACCCCTGCGGCTGCCAGTGAAAGCCCGGCAACCAGGACAGGGCCCGAACAGACACCTTCAGCAATGTGCATGCGTCACTTCATCTCGGTGAATTTCACCCAGAGGACAGCACCGAGTTCCACGTCCTTGTCCCTGATCTTCTCGTCTGACTCGGAAAGAGCCGCGAACCCCCACCAGCCGGGCTTGGGTGCTGCGTAGGTGAAGATGCCCTGCCCGTCGGTTTTGATCACCTGGGTGATGAAGCTCTCGGCCGGGGCGGAAAATTTCTTCTCAGCGTTGAAGTGCTCCACCTCGACCTCGCAGAAGGGAACGGGGTTCCCGTCCAGCTTCACGATCCCCTGAAATACATTGCCTGCATAGAGACCAAAGGGCCGGGTGAGGGGAATGATCTCGGTCTTGAGCCCGATTTCCGCATCCCAGCCATCCTCAAGGCCGAAGGCGCTGATGACTACCTTGGTATAGTGAATGATATAGCAGTCTTCAGCCGACTCCCAGTAGGGCTGAGGTTCCAGATAGAACGTGGATACACCAGGACGCTGAAACCGGTAGGACAGCTCCCAGGACTTCTGGCCCAGGAACGTTGTCTCCTTGAGTCTGTCTTTAAGATCTGTTTTCAGGTCCCCCTCCACTACACCGAAACGTTTCGGCTTTTCCAGGGGCATCGCATCGTATTCAAAGGGATGGGCAAACATCACAGACAGCGTGATCTGATGAGATCCATCCTGAGTCACAATGTCCTGTGAAGGGATGATCATACCGAAGTGCGCTGAAACGCCAAGTGGAACCAACAGAAAAAAAAGAAGCAGACTGAACAGAAGATTGCTCTTCATGGAATACCTCCTGCAAAGGGAATACTTCCACCTTGTAGCACGGAGAAAGAGGGCGGACAAGGAAATAGTGTTACGAATGGGTATTGCGTGTTACTTAAAGCTGGTGCATTCTCCCTGGTCGATCTTTGACGATTCAACCGCTCACCGGATGCAGGACGCTCAGGCATGAGACAAGACTCAAAGCCAGAATCCTTCCCTTCTCACGCCTCTCATGAAACCTCTGCTCGGTGAACGGAAAACGAACGTGGCCCGCTTCCTGATGCCTATTTTTGGGACTCGCGCACCACGCTGCTCCACAACAGCTCCGGGCTGTGACTGGTGCGAGAGAAGGGACTCGAACCCCCACGGTGTTACCCACTGGATCCTAAGTCCAGCGCGTCTGCCAATTCCGCCACTCTCGCGTTCGTGCTATGTTTGAGAAACAGTGTCGTGTTTGTCAAGGGCAAAACACCCCTCTCAAGGTGTCATGCACGATGCCTGCGGAGCAGGGCACTGCCCTCTCATGCCCAGCAGATGAGCCCGAGGTCGACGGCACGCACGAGGTTCGGGTTGCTGGGAAGGATCCGTACGGTGTAGCCGAACCGTCCCGTGGCAGTACAGTTGATGCGCGCTTCGAAGAGGTGGTTTCCCTTGCCCTTTTCCTTGATGTGGTCCATGGTGACGTCTCTCGTGTCCGAGAGGTTGCCCGCATCGTCGAGGGTTCCAAAGTACACCCGTGCACTGATATCAGACGGGCCCAGCGCACCGAGGTGAATCTCGGCTTTCACCGTAATTTCGGTGTGGACCGAGACCTCGTCTCCTTCCTCATGGTTGATATCCACGACCCGGACCTCATCCCAGTGGGAGAACAGAAATTCCTTCCATTTCACCAGGTCTTTGACCTTCCTGAAGTCATCCGCGACCAAGCCCTTGAGGTTGAGGGCGGCACTCATGTAGCACCGGTCGGTATACTCCTCGACCATCCTGTTGGAGTTGAACATCGGACACAGGGTCCTCATGGAGCGCTTCATCATGGCGATCCACCTCCTGGGCAATCCGTCGAGGCCCCGGTCATAGAACAGCGGGATGATTTCACGTTCCAGCAGGTCGTAGATGGCCTTACTCTCCACCTGGTCCTGGTACTCGAGGTTTTCGTAGACCTCTCCATTGCCGATGGACCACCCGAGATCGGGCTGGTACCCCTCGACCCACCACCCGTCCTGTATGCTCAGGTTCAGTGCCCCGTTGGCAGTTGCCTTCATTCCAGAGGTGCCGCATGCTTCCAGAGGTCTGCGGGGGGTATTCAGCCAGATATCCACCCCCTCCACGAGGTAGCGCCCGATATTCATGTTGTAATCTTCAAGAAACACGATGCGGTCACGGAAGGGTTCTTCCCGTGCGATGTGGATGATCTTTTGGATGATGGTCTTGCCCTCGTGGTCTCTCGGGTGGGCCTTCCCGGAAACAATGATCTGAACCGGGTGCTCCGTGCTGGAAAGGATGGTCTTCAATCGTTCGATATCCCTGTACAGGAGCAGCCCCCTCTTGTAGGTGGCGAAGCGTTTCGCAAAGCCGATGGTGAGTGCATCCGGGTGCATCGTCTCCATGGCCCGCTGCAGATCACTGGGCTTGGCTCCTCGTGCCTGGAGCTGCTTTCCCAGTTTTCTGCGTGCGAAGGCAACGAGCCTCTCCCGTCTCCTCTGGTGGGTTGCCCACAGTTCGGCATCGGGGATTTCATCGATACGCTCCCAGACTTTCTGGTTGTCGGGGTCCTCCTTCCAACGGGGGCCGAGGTACCTGTCAAAGAGATCCGCCATTTCGTCGGAGATCCAGGAGGGGATATGGATCCCGTTGGTGATGGAGGAGATGGGGATATCTTCGGTTTTCACGTGGGGCCAGATGTCCTTCCACATGTCGCGAGAGACCTCCCCGTGGAGCTTGCTCACCCCGTTACAGAACGTGGAGTTCTTCAGGGCAAACACCGTTGCCCCGAAGGGCTCCTTGTCATCCTGGGAGCGTTTTCTACCCAGGCCGAGAAAATCACTCCATTTTATCCCGATCTCATCCACATAGGGCTTCAGGTACTTCTCCACGAGCCCGATCTCGAAGACATCGTTGCCCGCAGGCACGGGGGTATGGGTGGTGAAGACGAGGGAAGACCTCACGACCTCTCTGGCGGTATGAAAATCGAGGTTGTGCTTTTTCATGAGGACCCTGATGCACTCGAGTCCCACGAGAAAACTGTGTCCCTCGTTCATGTGATACACCATGGATTCGATACCCAGTGCCTCGAGGGCACGCATGCCGCCGACACCCAGGACAATTTCCTGCCTGAGCCTGTCCTCCATGCTCCCAGCATAGAGCCCTCCCGTTACCATGCGATCCTCGGGATGGTTCTCCTCGAGGTAGGTATCCAGGAGATAGAGGGGCACCCTGCCCACCTGGCATTTCCATATCTGTGCCCAGCACTGTCTGCCTGCTAGGTTCACGGAGATCTTGACCGGTTGATTCTTGCTGTCCTGTTCAAGGATGAGGGTCATGTGGTAGAAATCATTATTGGGTGATGCCTCCTGCTGCCAGCCGTCCCAACTCAGGTACTGGGTGAAGTATCCGTGCTTATACATCAGCCCCACACCGCACAGGGGAAGCCTGAGATCGCTGGCGCTCTTGAGGTGATCTCCCGCGAGGATCCCGAGCCCTCCCGAGTAGATGGGCAGGCTTTCGATAAGGCCGAACTCCATGGAGAAATAGGCAATGGTGAAATCAATGGGCTGAGTGAGAAGAAAGGAATACACGCCGGTCTCAGACATGTAGTCATCGAATTCTTCAGTGGTCCTCTTCATCTGCGAGAGAAACCCTTCGTCTTCCATCAGGTCCATGATGCGGCCCTGAGAAAGCCTGGAGAGCATCTCCACGGGATTGTGGGAGGTCTCTTCCCACAGGTCCCGGTCCATGTGCCGAAAGAGGCGGAGCCCCCTCTGGTTCCAGCTGCACCATGCATTGTACGCAAGGGAGAGTATCGGGTTGAGTGTCTCAGGCAGTGTGGGGATTACCCTGAATGATCTGATTTTCATAGCCGCCCCTTTCCTCACATTTCGGGTTTATTACCCCGGGTATCCACCCGATTACGGCACCGGGATCTCTGCAGGAGGAATACCTTCATGTCGTGTGTTTCGGCTTGAGGTTGTCCATATCAGTACTGAAGAACACCCCTCATGGAGTGAGGTGCGTTTCGCCGTCTGCGAAACTCTCCGGACAGGTCTGTTTCTGAAGCAATGGAACACCAGTCTCGCGTGGTACCCGCAGCCTCCTACAGAAGCATCTTTACCATATCTAGTGCCATGGCACGGTTCACCAGAGCAAGATTGATGGTGAGGTGATAGAGCGTTGGGTCATTGGTTTGCCTCGAAAACATTTTTTCCATGTACATGTTGCGGTCCTGGTCCTTCTGCTTGATCAGGGTCTCGGCATCTTCCTTGGAAATACTGGACTTGGCCGAAAGAAATTCCTTCCGGTACTCCATGGGAGCGACGAGCCGCAGGTGGATCACGTCGGTCCTGTTTTCGAGAACGCACTGTCCTCCGCGGCCGAGAATGACGACATTCCCCAGGTCGGCGAGGTCGTTCATCAACTCCCGCAGCCCTGTCCGATAGCCCTCATCGTTCACATACCCAAGGTCAGTGGACAGGACGGTCTTCACCGTTGCCCGTGTCATGAACTTCTCGATAAAGTTGAACAGCCCGTATGATCTTCCCTCCTCCAAGGCCCTGAGTTCCCCTTCGGAGGTCTTCATCTTCTTGGCCAGATCAATCACAATGGCCTTATCAATGTACTCGTACCCGAGATCCTTGGCGAGGTCCTTGGAAAGCTCGAGGGCCCCACTCCCGTAGTCCCTCGCGATCGTGATTGCCTTACCCATGATCTTCACCTTTCAGTGTTTTTTCAGCGTTGCCTGCTGCTTCGGAATCAGGATACAACCCGATGAGCTGCTGGAGTATGAGGGTACCCGTCTCCCCGTCTCCCAGCTTGAGAAACGAGAGTCCTTGTTTGTAGAGGGAATCAGGCGCCGTATCGCTTGTCTTGTACTTCTTCACCACAAGGTCATACTGAAGAATGGCCTCCTCGTAATTCCCCTTGGCATAGAGCGCTTCGCCGATCCAGAAATGGGCGTTGTCCACAAGCCCGGGGTCCGGGGTCTTCGAGAGGTATGACCTGAAATCCTCGATGGCATCGTCATACCTCCCGGCAGTGAACTTTTCGATGCCCATATCGTATAAGGATTCTGGTTCATGAGATCTCTCGAGCATGTCCCGCAGGACCTCAAGTTCTCTCTCCAGAGCGCTGATTTTTGTCTCTCCACCGGGGATGAGCCCCGCAGAAACACTGAGCTGATCGATGGACCCCTGGAGCATGAAGAGTTGACTCTGGAGATCGGCATAGCGTGCCTGGAGTTCGGCCTGCTGCCGTAACGTCTGCTCATAGGTGCGATCCCGCTCTTCAAGCCTGGTCTCCTGTCTGACCAGGCGTGTCCGGAGTGCATCGACCTCCCACTTCAGCGAGGTGAGGTCCTGCTGTGATGCACACCCGGCAATGAGCAGCGTGCACAGGAGAAACAGCGTTCTTTTCACCGGCAACCCCCAGTTATTTATTGAGGATTACAAAATTTGCGCGCCTGTTCTTTGCCCATGCTTCCTCGTTGGAAGCAGGATCGAGGGGTCTCTCCTTGCCATAGCTGATGGTTGATATCCTGTCCGGCCTGATACCAAGGAACACGAGGTAATCCTTGGCAGAATTCGCCCTTCGATCACCCAGTGCCAGGTTGTATTCCCGTGTTCCCCGCTCGTCGCAGTGTCCCTCTATAAGGATGTTGACCCCGGGGTTGGCATTCAGGAAACTCGCCTTTTCGGCAAGGATCTTCCTGGCTTCGGGGGTGAGGTTGAACTTGTCGAATTCAAAGCTGATGTCTCTGTTCTCAAACTCGGCCATCTCCTGGTCAAGGATTCTTCGGGCTTCCACCTCTGGATCCACCATCTCGGCCATATCCATTTCGGTGGTTACCTTCGGGGTTTCCACAACCGGAGGGGTGACCTCCACTTCCGGTGGCGCGACCGCCTTCTTCGCACATCCCGTAACGAGGAACATCACGCTCACGACGAGGACTACCACGAATCCCCTATATCCGATTTTCATACGCTCATCCTCCTGTTTGACATACTGATTCATCAGGGTTGTACCCTCTTTCAATAATTACTGCAATCCCACTGAAGGTCAAGTAAAAACGTTACTTCATCACGTTCGACCAGCTCGGCTCCTGAAAGCCGCCACCCTCGGTAATCTTCACCGGAGCGACACCCATCAGGTCAGAGACGTAGAGATCTCCATCAAAGGAGGCAAAGGCAACGAGTCGGCCATCGGGGGAAAAGGTGGGAGATTCGTCGCCACGGCCGCTGCCGGGCAGCACTCTCATGGATGAACCGTCCGTGCGGATGAGAGCGATGTGAAACTGCCTGTCGGAGGCCAGGTGGGTGAAGGCGATGAGACCTCCCTTCGGCGAGCAGGCCGGTTCGGTGTTGTATCCCCCCTCAAAGGTGAGCCTCCTGACCTTCTTCGAGGAAAACTCCATGTGATAGATCTGCGGGCTTCCCGCACGTGATGAGCAGAACACCAGATCATTTCCCCCAGGACACAGAGACGGGGAGGTGTCCGTTGCCCAGCTGTCCGTGAGCCTTACCCTGCCAGAGGTTGCCAGATCGATCAAGTAGAGTTCCGGCCTCCCGTCGATGGAGAGGGTACAGGCAATGTGATTTCCCGTCTGGTCAAACGAAGGGGCACTGTTGATTCCCTGGAGACCGGAGATGAGCCTGACCTTGTTGGATGCCACATCGAGGAGGTAGAGATCAGGATTGTTCCGCCAGTAGGAGACAAAGGCGATCTTCTTTCCGTCGGGAGACCAGGCAGGATTGAGAACCAGGTTTCCGCCGCCGCGGATGGTCTGCCCCCCGGTACCATCAGGCCAGCAGACGTAGAGTTGTTTCCTCCCCTCTTCCTCCCTGATGGCGACGATCTTGGTCTTGAACAGGGGTTCGATTCCGAGTGAGGATTCCAGGAGGGCATCCACAAAGGCATGGACTGCACGGTATGCGGAGCCCTGTTGTGTGGTGTACTGGGCATTGAGAATCTTCCGGGAGGTGGAGAGGTCGATCACCTGGAACGTCATGGACACATTTCCTGCAGAACTGCTCGCAGCTCCGGTAACAACGTAGTCCGCCCCGATGAGAGACCAGTCCTTCAGTGTTCCCGGCGCGATCTCCGCCAGGGCTGCGGTGGTGATGTACCCGCGCGGATCCAGGACATCGAATACCCCGCTGACGCGGAGAGCTTTTGCGCAGCTCGACCACAGAGAGGCGGCGAGGTCAGACTGCCCGGTATATGCGGGCATGGCGATCTTGAATTTCTTGAACGACTGGGCCTGGATGTCGATGTGTACCCGCTGTGCGAAGACACACGGAGCCATCAAGGTGACAAGCACCAGGATGATCATGCCCTTTCTTATCATCTGTTCTTCTCCTTTGGTGGGGTAAATGACATGGTGATTTCCACGGAGTCCTGTCCTGCAACCAGAATACGGGGAGGAGGAGGCAACTCCGTGACACTGTTGAGTGCAAGCAGTACCGACCGATCGAAGGGACTGTTTCCCGACGAGATAAGGAGCCTCTTCTGGAGGAGATCCCCATTGCGGGAGACCCTGAGAAGATAGGTGGTCTGCAGAGACATATCCATGATGGAGATCTCCGGTGGTGTCTTCCAGACGCGATCAACGAGACTCTTGACCTGGGCCTTCCACAGCGTAACTGCATCTGCTGCCCCCGGCGTACCTGCGTGGGGGACCTGCTGCGCGGCTGTGGACGAAGCGGCACGATCTCTGGCAGCGCCCTCGGTCGGGGACTCTCTTTCCTGCTGTTCTTTGCGCACCGGCTTGATATCGGCGGGACTCAGCTCAGGTGCATGGTCCTTGAGGCCGCGTTCCCTCTTGATCTCGCTGATGGAAGGCGCCTGGGCTCCCCTCTGATAGAAGTACCTCTTTCCCCCGGGCGCCGGGGGTGGCTGTGCCGGCGCACTTCTTGTTTCTGTTGGCACCTCGGTGACAATGGAAACCTCGTATACCTCGGAGAAATCAACCGCAGTGCTCGTCATTCTCATATCCACGAGGGAGAAGAATATCACGAGGTGAACAATGAGTGAGACGGCAACAAAGGTATTCAATCCTTTCATCCTTACTCTGGTGCTGGCGGCTGGGTAACCAGTCCGATCTTGGTCAGGCCCGTGGATCGTATGAGCGACATGACCTCCACCACTGATCCATAGGGAATTCCCCTATCGGCCTGGAGGAACACATTGTCCACGTTCCGCTGCTCCCTGATCTGCGACAGAATTACGTCAAGTCTGCTCAGTTCGATGGGAGACCCGTTGATATCTATGGTCATGTCCTTGCCCAGCGTTACCACAAGGTCGAGGGTCTCGCTCGGGAGAGCACGCGCCTGGGCCTCGGGAAGCTCGACGGTCATGCCCTCCTTCATCATGGGCGCGGCGATCATGAACACGATGAGCAGTACGAGCATGACGTCCACAAAGGGGGTCACATTGATCTCTGAAACAAAGGTCCTCGGTTTACTTATCTGCATGGAGGGATCCTCTCCGTACCCAGTTCATGAACTCTATCTGAAACTGTTCCATCTGTGCAGAGGTCTGGGTGATGAGTCCGGTGAAGTAATTATAGAACAACACGGCCGGAATTGCCACGAAAAGCCCAGCCGCCGTGGCGATCAATGCCTCGGATATCCCCGGCGCAACGGTGGCGAGGTTTGCCGTGCCCCGAAGCCCGATCTCCCTGAAGGCGTTCATGATCCCCCAGACGGTTCCGAAGAGCCCGATGAACGGACTCGCATTGGAAATACTCGCCAGGAAGCCGATCCCATGTGCCAGTTCCATTGTCTGCTGGGAAGTCTTGCTCATGATCCTGTTCTCGACATTGGTCATCAAGGACAGGGGAACCACCTGAGACTTTGCGGTGATCCTTTTCAGCTCTGCCTGTGCCTCGTGAAAGAGGCGTGCAATCGGACAATCTCCTGCCTTTTTCACTTCATTGAGCAGGTCCACCAGAGTGGCGCTGCCAGAGATGGCATCCAGGATCCGTTGCCCTCTGCTGCGTGCACGGGTGATCCTGATCCACTTCTGAAAAACAATCCCCCAGGAGAATACAGAGAACAGGAACAGGATCAGCATGACAAATTTGACGACTGGGTCGGCATCGACGATCATCGCCCCGATATTTCCTCTGAACTGGGTAGTTGCTGCATAGGCTGTTGAACTCAAGAATGGCATGCACGCTCCTCCTGTTTCTTTCTCACTTGATCTCGGTTTTCACTCATCCACTCACGCGAGCCTGTTCATTTCCTTGGGCAGGGTAATGGTACACGAGGTTCCGTCGTGCGACGAGACAAACGAAATGCTCCCCGAATGCATCTTGACAATCCTGTAGGAGATGGAGAGCCCGAGCCCGATGCCCTTGGGTTTTGTGGTGAAAAACGGGTCGAATATCCTGCTCTTGACATGCTCGGGTATGCCCCTGCCCGAATCCTTTACCGTGATCATGCAGTGTGACTTCTTATCCGCAAGGGTAATTTCCACCCTCCCCGGTGAATCGATGGCCTGGATAGCATTGAGGAGCACGTTGATGAGTACCTGCTGAATCATTCCCGTGTCTGCCTGTATCTGAGTTTTTCCACTCGGGAAGAACTCGATCACCTGCACATGATGTTCCCGTGCTGCGTCCTGCACCATGTAGACCGCGTCTTCGGTCACCTTCTTGAGATCGCAGGGCCGGACATTGAGTGCCCGGGGACGGGCAAAATCGAAAAAATTGAGCAGGAGCTTGTTGAGCCTGTCGATCTCAGCAATGATCCGTGACACATACGGTTTTCGATGATCGTTGGGGGCGAGTTCCTGATCCAGGGCCTGGGCAGTGGTCTTGATCCCCGCCAGGGGGTTGCGGATTTCATGGGCAATGCCCGACGTGAGTTCCCCCACCGAGGCGAGCTTGTCCATCCGGAGCAGCTCCTGCTGCAGCTTGTGTATCTCGGTGATGTCCGTGAGCATCACCAGGTATCCACCGCGTTCAAGGGGTGTTTTGCTCATCCTCAGGGTGAGCCGCTCATTATTCCTGGTGGAGAGCACCGCCTCCCGCTTGTCCGCCTCCTTGCCCATGAGACGATCAATGCTGATCTCAGAGAATCGGGGTTCCTCGATGTCGAGAAAGGCCATGGCCGCCCGGTTCGCATAGCTCACCCTCCCGTGGACATCGGCAAGCATGATGCCGGTGTTCAACAGATCGAGCACCTCGCGCATACTGTCGGATTTCATACCGGGTAGTGTACCCAAGTCAACTGAAAACATCCAGAA
>DSBG01000130.1 GCA_011046135.1 Deltaproteobacteria bacterium
CGGGTTGAGATCCATTGAAGTACTCTTCACTTTACGCGAACCGTCACGTCTGGCACGAAAGCTCCACATTAATGCTCCAGCCAACTGTCACGTGCCTATTCTGTCGTGTCTATTGACTTTGACCAGATTGAATGTACTATTAGCCTATCTTTTCTTTTTGACTGAATTCCGGCACCCCATTGGAATGCTATCGTACAATTGATAGGTGTTCTTCTTCACCAGGACTCAACTTCATGAATATCTATGATTTCGAGATGATAAAACAGGAGGTGACCCATGGAAAAAGAACTGACTATCCGTTGGACATGGCTGAAGGTGATGTATGTGTACACAATTGTTGTGGCCGGGGGATTCGGAGTGGGTATTCTTGTCATGCCTGAAGTAATGAAATCAATGCTTGGATGGCCAGTGGATGAACCGATCGCATTCGGTATCATTGGCTCTGTTTATGTTGCTTTTGGATTTTTATCAGTATTGGGCCTTTGGTCTCCGCTGAAGTTTGTTCCGGTTCTTCTTCTGCAGCTCTGTTATAAGATACTATGGTTTGTCGGTGTTTTCTTTCCCTTGGTACTCACGGCACAGTATCCAGACTATGGGCTTGCTACGGTGATTATCTTTGCAAGTTATATAGTGGGAGATCTTATCGCTATTCCATTCCCTTACATCTTTGGACAACGGTACGACCTCACAACTCAGCATGCGCATTGATCAAGCAGGAAAGGGCTCACATACAAAGAGCTGCTTTTGATTATTTTCATACGAGTATCTGCGCACACAGAAACAGCTCCTGTAGAGCAGTTGGCACCCAAGTCGGATCATTGACATTGTCATTCATCAAAAGGAGATCCCATGACCTGGTCAAAATCATTAACGGCTTTGGCGGTTGTCTTCTTTGTGAGTGGGTTATATGACACATTCGGAGGATTCTACTACTCGTTTTTGGTTGGAATTGGGAAGAGCATCGACACTCCACCGACCCATCAATTCTATGCACTCTTCATTGCATCGTTTTTGTTCTGCTTTGCATACTTACAGTTCATGTCTGCTTTCAACATCAGAAGGTATCTCTTGAATGTAGGTGTTGTGATTATAGGAAGAGTCTTCTATGTCATTCTTTTGCTTCTCTTTATTATACTCGTTGATGGGTTCCCCAAAACATTTTTACCAACCGCCATTGTCGATTCAGTGTGGACCATTCTGTACATAGTACTCGTATTGTTCAGCGACGAGGTTCGTTTCAGGGATCTGTTCCTTCCCAAAAGAGGTGAACCCTGATCGATTCAGGAAGAATCCGTTGATGCACCGCCCAAAGAACATAACCGGTGAAGCACATAATTTTACTGGAATGACCTACTCTTTTTAAAGATTGGCGATTTAAGGGGAGTCATGTCCCCGATTGTCTGTACCTGATTCCTCCTTGATCTAAATGCTAATCCTCCAGTGATAAATCAGTAGCTGGCCGTCCGGAATTCGGATATGCGCTCAGCGCGGTCACTGTGACCGCTATCCGCCCCATACCAAAAATTTGCATGCCAACCAGGGTTTCATTTAAAACCACGACGCCGAACAGCGATGCGGTGACCGGTTCGATCATTGCCACAATGGAAGCCACGGCCGGCGCAGTATGTTTCAGACCGATAATGTAAAGAACGAACGACAGTCCTGCGCCGAGCACACCCAGTCCTGCGAACAGCGGCCAATCCGGTGTGCTCAGAACTGCAAAGATCTGTTCGTCATCGCCACGAAAGCTGTGCTCGCACCCACCATTTGACCTCGCCTTTTCATGATAACGTTAAAACGTTTCGTGGCGGCGAGTGTCGCTTCTTCCTTTTCATATTGGAGGCGACACCCTTACTTTAGGAATTCCTGGATCAGCTGGGCGGTTGTTTCGGGGCGTTCTTCCTGTGGAACGTGCCCGCATTCGGGAATGACCTTCAGATCCGCTCCCGGTATGTCCTTCTGAAACCGATACGCGTGCTCAAGGGGTATCCATTGGTCCTGTGCACCCCATATGATACGGGTCGGTGCAGCAATAACGGAGAGTTTTTCAATGTAGGGATCGGTTGCGTACTTTAGGATCGCCCTGGAGACAGCCGTCTGCGCGTCCCGTGCCCCTTCGGTGCGCAGCCGGTCGTAATAGGCATCGATTCCCTCGTTTGTCACCAGTTCCTGGTTAACAAATACCATCTTCAGGTTGCCTTTTACCAGCCATCTGCCGAAGGTCCACTTCATGACAAAGGCGCCGGGGCCGCTGTTCATGACCCTGATGATAAGCGGTGCTTTCAGGCGATACCCTGCCGAATCGATCAGGACGAGACGGTCCACATTCTCGGGATGATCGACCGCCAGTATTATACCGATCGCCCCGCCCAATGAATTCCCCGCAATCACGGGCCGTTCAATGCCCATCGTCTCCAGCCAGGCATTCACTTCCCGGGCAAGCGTCACCGGATCATAGTCGCTTCCCCTCGGCTTGTCAGACCAGCCGAACCCTTTCATGTCGAGAGCCCACACATGATATCCCGCGTCGGACAGGATCGGCGCCACCTGTTCCCAGGTATAGGTGGAAGACCCAAAGCCGTGGATCAGGAGAATATCCTTCCCCGGTCCGGGATATTCCCGGTAGTGGTAGCGGATATCATTGATGGTTACAACGTGGTCATTCGCGTCCGGTGAAAGGATCATGCCTGCGGGAACAGTCTCCATGAAAACACCGCAGGACGACAGGAGAAGACAGGCAGACAGAAGAAGAATCACCGGTGCGATCTTTGTTTCTTTTTTCATCGTTTCCTCCTCACTGCATGCAGTAGTTCGTTTTTTCAAGCACATCGCATGGAATGCTGAAGCGTTTGATATAATGATAAAGCAGTTGACTTGCTTTACAAGATCAGGGAATTCACTTCGTATTGCGACGTGCGGATTTCGAATTGCGGATTTAGAGGAAATGATCACCGAGGAGCTCCACGATGAAATGAAGGATCTCCTCCTGCATAGGTCCAATCACGTATTGACTTTGCTACGACAATTTGAAAAGTGTGGGAAAGAGCCTGTTGAGCTAAAAAAGGAGGCATGAAAATGAGGGGAATGCTTGATAATGTTCGGGTGATTGACTTCACCACAACGGTTGCCGGGCCTGGCTGTTCCTATTTCCTGTCCGATATGGGGGCCGATGTCATTAAGGTGGAGCGTCCAGGGGTTGGGGACGACTCCAGGTTGTTTCCTCCCTACAAGGGGAGCGTCTCTGCATCCTTTGTGACGCTCAACCACGGGAAACGGGGTGTGACAATCAATATGAAGTCCCCTGAAGGGATCGCCCTGTTCAAAGAACTGGTCGCTGTTTCCGATGTGCTGGTGGAAAATTTCACCCCAGGAACCATGTCAAAACTTGGTGTTGATTATGAGCATCTGAAAACCATCAACCCTCGTTTGATCATGGCATCCATTTCAGGATACGGCCAGTATGGCCCGTTGTCGTCTCACCCTGGATATGATGCAGTCCTCCAGGCCATGACAGGGTTGATGAGCACAACCGGATACCCTGACCGCCCGCCTCTGCGTACCGGCACACTGATCGTAGACATCTCCTCTGCCATCATGGCTGCCTTCGGTATTTGTGCAGCCTTGTTTGCACGAGAGAAAACGGGCGAAGGGGAGTATCTCGACATATCCATGTACGATGTGGGGATAAACCTTCTGGAATCGAAATTCGTGGAGTACACAGTCGCTGGAACTGTCCCGGGACGGTCGGGCAACCGGTTCCCCCTGGTCACACCCTTTGACACGTTCACGACAAAGGATTCCTATGTCCTGATAATCTGCGCCGGAGAGAAACCGTTTCACAACCTCTGCGCAGGCATGGGAATGCCCGAGCTCGCCTCAGATGAACGCTTCAACAACTTTTTCGCCCGGAATGAGCACGAACCCGCACTGAAGGAGATCATCGAGGGGTGGACATCTCAATACACGACCGATGAGGTCGTCGAGAAACTCCTGGCCACCGATACGCCTGTTGCCCCTGTTCACGACGTGAAGCAGGTCGTTGAACATCCTCACACGAAAGAGCGGGGCATGATTGTTGATATTGATCAGCCCGAGGCTGGGGCTATCAGAACGTTCGGCCCTGTAATCAAGCCCAAGAACAGCAGGAACGAGGTGAGAGGCCCCGCGCCAGCTCTGGGACAGGACAACACCTGGGTATTGAAGAACATCCTGGGGAAAAGCGAGGACGACATACAGAAAATACTCTCGTCGGGGGCCATGGGATAATCTCTCCCCCGCGCAGTTTGACGAGCAGGGGAAAATCAGGCGCAATGAAGTCTATTTTGACAGGCATGAACTCGTCACGGAGATCATGCGATACATAAAGACTTGCCCCCCTCGATCTCTGCTCCCCGGAAGACCTCCTGCATGGCCGGGGGTTGCAGAGTGGGATTATCAAATTATTATACAGTATGTCTGGTCGCATGTTCAAATGCCCTGGTCACCAACGGCGACAACCTGATCGGCGTGACCTGCCATGTGCTCCAGGCCAGTAACGGGAATGCATAAGAGCGGATGTGCAAACCGACCGGCCAGCGCATCATCAGAAGGAATGATCATGTCAAGACTGAGCAGTTCACAGAGGGAGTATCTCAGAGAAAAGTTCAAGGACCGCATCACCTTCGACGACGTGGAGCGCATACTCTACAGCCACGACATAGCGGCAATGCCGAGCCTCATCAAGCCGCTCATCGGCGACACAACACCAAACGCCGTGGTGCAGCCCGACGAGGAGATGGAGGTGGTCTCCCTCGGATGTCCCAATCCGCAGGACCGCCTCAGGCAAGCCCGAGGTGGTCATCCTGGGCTTCATCCCGGGTGACGAGCGCGACTTCTCCTACAACTTCGTGTTCGGCCTCTCGCTCTCCATGATGCGCCTGGCCGAGAAGCACGGCCCGGGGAAAAAGGCCAAAAACGTCTACTTCGCCGGCTGTACAGCCAGCTACGTGGAGCCTGACATAAGCATGGCGAGCGTTCGGCTTCTGGACGAGGCCAGCGTAGACTTCACCTACGTGGGGAACAAGGAGAACTGCTGCGGAACGCCCATGCTCGTGGCGGGCAAGTGGGACGTGTTCGAGGAGATCCTGCGCAGGAACCTGGAGGCGGTCAAGGAGACCGGCGCCGACACGGTCATCGCATCGTGCCCTGCCTGCGACATGATGTGGCGGCACGTCTACCCCACCTGGGCCAAGAAGCTCGGCATCGAGTACAACCTCACGGCAAAGCACTACAGCGAGGTGCTCTCCGAGAAGATCGCCTCAGGCGAGTTCACGTTCCCTGACACCGGCCGGGAGCCGGTCACGGTCACGTGGCACGACTCGTGTCACATCGGCCGCGTCTCTGGCGTGTACGAGCCGCCCAGGGACCTCATCAAGGCCATCCCGCACGCGAGGTTCGTGGAGATGACCCATCACCACAACGAGGCCCACTGCTGCGGCAGCGTGCTCACCCTCATCAAGGATCCGCCCGTGGCGGCTGACATCGGAGAAACCCGACTCAACGATGCGGTCGAGGTCGGGGCCTCGAAGGTGCTCGCCCTGTGCCCGTGCTGCGAGTTCCAGCTCCGCGTGAGCGCGGATAAGAAGCAGGTGCCGGTCGAAGTGATCGACCTGGCGCGGTTCGCGTCCTCGGCCTTGGGCTACGACTTCCCGGACCCCAATCCCGAGGTGCAGCGCCAGTGGGCAGTGTTCGAGGCCATGATCGCACTCATGACTCCCCAGGGATTCGCCGACCTCATGGGCACCATGTGGCCCGAGCTCATCAGCGCCATGCCGTTCGGCATGGGTCCCATGATGAAGGTCATGGGCAGGATCCCGGGTGCGCTGAACCTCATGAAGCCCATGTTCCCGATCCTCTTCCCGCGGCTGCTGCCCATGATGATGCCCACGGTCATGCCGGTCATGCTCGAGAAGGTTGCCGAGCGCATCCCCATGCCCGATTACACGCTCGAGCAGATACCAGAGATCATGCCCACGGTCATGAACAACCTCATGCCTCACATGATCGGTGACGTGGTGCCCCTGGTGACACAGTCCATGATCGACTACCTGCAGGGGAGGAACGCATGAGCAGGGCGTGATGATCAGGGCGTGAACCCCTTTGCAGCACTACGCTGCAGAGGGGAGTGTAGTACGAAATATTTTTCAATCTTTTCATAACAGGGGGGGACAGGCACATGCTGAAAAACGATCCCGGTTCCGAACCGGAAAGAGGCGCGAAAAAGAGAAAACCATTCATAATCCCAGGGTATATCGGGATGACAGTACTTCTCATGAGTGTGCTCCTCATGGTTGTGTTCCCATCACAGGTCTCACAGATACCCGACGGGTTTTTCACCCCGATCATCGCCTTTGAATTCATCGAAACCAGTGAAGAGGTGCACGCCTTCTTTGGGACTGCGGGATCCCAGGACTATGAGGAGACTCTTCGGAAAATGAATATCGGGAACCAGCTGGATTTCATCTACCTGGCACTCTACGGGATCTTCCTCATTGCGTTTTCTTTTCAGATGTACACCTTGAGCGGAAACAGGTGGTATCTCCTCGGGATCGTCACGTCCCTGGTGGTCATGGCCGGAGACATCCTGGAAAATGTCCAGCTGCTCGGGATCACATCGCGCCTTTCCACAGGGGATTTTGACCAGCAGCTTGCCCTGCTCCAGATCTTCACCTGGCTGAAATGGGGAGGGCTGGTCGTCACCTTTTTGATCCTTGCGCCCTTTGTCAGAACAATGAACAGGATTGGGAAAGCCACCTCGGTGGTGATCCTCCTGAGCCTTGTGCTGGGCATAACAGCCCTGATGAATCGCGGGGTGGCCACCGAGCTGTTCTCAGTATCAGTCGCAGCAGTGTTTCTCCTGATGATCATTTCCTGCTTCATCTACACGGGCAAGAAACCGGTGTGATCTCGAAGGACGTCAGGTGGTCTCGAAGGACGCAGGTGATCTCTACGTACGCCAGGTGATTTCGACATACGTAGGTGATCTCGAAGGACGTCAGGTGATTTCAACGTTCGCGGTGATTTCAACGTTCGCATTGAAAGATGTGTTCGATGGTGCTCTATAGACCTCTGTCCTGGGTCATGTGATCTACTTCGGGGATCTTCACGATGCTGCAAGAGCCCCTTCAACGGCGATAAATCGGTGATGTAGGAGCCCTTTCAGGGGCGACAAAATCGAGGCTGAAGCCCCTCCTGCAATCCTGTTTTCTGCAGGCTGAAGAAAGCTGTAGGAGGACCATAACAGGCCAGATATTTTCGGGAAATCCCGCTTATGAGAAGAAAGGTACGGCAGATCGTGGAACGATCCTTCAGATTAAAATCTATCCCACACATCATTGATTACTTGATATCGAAGCAGATAATTCCGTATGATACAAAATCACGGTTATTCCACACCAGAGAGATGGTTTGAACTATGGACAAGACACTCCGATCACTCATCACCCCACAAAAACTGCGAAAACTGGCAGGCGAACGATCTTATGGTCGCGGGGTCGACTACCAAGAAAACGGCCATGTTTGGAAGATTGTAACCCGCACACACTCCATTTCCGCCAAAGTGAGCGGGACACAGACCTACCGGGTAAAGATCTGGTATGACAAGAGGCTGGATGACCTTGACTACTTCTGTTCATGCCCGGTGGGGGAAGATGGGGATTTCTGCAAGCACCTGGTCGCAGCAGGACTCGAGTGGATCAGTGAAAAATCGGATGGGGATAACCGATATACCTCTCCTGCTGTTGATATTCCACAGTGGCTTGCAGGTTTGGAGAAAGAGCGCCTTATCAATATCATTCTCGACCATGCTGATGAGCACGATGAGTTCTACGATTGGCTCGAACTCCAGGTGACCATCTCTCCTGCTCACGGAAAGCTTGATCTCTCACGAATCAAAAAGCTGCTGAAGCAGGCCATCACGATCCGAGGGTTTGTCGATTATGCCAACACTTACGAGTACTCCCTCAGGGTTGAGAATGCCATCGAGAGCCTGGCTCAGTTGCTCGAGGCCGATTATGCTCGTGAAGTGGTTGAACTGGCTGAGTATGCCGTAACACGGTTGGAAACGTTTCTTCACAACATCAATGATTCTGATGATTTCATGTCCGATATTGTCTCCAATCTGGCGGAGCTCCACCACGAGGCGTGCAGACAGGCCAGGCCCGATCCCAAGGCTCTTGCCAGACGCCTCTTTGTCTGGGAGACAACATCGGACTGGGATTTCTTTAGAGATTCCGGGAACATCTATGCCGATGTTTTGGGGGAAAAGGGTCTCCGTGAGTATCGAAGGTTGATAGAACGAGAATGGAAGAAGGTGCCGATCCTCAGTCCGGATATGGACAGGACTCATTTCGACCACAAACGAAATCGGATTACTGCCATGATCACATCCCTCGCACAGCATGAGGGAGACAAGGATCTGCTCCTTGAGATCAAGAAGCGTGATCTGTCACAGCCACACAATTTCCTCGAGATCGCAAAGATTCATCTCGAAACCGGAAAGATAGACCAAGCCATTTCCTGGGCCCGCCAGGGTCTTACAGCGTTTCCCGACAGCCGAGGAGAACAGCTCGTTGATTTTCTCGTCGAAACCCACTTGGAGCAGGGAGATCATGAGGAAGCCCTGGACCTTGCCTGGAAAAACTTCTGCAAGAGACCGAGCATGGATCGATTCTCCATCCTGAAGTCCGCTGTGCACACGTCATCCTCCTGGCCATCGTGGAGAGAGAAGGCCATTGCACACGTTCGAAAAGTACTAAAAGAACAACTGTCACAGAAGAAATCCTACGCCTGGCAATACACACCAGACAGTTCGCTCCTTGTTGAGATGTTACTTTCCGAGAGCAATACAGAGGCTGCCTGGCAGGAAGCCCTCGCCACCGGATGCAGTCGCAGCCTGTGGATGAGACTTGCCCGCCTCAGGGCAAAAAACCACCCGGAAGACTTTCTGAGAGTCTATCAGCAGGAGATCGAACTCACCCTGAGGCATACGAACACCGATGCGTACCAACGCGCCGTAGATCTGCTTGAAAAAATCAGTGGACCCATGATCGAGACGAAGGGAAAACATGCATTCACGGCCTATGTGGCTACGATCCGTGAAGCCAATAAACGCAGGCGGAACTTCATTGCACTGCTCGATCGAAAGGAGTGGGTGTGATCATGTGGGGTCTGCTTCAAAGGTTCTAGCTGCTGGATCGTGGTCTCCTGCAACTCTATGAAGGGGATGGCAAAAACCTGTATTGTTTCTTACTGGATAAAGTCCAGGTAATTTTTCCTGGTAATCATTTCATACGATGCTTCAGGGTATCCTTTTTCCCAGTCACCCGGAACTTTTCCCCTGCTCTTGGACCATTTGATCTCATACCCGAAAAGGTTGCCATGCTTTTCTTCCACCAGATCTATCTCTTTCTGATCATAGGTTCTCCAGAACCAGTGCTGCGGGCCTTCCCTGAGATATTCCATCTTTTTCCGTCTCTCCCCGATGATATAATTCTCCCATAACTGGCCTGCATCATTCCTGAGAGTGACCGGGTTGAAATTTCCTATTACTGCGTTTCGAATGCCGTTATCATAAAAAAAGTATCGCGAGCTTTTCGTAACCTCCTTGCGGAGATTTCGACTGAAGCCATTGAGTCTGAATACAACAAAGACCTTTTCGAGCAGATCCAGGTATCTCTCTACCGTGTTCTTGCTCATCCCCAGCTGTTTACCCAGTTCTGTCAAAGAGGCCTCCTTGCCTACCTGAAAGGCGAGGAGCTGCAGCAGTCTGACCAGCTTGTCGGAATGGCGGATGCCCTCCAGCTCGAATATATCCTTGAACAGGTATGAACTGACGATCTCCCTGAGATATTCTTCTCTCCTCCTGTTATCCGCTGTAATCACAACCTCCGGGTACGAGCCGTATATAAGCCTGGATTCGAGATTTGCCCTTGTCTCGTGAATCTTTTCTCTTGAGGAGATTTCCATCTGAGCGAGGGGAAACATCCTGATCACTGTTTTTCTTCCGGTAAGAGGCTCTCCGACATCCTTAGCAAGATCAAACGATGAAGAACCGGTGGCAAGAATCTGTATCTCCGGGTTATGATCGACAATGAGCTTCAGGTTCAAGCCTATATTCTTTACATATTGCGCCTCATCAACGATCATGAGGGAATGTCCACCGACAAATTCCTTCAGCCTCTGGATGGACTGACTTCCCAGGTACTCCTGCACGATTATGTCGTCACCATTTACAAACAGCACATTCTCACGCACTTCATCCATGTATTTCTTAACCAGTGTGGTTTTTCCCACCCTGCGCGGTCCGTATAAAACAACCACCTTACCGGGAGTCATCAACTCTCTGACATTCTTAAGCTGATATTGCTGTATATACATACTATCACCATTTCGGCATATTAATTGACCGTATTTAGCTTAATTCAGTCAGCATACATGCTTTATTTATAAATATCAAGTTCTCTTCTCGAGGGCAAAAATGGAATGTGGGAAAGAAAAATCGGGCCTGAAGCCCCTCCTACGGAATATGGTTCATGCGAAACGGTTTTTCGTAGGGGGCCATTTATGGCCGACCTGGTTGGGGCTGAAGCCCCTCCTACCACCTGTTGTCACGTCATTGCGAAACCAGGCCGGAGGTTTCAGCCTCCGGCCTGGTTCAATCATGATTCTTTGTCAGGGTGTTTCCGGGATCTCACATTGGGTGGACACATCCGGTGTAGCATTGTACCCCGTACAGGTGGTGGCATTCACAACGGCAGCGGTGGTTACCATGGAAGACTCCCCGGAGGTATCTGTAACGGCCACAACCGCAGTGTCATCCTCACTTGCATACGTATCCGTATCCATATCGCACCCAAGAGCACCGGTAGAATCCACCTTGAATATCCACACATCGCCATTGCGCTCATCACCAGCGTCGCTTTCTCCTGCAACCACATACCCGCCGTCTGCAGCCTGTACAACTCTGTAGGCATATTCACTGCCGCTCCAGGTATAGTCACCATTATCGTAGGTTACATTGTAGGTTTTCTGCCACTGGATCAGTCCCGCATCATCGAGCTTCACTACCCATGTATCAGAGGAATCCACGTCAAATGAATATGTCCAGCCGGTCATGATATAGCCGCCGTCATCGGTCTTTGCCAAATCCTGGGCAGTATCGGTTCCGGTTCCTCCATAGGTGTACTGCCAGACAAGGCTGCCGTCGGCATCGAGCTTCAATGCCCAGAAATCATTCCCGGTGGAGCCGAACGAGGCCGTATAGGCGCCTATCACATATCCGCCGTCTTCTGTACACACTACTGAAACGGGGTATTCATCACCTGAACCGCCAAAGGATTTCTCCCATTCCACGCTGTTGGCACCGTCCAGTTTGACGACCCAGATATCCCGGCTACCGGCACCAAACGACTGGGTGTCTGCCACCACAATACAGCCTCCATCAGGTGTGGGCTCGGCAGAGTGACCATATTCATCACTGCTGCCACCAAGGGCTGTCTCCTGAACAACCGCACCCGAGGTGTCGAGCTTTACGAGCCAGACGTCGCGCCCGCCGGCTCCGGAAGAGTTGGTATATCCACACAGCAGGAAACCGGTTGAATCACCCTGGTCATCGAACGTCTCCTTCAGGTCATGGGCAACATCGTAGCCGGTGCCTCCGTAGGTATACTGCCAGTCTATACCGCCGGAGCTTGTCAGTTTGATCACCCACACATCACAGTAGCTGCTGCCGGTATGGAAGGAATAGGACTCTCCGGCCACAATGAAGCCACCGTCCGACGTCTGCCGGACCACTTTGGGGTAGTCGTCGTCTGCAGTGGAATCCATGCCTCCAAAACCCTGCTCCCAGAGGATCCCTCCCTGGGCATCAAGCCTGACAACCCAAAAATCATACTCAATAGCGCTGGACACATTGTATGAATTTTCTGCGGCAAACACATATCCGCCATCGTCGGTAACATCCAGCCCATAGGTGTGGTACTCGGTATACCAGTCAGCATGTCCGTAAGTCTTTGACCAGGCCGTTTCGTCGACCAGGACCCTGAAGGTTACATCAATCGTGTGATCAGCAATGACATTCGTGAAGGTGTAGGTATTTCCCGTCACCGTGGTTGCCTCACCATCTATCGTGACCGTGTTCACCTCGTAGCCCGTATCCGGGGTAAAGGTGAAGACCTGGTTGCTGCCGTAGGTCACCGTGGTGCCGCCGCTCGGTGAGATGGTGCCGTTTTCGCCGGATGATGCGGTTATGGTAAAGGTTTTGAGAGTAAAGGTTGCCGTGATGCTCTTGTCTGCGTCCATGGTGACGGTGGTGCTGCTGATATCGATATCACCGCTCCACCCGGTAAAGGTTGACGAAGCCGACGGGCTGGCAACCAGATCCACC
>DSBG01000039.1 GCA_011046135.1 Deltaproteobacteria bacterium
GCGTACTTCGATTACATCGATGGCCACCGCCAGCAGTTTCTCATCCTTCTGAGGGGAAGTTTCGGAGTGGACGAGGAAATGGACAACAATGTGTGGAGCCACTACAGCGACCTTGCCCAGGACCTGGCCGACGATGTCCAGACGTGGCTGGACATCGGCATCATAGAAGGGGTGAACCCGCACACCCTGGCGTTCTCTGTCGTCGGCATGGCCATGCACCTGGGACACAGCTACCTCATGGAAGAGACATTCACGCGAGACGAGGCCATCAGAACGCTCACCTCGCTGAGCAACACCATGTTCGAGTCGTACCTCACCGATGCAGGACGCAGGGCCCAGGAGGAAAAATAGGATACCATGTGGAGGTTTGATGATGAATACGACTGACGATCAGGCCCGACCCGTTGAAATCCTTGCAGGCATGGTGGGCGAGACCATCCGGGCTGCAGGCACGAGGACCCTGCTCTCCGAGGTAGCACGGGATCTCATCACCACCTGGGCCCGAAAAGGCGGGATCAGGAAGAAGGTGTCGTCTCCCGCGCTGTGGCTCCTGTCCAAGGTTCTCAGTCCGGAGAGGAACGGAAACGGGAACGGCATCTCTGCCGATGCAGGCAGGCTGCTGACTGCATGGGCGAAAAAGGTCAACACCCAGCATGCAGGTGATCCGACCTGTCATGCACAGACACGGGTGGACTCCATCCATGCATTCCTGAAAAACACGGATTTCGGTGAGATCCGTGAGATGGTGGAAGGCTCGGGTCCGTGTGTCCTGAAGACCGTGGAGGCGTTCAACGAACACCTCTGGAAGTATCCCGCCAAGGTGGGCAGCATCCTGGCCACGGTCCTCTCCCTTGTCAATACCGGTATCAGGTCTGGCCGGGAACTCCTGAAACCCATCGAAGAGAAGGTGGGTCCCGACCTGCTCGCCGACCTCATCCTCTCGCTGCTGAAAGGGTTCGATGCCCGAGAAGCAGCGAACCTGGTCAATTCGATAAGTGAATTCATCAGGAGGCTCCACACGGGCAACTATCTCCTTGCCCATGCAGGGAAACCCCTCTTTCAGGTGTACCTCACGCAACAGCTCAGGGATGCCCTCCCCCATATCGATCCTGCTCTCCTGAAAAAGGCACGAATCGCCCTTGCCGAGGACAGAGAGGCCGTGATCCATGCACTGGCAGACGCCCTGTCTGAAAACTCGGGCATTCTCCTCGAGTTCGTATCTGCCTATGGTTCTTCGAGAACACCCGCCATCAGAGGACTTGCCCGAAAGATCCGGCTCTTCGAGGAAGCTCACGGGCCCGATTTCTTTGACGCTGTTGCCAGGGGTCTGTCGGACCTGGATACCTACGAGATAGCCGAAGTGGTAAACGGTTTCTTCCGCCTGCTCAACTCACTCCATGACGCCAGGCCCGAGGTGCTCTCATCTGTCATGAACAGCATCGTTGACAGTGTCGACCCGGATCAGGTCAGTCAGGCGGCCCGGTGGTTCGTTCCCGAACTGATTGATGCGGCAAGGCCCCTCCTCGAAGCAGCGCTGCCTTCTGTAATCCAGGGCATCACCGAGGTCTTGAACCCACACGACGGTATTATGGACGAGGATCACATCAAGGCCTTGCAGGGACTCAGGGAGATGCTCGTCACAGGAGGTGAGGGATGATCAACGAATTCAAGGAGATCTCGAGCACTGTTTCCAACCCGTACGTGACCCGCTGGAAAGAGTCGGGAAAGGCTGTCATCGGCTATTCGTGCACCTTCATTCCCGACGAGATCATCCATGCCGCAGGCATGCTTCCCTTCAGGCTCCGCGGCATCGGAACCACCTCGCTGTCCATCGGCGACACCTATTTCGGGCCGGTCATCTGCAGTTTTCCCAAGTGCATCCTGCAGCTTGCAGGCCAGGGGGCGTACACCTTCCTCGACGGGGCCATCATCATGAACGGGTGCGATTCCATGCGCAGGCTCGACGAGTGCTGGAGAAAGGCCGGTGACGACTATGCCGGCACTCTTCCGCAATATTTCCACTACATGGGCGTGCCCCACAAGGTGACCGATTACAGCATCGCCTGGTTCGAAGAAGAGTTGAACAGATTCATCGAAAGCATCGAGAAACACTTCGGCGTAAAGATCACCAAGACGGCCCTGAAGAACTCCATCAGGCTGTACAACGAGGGGAGAGCGCTTCTCATCGAGCTCGACACAATGAGGGCCTCGGAACACTCACCCATAACCGGCGAGGATGCCACGGCCGTCATTCTTGCAGGGTTCGCCATGCCGCGGGAGGAGTATACGCGACAGCTCAGGGAGGTCATCTCGGAACTCAGGGAGGCCCCCCCTGTTCTCGATGGCAGGAAACGGCTCATGGTCGTGGGAAGCACGAACGACGATCTCGAATTTATCCGCCTGATCGAGGAATCCGGCGGTGTCGTGGTAGCCGACACCATGTGCTTCGGTTCGCGGTCCCACCGGGATCTCGTCGACGAGAAGGCCGACCCCCTCACTGCGCTCGCGATCCGCTACCTCAGCCACAAATTCTGCCCCAGGATGTTCGGCTGCTACAAGGAGCGGCTTGGCTACATCATGGAGCGAATTCAGGAGGCCCATATCGACGGGGTGATCCTCCAGAACATCCGCTTCTGCGACCTCCACGGGTCGGAAAACGGCATCTTCGAGCGGGATCTCGAGGCACAGGGGATCCCCTGCATGCGGATGGAGCGGGAGTACGGGCCGCTGGTCGAGACAGGCAGGGTCAAGATGCGCGTGGATGCCTTCATGGAGAGGATCGCATGAACGACGGGGAGGAGGATTGAAGCATGAAACGGGAAACCAGAGAATATCAGTACGACTGGAATATCTGGAGCATCATCGAGAATGCATCCCTGACCTATGACGGATCGCCCAAGGAGTACGAAACCCTCCTCAGCCTCGTTCCTCATTTCAGAGATGCGCTCCATGCCATCATTCGCCAGGGGGAACCGGGGATCCTCTTCATGAAACAGATCGCAACATACCTGAAGAGCATCGTCTCGGCGCACGAGAACGGGAAAAAGGTCGCCATGACAACCTTCTGCTTTGCACCCCCGATCCTGTATGCCTTTGGCGTCGTCCCCCTCCTGCTCGAACCCATGACCGTGCTCGGCACCTTCATCCTCCAGCGCGGAACCAGTGAGTACCTGGACTACTGCTGCGAAGTGGGATTCACCGAAACCTCCTGTTCGTCTCAACGGGGTGCCCTCGGTGCCTACCTGGCAGGGCTCGGTGTCAGACCCGACATGATCGTCTGCGATTCACCCGGCATCTGCGACACGAACGCCAATTCCTACTCCTTTGCCTCGGCATACCTGGACATCCCCTTTTACCAGCTGTGCTACCCCCCGACACTGACCGACGAGCGGGCCGGCATGTTTCACCGTCAGGATTTCATGAACCTCATCTCCTTTCTCGAGGAGCAGACAGGCAGCAGACTGGACATCGACAGGCTCAGGGAGATCGTGGCAGAGATCGAGCTGCAGAACGAGCTCATCAATGAGTTCACCGAGTTTCAACGACTCGTCCCCTCCCCCATCCCACCGATCTTCAACCTCTTTCTCTATTCCGGAAACTTTCTCATGGGGGGAACCAGGGATTTCACCGAGCTGCTTCGCTCCATGCTGAAAACGATCAGGCTCAACGCCTCCAGGGGGGTTTCGGGCATGAACTCGGGGAAAGAACGTCTCAGGGGGTTCTTCTCGTACATCGACCACTATACCACCGACCTGAGGCTGTGGAATTTCCTCGATCGCAACGAGATATCGCACCTCGGCTGCATCCTGAGTACATTCTGGGGAGATGAAGCCCCCTACAGCAGTGAACGGACAGACGCGGTGTTCACCATGAAGCGCGACTCCCTCGAGGACATGATCGACTCCCTTGCCATGCAGATGTCCCGCATGCCCATGGTCAAATCCATCCGGGGGCCCTACGACGCTCCCAACATGTGGCTCGACGACACGCTCATCATGACCAGGCTCATGAAGGCGGACTTCGTGGCCTATTTCGGAACCATCGGGTGCAGGAACACCTGGGGTATGGTCAAATCCTACGCCCGGGATCTCGAACGAAGCGGCATTCCAACCCTGATCATGTACGCGGATGCCTTCGACGACCGTGTCCAGTCGTGGGAAGCCGTGATGGACAAAATGAGTGAGTTCATCCATCTTCGGGGGCTCGGAAGGTGAGCCGGGTGTTGTCTCCGATGTTCCCTGCGGGGAACACACCCGTTTTTGTCAGCGGATATGAAGGCCGAGGCCCGGATTTCGCCCGGTATTCCTCGTATCATGTGCAGGAGGGAGTATGGAAAAGGAACGAGAGCAGGAACAAACGGCCATCGAGGTCATGAAGAAGATTGCCATGGACAGCACCCGGGTCCTGGTGGAACGGCAGCGGGCAATCGACAGCCTGACCCTGTTCAGACAAGAAGCCATCCCGGCACTGCAGTATATCGAACGCAAGACGGACATGGGCGTTCTGAAGGAACGCTCTGCACTCTATATCCAGAGAATCAAAGAGGGTGCACACATCAGCATGACCCTGTAAGGACGCATCCATGAGCGGGTCCCTGACAGACAGAGTGAGCGAATTTTTTCAACCGAGGAGGGAAGCTCCATGATCGTTGCCGGTTGTGACGTGGGTTCTCTGACCACCAAAGCAGTCATTCTCAACAACAAACGGATTCTGTCCCAGGCCATCATCTCTTCGGGATTCAAACCGGAAGAATCCGCACGCGAGGTGATGGCTACCGCCCTTTCCTTTGCCGGTCTCTCCACCGACGACATTCAGTACTGCGTCGGGACAGGCTACGGCAGGGAACGGATTCCCTTCGTGAGTACGGCACTCTCTGAAATTGCGTGTCATGCAAAAGGCGCACACTGGCTCCTGCCCACGGCAAGAACCGTGATCGATATCGGCGGCCAGGACTGCAAGGCCATGAAGCTCGATGCACAGGGGAATGTCGTACGGTTTTTCACGAACGACAAGTGCGCTGCAGGGACAGGCCGGTTTCTCGAAGTGATGGCGAACATACTGGGGTTTGACCTCGACGAACTCGGAAAGGTCTCTCTCCAGGCAAAAGACCCGCTCTCCCTAGCCTCGACCTGTACGGCCTGGGCACAGGCAGAGGTCATCCATCACCTCAATGCAAAACGGACCAAGTCCGATATCGCCTCTGCAGTGAACCAGGCCATGGCGGCCAGGGTGGCGATTCTTGCGCGAAGTGTCGGAATCGAGAAGGATGTGTGCATGACCGGTGGTGTCGCGAAGAACGCCGGTGTCGTATCTGCCCTGGAACGCCTCCTCGACGTGAAGATCCGCCGCCTCAGGATCGACCCCCAGCTTGTGGGAGCCCTGGGTGCGGCTGTGCATGCACGACAGAAGATAGGAGGATGAAGGGATGTACGTTGCAGGATGTGATGTCGGCTCGCTCAGCGCCAAGGCAGTTATCATGAAAGACACGGACATCGTTGCCTCACGGGTCATCTACGCCCGCCCGGAACCTGAAGAGTCTGCCCGGGAAGTGATGGATGCAGCCCTTGCACAGGCAGGGATCACCATGCGCGAGATAGAGTCCTGCGTGGGAACAGGATATGGAAGAAACAGCATCCCCTTTGCCGTTGCAGTCGAGTCCGAGATCGCCTGCCACGGGAAGGGTGCCCGGTGGCTCATTCCAGAGGTTCGCATGGTCATTGACATCGGCGGGCAGGATGCAAAGGCGATCCGTCTGGATGAACAGGGAAACGTTGCGCGGTATGCCTATAACGACAAGTGCGCCTCCGGGACCGGGAGGTTCCTCGAGATCATGGCAGGCGCACTCGGCGTCCGGATCGAGGACATGGGAGAACTCTCATTCCAGGCAAAGAATCCCGTGACGATCTCAAACCAGTGCGTCGTGTTCGCCGAGACAGAGATCATCTCTTTAATCAACGACGGCAGAGACCTCTCTGATATCATGTACGGCCTCCACCGGGCCATGGCCCACCGGGTTGCATCGCTGGCAAAGGGAATTGAACTCGAACGCGAGATCACCATGACCGGCGGGGTGGCGAAGAATATCGGCATGTTCCGGGCCCTTGAAGAGGCCCTCGGCGTGAACCTCAGGCAGATGGAGACCGACCCGCAGATCATCGGCGCCCTGGGGGCGGCTGTCATGGCACGGGAGTTGGCTGCAGGGAGCAGCTAGGAACTGTAACCGGGAACATGGAACTCTTCTCCGACATCATCCACCAGGTGCGCGACTTCATCGAGTCCCGTCCGCAGAAACGCTGCTGGTCGGAGCACCCCGCACTCTCCTGGCCCGCCGGCGGCAACAGGGGGATCGTCATGAAGGAGGACCTGGGCCTCGAGCTGGGAAGTCCGGATGTGGAATCAGTGAGCAGTCTCCTGTGGACGGTCAACCTGTCCGGGGTCTCGGGGGGACGTATCACCCTCATCGGTCCGGATTTCCCTGAAGCCCGGAACCCGGCGCTGCCCTTCGGCAAGGTTGTCCTGGTGGGGGTGGACGGCTTCACTGAAGAGAATACCTATGATAGGCACCGGGACATGGACTTTCTCCGGTACGACCTCGACCTGAAGGGGTTCATGATCAGGGCCGTGTCCCAGTACCAGAAGGAGTGGTGCAGGATCAGCAAGGAAGCGATCCAGTCTGGATTTTCCGCCCAGATCCTCGCATCGGCACTCATGCGGCTGTTCCACGCCAGGGACTATGTCCAATCCGTGGAGGTGATCATGGTCACCTCGTCACCCGAAGACGTCACTGAGCTGCGCGGGATCGTGGCCCCTGCAGCAAGAATCATCGCGGCCATGGACAAGATGGCCCTCGAGCTCAATTTCGACTGTGAAGCCTGCGACTACCAGGATGTCTGTGACGACGCGGAGCAGCTCAAATCCATGAGGCTCTCGCTGCAGAACAAGAAAGGGGAGACAAGAAATGCATGATACCACGAGAATCGCCCTGTGCGGCAAGGGGGGGGTAGGCAAAACCTCCGTGGCTGCCGTGATGGTGAAGCTTCTGAGCGAAAACGGGAACAGGAAGATCCTGGCCATCGATGCAGACCCGGCGTGCGGCCTTGCCGTGGCCCTGGGAGTGGTTGTCCGGAAAACCGTGGACGACATCAGGAAGGGGCTCATCTCCCAGATCAGAAAAGGCGAGTCACAGGGAGCGCCGCAGACACTCAAGCAGCTCGACTACGAGGTGTTCGATGCGCTGCACGAGCAGGACGGGTTTGCCATGCTCGCCATCGGGAGACCCGAGGACGAGGGGTGTTTCTGCAAGGTCAATTCACTGCTCAAGGACATCCTTGGGGAACTGGCCGGCTCGTTCGATGTGGTCATCATCGACGGCGAGGCAGGCGTGGAGCAGATCAATCGCCGAGTCATGAAGACCGTCGACCACCTGGTACTCATCTCGGACACCTCGGCCAAAGGTCTCGGTGTTGCCGGCGCCATAGCCCATGTTGCGCATGACAACAAGGCCGTTGATTTCAGGAGCCTGGGGCTCGTGCTCAACCGGGTGAAGAACCAGGCAGAGGTGGATGACATCAGTTCGAGGATTGGTCTGCCCATCTACGGCTGGATTGCAGAGGACGACCTCATCAGGGATTTCGATTTCAGGGGAACGTCTTTAAGGGAGCTCCCGGACACCTCCCCCACCCTGGGCATTGTTGAACACATCCTCAAAACCATGGGCGTACTGACATAAGGGAGTCCCCTGGGAGAACGTAGCCGTGAGAATGCCTACCAAGACCATGCGCCTGTTCGATGATCTCCTGGAAAGCCCTCAGAACACCCTTGTCGAACAGGCCTCACAGGACGGCCGCATACCCATCGGGTATTCCTGCGCCATCGTTCCCGAGCCTCTGATCATGGCTGACAGGCTCTTTCCGGTACGCCTTCACGCAACCGGGGTTACCGGCACCGAGATGGCGGACAACTACCTCTCGAGCTTCGTATGTTCATATACCCGCAGCCTTCTCGAATTCGCCATGGACGACCGGTACGAGTATATCCAGGGGTGGGTCTTCGTTCCTTCATGCGCACACATGCAGCGCCTCATAGACAACCTCGAATACCTCAGGAAGCCGGCTTTCAGCCACGTCATCGACGTGCCACGCAAGGTGAATGACGTCACCATTGCGTGGATGGTCGAGGAGCTCAGCATGCTCGCAGAGAACCTTTCTTCGCACTTCAGCGTTGATTTGGGTGATGAGTCGCTCTCCAGGGCCATTGCAGAATGGAATTCATTCACGGAAATCGTCCGGTCTGTCGGTGAACTTCGAAAGAGGACCCACCCGCCACTCACCGGCACCGAGTTCCACACCATGCTCATGTCCACCCTGGCTTCGCCCAAGGACCTGATCATTCCGAAGATCCTCGATTTCAAACAGGAGGTCCAACAGCGAGGCAGCCCAGTCGATTATCGCGCCCGTCTCATGCTGGTGGGTGGACATCTGCACGACCCTGGTTTCATCCGCATCATCGAATCCCAGGGCGGTCTCGTGGTGGCCGACCGGTTCTGCACCGGATCCATACCCGGTCTCATGCCCATTGAGATGAACGGGGACCCCATCAGGAACCTGGCCGAGCATTCATTCAGAAAGACCCTGTGTCCGCGTATGATGGAAGAGTTCCATCGCAGGGTTGAGTCCATCATCGAAACGGCCCGTGAATACAAGGTGGACGGCGTGGTTATCGAGATCATCAAGTTCTGCGACCTCTGGGGTGTGGATGCGATGCCCCTCATCACAGCCCTTCGCAAACAGGGCATCCCGGTGCTGAAACTGGAGAGGGAATATCGTCTGGGATCTGAAGGCCAGCTGCGTACCAGGGTACAGGCCTTCATCGAAAGCATGGGCACCTAGGGTGCATGACGGGGGGAAGGCGATGACACTCAAAGAGATGGCGAGGATTGTACGGCCGATACTCCTGGGTATCCCCGGGCAGGCACGGCATATCGCACAGCATGATGTTCCCGAGCTCATCAGGGATGTACGGGGATTCACCGCACGGGATTTCCTGGTCTTTTCAAAATACTGGCTCATGTGCTGGTTATGCATAGGAAAGGTCGTGCTCAGACGGGGCCCCATAGGGTTCACCAGGGAGCTCCTGCGCTACCCCTGGATGCTGCACCTCCTGAGGGTCACCAAGCTGATGCGGCGCCTCGCGCGTGGCCGTCACGGGGGTTACCTCGAGTCCATCTGCATGGCCGTGTACACGGTGGCTGCGTTGCTGGCTGAGAATCTTGAAGAGATCTTCTACCACAAGGACAGCCTCATTATCACCGAGGAGATGGTTCCGCCCGACATCGCCCGCGCCATGGGCCTGAATGTCTGGATGCTGGAGGTCATGGGGATCCTCCTGCCCATGCTGTCTCCCGAAGGGACTCTGAAATACATCGACGAGGCTGAAAACGCCGGGATCAACCCCGATGCCTGTAGCCTGCCCAAGGCAACCGTGGGCATGATCCTCAAGGGTCACATGCCCACGGGACTTGCCATGGTGAGCTCCAACATGCCCTGCGATGCCGGTATGGCGTCCTATTCCTACATAGAACAGGAGTACGGCATCCCCACCTATCGTCTCGACGTCCCCCACAATTTTACCGACGAACGGGCGGAACGGCTCTTTGCCGAGGACCTGAAAGGCATGATCGCCTTCCTCGAGAAACACACGCCGGGCCGCATGGACTGGGACCGCCTGAAAGAGATCTGCGAGGGACGCAACCGCATGCTGGAGCTCGAGCTCGAGCTGTGGGACATGATCCGCCTCAGACCGGCGCCGCTGGCTGCCGAGGCGGTTATCCTGAGCCACATGTGGCATTTCAACCTCTGGGCCGGGCACAAGCTGTCCATCCGGCACTACGAGCGACTCGTGGAACTGGCTCGCAGGAACCTGGCCGAGGGTGTTCCGGCAATGGAAAACGAGCGGTTCCGGGCAGTGCTCTGGAACCCTCCCTTCCCCCATTTCATCGACATCTTCAACCGATGTGAGCGTGATTTCGGCGTGGTGCTCATCAATGACAGCATGACCTACAACCACCACACCCCCATCGACACATCGACGCCTGATTCCATGGTGAGGGGCTTGAGCACGGTGATCATGCAGGGACCCATGGTGCGCCATACCCGCGGCCCCGCTCAAAACTACCTTGACGATATTTTCCGCATGGTGAAGCAGTTCGACCTCGACATGGTGTGGGTGGCCAATCATGTCGGCTGCAAGAGCGGCCAGGCCATAAACGGCATCCTGCGGGAAAAGTGCCGCGCGCAGAGGATACCCCTGCTCGTGCTCGATTATGACCTGCTCGATCCCCGTATCGTGTCCCAGGACGGCATGATGAACCAGGTGGAGTTCTTCATGGAGAATGTCATGAAGGCACCCCGGCTGGACCAGGAGACAATACCATGCTGAAATCGAATGGTGAAGCTGATGTCTATCGTGCCCTGGGAAACAAGATCGACAAACTGACGGTGAGGACACCGTGGGACGACATCTTCCACAGGATCCTGAAAGAGCTCTATTCCACGGAAGAGGCAGATGTGGTAGTTATGATGCCGTATACGCTGTCTTCCCTGGAGAAAATCTCCCGGGTCACCGACATCGAGGAGAACCGACTGCACCGTATCCTGGAAAGCCTGTGCACCAAGGGTCTGGTTCTGGACCTCTGGAATGAGCGAACTGGCCGGTATCACTTCATGCCCTCCCCCCTCGCCATTGGCATCTTCGAATTCACCATGATGAGAACCGGTCACGATTACGATGTGAATTCCTGCGCCGGCCTCTTTCGAGAATACTTCCGCACCGTCTACCAGGCCAACTTTTCCAACAAAGAACAGGTTTCCATCATGAGGGTGATCCCGGTGGAGGAGACCATTCGGCCGAGCGAGTACTTCGAGTTCATGGATTATGAAAAAGTTTCGTCGCTCGTCGAGAACGCTCAGAGATTCTCCATTGGGCTGTGTTCCTGCAGAAACGAGAAGCTCCATAACGGTGAAAAAGACTGCGATATGCCTTTGGAAACCTGTAGTGGCCTCGGCATCGGGGCGGATTATCTGATCAGGCACGGCCTGGGCAGAGAGGTGTCGAAGGCCGAGATGCTCGAGAACTTTGCACGATCCAGGGAGCTCGGCCTGGTCTTCTGCGCGGACAACACCAAAAGGAAGCCCACGGCCATCTGTCACTGCTGTAAATGCTGCTGCAACTTCCTGGCCGGGGCGAACAAATTCGGTTTCGTGAACAGCGTCGTCACGTCCACGTTCATCTCGGTCATGCGTGAGGCCATATGCACGGGGTGCGGGAAATGCGTGGAATTCTGTCCGGTCAATGCACTACAACTGGTTTCTGCGAATGACCCGGGAGCCCCGAAGAAAAAGAAGGCTGTGGTGGACGCCGGGTTGTGTGTGGGCTGCGGGGTATGCGTATCGAAGTGCCCTGTGGGTGCCCTCGAAATGGCGCATCGCAGTGCCAGGGTCATCCACCCGGAAACAACCTTCGAGAGAATCATCCTCCTCAGCTTCGAGCGGGGTAATCTCCAGAACCAGATCTTCGACAATCCGAAGAGTGTTACCCAGGAATTCATGAGAGTTTTTTTGGGGGCCTTCCTGAGACTTGCCCCTGTGAAGAGGGCGCTCATGAGCGACATGTTCAGATCCACCTTCCTGTCTGCTGCGCGGACGGTTGCCCGAGTACAGGGCAAGGGCTGGATGCTTGATATCTAGGAAACAAGGAACGACACCATGACGAGAGGGAGACAGCCATGACACCAGCGTATTTCGGTGGATGCGACGTGGGATCGACGACGGGAAAAGCCGTAATCATCGATGAAAGCGGCACCATCAAGGCCACATCCATTATCCCGAGCGAGATCGATCCTGAACAAACATCCATCCTTGCCCTGGAGAAGGCCTGCTCGCAGGTCCCGGACATGGACGGCTACAAGGAGCTCACGTACCTGGTGGGTACGGGCTATGGCCGGAACGAGGTGGTCTTTGCCGACAAAAATATCTCGGAGATCAGCTGCCACGCCATGGGAACCTTTTCCTGCGACCCGCTTATCAAGACCATCGTGGACATCGGTGGGCAGGACGTGAAGGCCATTGCCATCGACAGCGACGGATCGGTCCTCGAATTTGCCATGAACGACAAGTGTGCCGCAGGCACTGGGCGGTTCTTTGAGGCCATGAGCAGGACGTTCCGCATGGATCTCGACGAGTTTTCCGAGCTTTCCATGAAGGCGAAGAAGGTCATCCCGATCACCGCCCAGTGCAGCGTCTTCGCAGAGAGTGAGGTGATAAGCCTGCTCGCCAGGCGCAACC
>DSBG01000151.1 GCA_011046135.1 Deltaproteobacteria bacterium
CCTTTTCCCTGGAGGTCCGGGACAACGGCAGCGGCATGGACGAGGCCATGGTGGAGCTGGTGCTCGACCCCTTCTTCACCACCAAGAAGGTGCGCAGGGTGGGCCTCGGGCTCCCCATGCTCTCCCAGGCCGCACGCCTCACCGGCGGCGAGTTTTCCCTGCAGTCGAAGGTGGGGGAGGGGACCGTGGTGCGCGCCGTGTTCGGCCACTCGCACATTGACCGGCAGCCCCTGGGCGACATTGCGGGATCCGTCACCGCGCTGATCCTGGGCAACCCCGATCGCGATTTTGTGTACACCCACCGGAAAAACAACCAAACCTATGTCCTGGACACGCGGGAGCTCCGCGAGACCCTCGGGGACGTTCCCCTGAATCACCCCGAGGTGCTGACCCTCCTGAAAAATAACATCAGGGAGGGGATCGCGGAACTCGATGAGCCCGAAGGGGGCCTGGACAGCGGTTGAATTTTTCCCGTGATTGTGCCAATCATGTCGGGGCAATACCTGCTGTTCAATGGAATGAGAACGAAGGGAAGAGGTCATGAAAAAAGCATCGCGCAATCGGCAGCCGGTGAGATTCGTCACCGCCACGGCCCTCTTCGACGGGCACGACGCATCCATCAACATCATCAGGAGGCTCCTCCAGGATGCCGGGGCTGAGGTCATCCACCTGGGGCACAATCGCAGCGTGAGCGAGATCGTGAACGCTGCCATATCCGAAGGGGTGCAGGCCATAGCGCTCAGCTCCTACCAGGGCGGGCACATGGAGTTCTTCACCTACCTGATCGAGCTCCTCACCGCGAGGGGGTGCGGCTATGTCAAGGTCTTCGGCGGCGGCGGCGGGGTCATCGTGCCCGAGGAGATCCGCGAGCTCGAGGCCCGCGGCGTCACCAAGATCTTCACCCCGGAAGACGGGAAGGCTTTTGGCCTCAAGGGCATGATCGAGGTCATGATGGAGCACGCCGCGCAGGTGGTCTTCCCCGATGGGGAGAAGGCCGCGAAGGAGCTCGCAGCCAAGGACCCGGTCCTGCTCGGCAGGCTCATCAGCAGTGCAGAGGCGAGCAGGCAGGCCGGGGATGCCGCGTTCTCATCCATCAGGAAGGCGCTGAAGCCCCCGAAGGACAGGGCCCCGGTCCTCGGCATCACCGGCACCGGCGGCTCGGGCAAGAGTTCGCTCATCGATGAGCTGGTCAGGCGCTTCCTCGGCTTGCGCCCGGACATGCACCTCGCGATCATCTCGGTGGACCCGTCGCGCTCCAGGAGCAGGGGCGCGCTGTTAGGAGACCGCATCAGGATGAACCACATCGACGACCCCCGGGTCTTCATGCGGTCCATGGCCACCCGTTCTTCGAAGGACGAGCTCTCGGAAGCCATCGACGACGCACTGGCCATCCTCCAGGCAGCGGGCTTCGGCCTGATCATCGTGGAGACGAGCGGAATCGGCCAGGGTGACGCAGCCGTGAGGCGGATCAGCGACCTTTCCCTCTATGTCATGACCGCCGAATTCGGCGCTCCCTCCCAGCTCGAGAAGATCGACATGCTGGATTTTGCCGACCTGGTGCTCATCAACAAGTTCGAGCAGGAGGGGGCCTTCGATGCCCTGAACCTGGTGCGCAAACAGTATCAGCGCAACCACGAACGTTTCGAAGAGCCCCTGGAAGCCATGCCGGTCTTCGGCACCGTGGCCAGCAGGTTCAATGATTCCGGGCTGAACACGGCCTGTGCCTTCCTCGTGGAACAGTTCAGGCTGCGTGGCTTTGCGGCCTGGGAACCGGTTCCGTTGTCCATACCCGAAGGAGGAGGTGACGGCGAGGTCGAGGCAGGGATCGTGCCGCCGGGCAGGCAGCAGTACCTGCGCGAGATCGCCCGGGCCATCAGGGCCTACCATGACCACACGCACGAGACGTCCGTGCTCATCGGGAAGATCCGCTCCCTGGAGGAGGCCGGGTCCCTCCTCTCGGACGACCAGGCCGCCGGTGCCGCTCTCCGCAGGAAGATCTCCTCCCTCAAGACCATGCTTTCCGAGGATGATGCCCGGGTCCTGGCCGAATGGGAGCGCATCAGGCCACGCTACCAGGGAAAGACGAGCACGTATTCGGCCCGGGACAAGAAGATCCAGGTGGACCTGGCACGGGAATCCCTCGCAGGGCTCGGCATTCCAAAGATCGCGCTGCCCGCGCTCACCGAGCCCACCGAGCTGTTCCGGTGGCTCAGGAGGGAGCACCTGCCCGGCCACTTCCCCTTCACCGCGGGGGTGTTTCCCTTCAGGCGGGACTGGGAAGACCCCAAGCGCCAGTTCGCAGGCGAAGGGGGCCCGGAGCGGACCAACAGGCGTTTCCACTACCTCTGCAGGAACGACTCGGCCAAGCGGCTCAGCACCGCCTTCGACAGCGTTACCCTCTACGGCCAGGACCCCCACGAGGAGCCGGACATCTTCGGCAAGATCGGCGAGAGCGGGGTGAGCGTGTGCACCCTTGCCGACATGAAGAAGCTCTATGCCGGGTTCGACCTCTGCTCGGAGCTGACGAGCGTGTCCATGACCATCAACGGGCCTGCACCCATCATGACCGCGATGTTCTTCAACACCGCCATCGACCAGCAGGTGGATGCGTTCAGGAAGACCAACGGGCGCTGGCCCACCACAGAGGAGAGGGCCCGGATACGGGACTTCGTGCTCAAGACCGTCAGGGGTACGGTGCAGGCCGACATCCTCAAGGAGGACCAGGGACAGAACACCTGCATCTTCTCCACCGAGTTCGCGCTCAAGATGATGGGCGACATCCAGGAGTACTTCATCGAGCACGGCGTGGAAAACTTCTATTCCGTGAGCATCAGCGGCTACCACATCGCCGAAGCAGGGGCAAACCCCATCAGCCAGCTCGCCTTCACCCTGGCCAACGGGTTCACCTACCTCGAGTACTACCTGGCGCGCGGCATGGCGATCGACGACTTCGCCAGGAACTTCTCCTTCTTCTTCAGCAGCGGCATGGACCCCGAGTACAGCGTGCTGGGAAGGGTCGCCAGGAGGATCTGGGCCATTGCCCTGCGCGACCTCTACGGCGCCGGCGAGATGTCCCAGCGGCTGAAGTACCACATCCAGACCTCGGGCAGGTCGCTCCACAGCATGGAGATCCAGTTCAACGACATCCGCACCACGCTCCAGGCGCTGACCGCACTCAACGACAACTGCAACTCGCTCCACACCAATGCCTACGACGAGGCCATCACCACCCCCACCGAGGAGTCGGTCCGCAGGGCCATGGCCATCCAGCTCATCATAAACCGCGAGTTCGGCCAGTCCATGAACGAAAACCCGCTCCAGGGGTCGTTTTTCATGGAGTGGCTCACCGACGCGGTGGAAGAGGCGGTGCTCAAGGAATTCGAGCGGATCAGCGACCGCTCCGGCGTGCTCGGCGCAATGGAACGGCAGTACCAGCGGTCCCGCATCCAGGAGGAGTCGCTGCACTACGAACACCTGAAGCACTCGGGCAGGCTGCCCATCATCGGGGTGAACACCTTCGAGAACCCCGAGGCCAACGAGCCGGGAGCCGCCGGCGGGTGCATCCCGCTCACACGCGCCACCCCCGAGGAAAAGGCCTCCCAGCTCAAGAACCTCAAGGCCTTCCACAGGAAGCACGCAAAAACCGCCCCGCAGGCGCTCGCTGCATTGAAAGAGGCGGCGCTCTCCGGGGGCAACATCTTTGAAGAGCTCATGAACACGGTGCGCGTCGCGAGCCTCGGCCAGATCACGAACGCGCTCTTCGAAGTCGGCGGCAAATACCGCCGGAACATGTAGGAGGCCGTTTACGGCCGACCCATCGGGGATGAAGCCCCTCCTACGGTCGTATATTGGACATAGAGCGGTCATATAACGGTCATATGGAACATCGTTCCACGAGACGGCGGCGACGCACGGGATATTCGGGGAGGCGGGATGAACGAGATCGGCGCGGGCTACATCCACATCTACACGGGCGACGGCAAGGGCAAGACCACGGCGGCCCTGGGACTGGCACTGCGTGCCGCAGGGCACGGGATGAAGACCTGCGTGGTGCAGTTCATGAAGGGGCAGCACTATGGCGAGCTCGATGCCGTGAAACACCTCTCGGCCTTTCTGAACATCGAGCAGTTCGGAAGCCCCTTCTTCTGCAGTTTCACCGACCCACCCGACGAGGCCGATGTGCGCAGGGCCCGTGCCGGCCTTGGCAGGGTCAGGGAGCTGATGGAAGCGGGCTCCTGTGATGTGCTCGTGGCAGACGAGATCATCACCGCATCCCTCTTCAAGCTCATCTCGGAGACTGAGGTGCTGGAGATCATGGCAGCCAAGCCAGGTGGCCTCGAGCTCATCCTCACGGGCAGGGGCGCGACCGAAGCCATGATCGAAGCCGCGGACCTCGTCACCGAGATGCGGGAGATCAAGCACTACTACACGAAGGGAGTCCAGGCGCGGCCCGGTATCGAGAGCTGAACCCCGGGCCGGTTTGCCTCCCTGAAATCCCTGCAGCGGCATTGCTTGCTGCCGCCCACTTTCACACCCGTCTCCATGAACTCAGAGCCGGTATCGAGCGCTGAAAGAAAACGCCCGCACCCGGAAATCCGGGGTTGCGGGCGTTGTTTGAAGTTCTGTAGCGGGGCAGCACAGCGAATCCATTAACCCCGCGCATTGTTCTTCGTGGACGTTGCCCTCGGGATGCCTAGAGCAGCTCGATGGCGGTCGCCATGGACACGCCGCCGCCCCCGCACAGGGTGGCAAGCCCCAGGGTCTTGCCCCGTTTCTTCAGGCCATACATCAGTGAAATTATGATGCGCGCGCCGGTGCAGCCCACGGGGTGGCCGAGCCCGATGCCCGAACCATTGACGTTCACGATCTCTCTGTTGAGCTTGAGCTCCTTCTCACACCCGAGGTACTGGGCGGCAAAGGCCTCGTTGAGTTCGATCAGCTCGAAGCTCTCGAGCGTCAGGTCCGGGTTCTTCGCGAGCAGGTTGTTCACAGCGGGAACCGGTCCCATGCCCATGATGGTGGGGTGGCAGGCACCTTTCCCCATGGCCCTGATGCGGGCAAGGGGTTTGAGGCCCAGCTCGGATGCCTTCTCGGAAGTCATGATGATCATGGCCGCCGCCCCGTCGTTGAGGCCCGAGGCATTGCCGGCCGTGACCTTCCCGGTCTTGGGCACAAAGGCAGGCGGCAGCTTCTGCAGGTCGTCCATGGTGAGCCCGGGCCTGAAGTGCTCGTCCTTGTCGAAGACGATGGGCGGCTTGCCCTTCTTCTGCGGAATCTCGATGGGCACGATCTCCTCGGCGAAGTCGCCGTTGATCGTAGCCCGCTCTGTGTTGTTGTGGCTCCTCAGCGCCACCTCGTCCATCTCCTCGCGGCTCACATTGTAGAGCGCTGCGATGAACTCGGCGGTGTGCCCCATGATGTAGGGCTTTCCCTGGTACATGTCGAAGAGCGGGCCCGTGTTGAGCGGGGAGGTGCTGTCCAGAGGCATCACGTGCGATCCGCAGTGCAGGCCCCTGATCATGGCATCCACGAGCACCTTGTCCTGGAGCCGTGCCCCCCAGCGGGCATCCTGCGACACGTAGGGTGTGCCCGACATGTGCTCAACGCCGCCAGCCATGACCACCTCGGACATGCCGGCCTGGATCATGGCCATGCCGCTCAGAACCGCTTCCATCCCCGAGATGCACACCCGGTTGATGGTCACCGCGGTGGCGGTCTCCGGGATGCCTGCCAGCAGTGCGGCCACACGCGTCACGTTCAGGGTGTCCACCGGTTCCATGCAGCACCCGAAGCGCACATCGTCGATGAGCGCCGGGTCGATCCCGGCCCGCTCGATAGCTCCTTTCATGGCAACCTTGCCGATGTCCCATGCGCCCATGTTCTTGAGCGTGCCGCCGAACGTCCCGATGGCTGTCCTGCAGGCAGATACGATCACTACATCCTTCATGAAATCCCCCTTCTTTGATTGGTGTCCTGTCATGTTTAAGATGAACAGGGTCATTTCCGGCACGTGCACCCATGAGCCGTTGAATTTGTTACATAATCAGAGACGTGCCCGGGTGTAAAGAGAAAAGGTGAACGCCGCGGGAATTCAGGTTCACCGTGCAGGGGTTTTCAGTCTTCGTGAACCGGAGCGGTGTGCATGGCGCAAGGATCGATGCCGGGCTTACGTGGACGTGGTGAAGATCGATGCCGGACTGACGTGTGGGTGGCGCAGGGATTCTGGCTGGGATGACGTGTGCGTGGTGGAGCAGGGCTGACGTGGGCGTGGGGTGATGGTGATCTGCCCTGCATGCCTCTTGAAGCTGGATGGCGTGGAACAGTGCAGGGCCCCTACCGGGATTTCTTCACCCCGATGCGGGGGCAGTAGCCCTTGATCCTGCACCTCGAGCAGTAAGGGCTCACGGGCAGGCAGACATACTGGCCGTAGGGCACGAGGAAGTTGTTGATGTCTTTCCAGTATTCCCGGGGCAGGACCTCGCGGAGCCTCATCTCGGTCTCCTCCGGGGTCCTGGTTGCCACGTAGCCCCAGCGGTTGGTGATGCGGTGCACGTGGGTGTCCACGCAGATTCCCATCTCGTCGAACCCCAGGATCATCACCAGGTTCGCGGTCTTCCTCCCCACCCCGGGCAGGTCCAGGAGTTCATTCATGTCGCACGGAACGCGGCCTCCGTAGCGTTCCACCAGGATCCCGGAGGTCCTGCGGATGTTGATGGCCTTGGTCTTGTAGAACCCCACCGGGAAGATGGCCGCTTCGATGGTCTCGATGGGAAGCGCCGCGAGCTTTTCCGGGGTGGAGGCCAGGGAGAACAGGCGCGCGCATGCCGCTTCCGTGGTGGAGTCCTTGGTCCGGAGGCTCAGCATGGTGGAGACGAGCACGGTGAAGGGGTCCCTGTCCCGGGCGATGCGCCCCACGATGGGCTCCTGGAGGCGGGGCACCTCTTCTGCAAGGATGGAGAAGACCTCGTGGATCACCTTGTTGGTCACGGGCCATCTGCTCCGGGAACGACATGCTGTGTGCGCATTATCCGTATCTCTTTGCCCCAACGAAAAGCACGCGGCACAGAGCCGGTCGCGTCTTTGCCCCGGTCAGGGCCTGGATTTTCCTGCCTGGGTGTGCGCATCATGGATATCTCAGCGCCTGTAGGACAGATCCATGGGTCATCAACAGGATCTCAGCGCCTGTAGGACAGATCCATGGCGCATCAACAGGATCTCAGCGCCTGTAGGACAGATCCAGGGCATATCAACAGGATCTCAGCGCCCGAAGGAAAGGCCCAGGACATAGCGCCGGTCGCTGCGCTGGCCCGAGTATGCCCCGATCTCTTCCGCATAGGTGAGGAGGTCGAGCTGGACGATGCTCCCCTTCAGGGTGAGCCCCATGGTGAGGTAGCCCTGGTAGAACCCGGTACGCACGGTCGCATACTTCGGCAATGCATACTCCACGCCGAACCGGAGGCGCTTGGCAACATCATCGTCTCCCTCGAACTGGTTGAGGAGGTCAACGTAATCCATGGTCACGGCCACCGACGAGGTCAGCGCGGCAACCCCGACGGAGACGTTGTTGTGGAGGTCCTGCGCGTCGCCGAGCTTGTTCCCGATGAGATTGTTTGCGCTCATACCCACCTGGAGCGTGACATCGGTTGCATTGATTCTCCCGGTGTGCACCTTGTAGATCACCCCCAGGTCGAGGAGGACGCCGCTGCCATCCTGCACATCGTCTTCGAGCCTGTCTTCGAAGTCACCGGTGGTGATGTCAACAACCGTGTACTCCTCGTTCAGGCTCTTCCTGAAGAGGTACTTCAGGCCCCCGCCGAGGGAGAGCCGATCACCCAGGAACGAGCGGGCATAGCCTGCACACACCCCGGCATCACCCACCATGTCTGCGATCAGCCTCGGGTAGAGCCTGTCCCGGACCTGGAGGTTGGATCTGCCCGCTGCGATGAGGCCAAAGGCAAAATTCGGCCGTGCATGGTTCGGAAACAGGGCAAAGGATGCGTGGGCATAGTCCCCGGCATACTTCCTCAGGAAGTCCGTGGTTTCTTTGGTGCTGTCGAAGTCCACGTCCAGGGCTTCATCGTAGAAGTCATAGGCGCCTCTACCCAGGCCGATTTCCAGGGGGAACAGCATGGTGCGCCGTTCCTTGATGGCGGCAAGGCCCGCAGGGTTGTAGAACAGGGCTGCGGCATCGTTGGAAAGCGCTGTAAAGGCCCCGCCCATGCCCATGGGCCTGGTTCCCTTGTAGATGGAGGGGAATTCCTGGGCGCCAGGGGTGCTCAGCGCAACGAAACTGAAAACCATGATGAGCAGGCAGAGCTTCTTCATGCCGGATCCCCCCTGGTCACTCGTCACCGGACTCGTCCGGTTCTTCCTTGGTGAACGTGTTGAGATACGTGAAGATCCTCTCCGAGGTGAAGGCTTCCAGGATCACCCCGTCAGTGATCTCGCCTGACGGCAGGGGCAGCACCTCTCTGAGGAATGCCTCCAGCCTGTCCACGATGTCATTGCCTCGCAGAGACGCCGACCTGAATGCCTCCACGGCATCGTTCATATAGAAGAGGTCTTCCTGGTACGTGGTCGGGGAGACGGGCACACCGAGGTTGTCGGTCTGCACGAACGTGGTGGGAATCACCCAGGCCCAGTTGTGTGTAGCCAGGAAGGTTCCGCCGGTCTGCTGGTATTGCCTGTAGGCCTCGGTGGTGATGGGTATGGGCAGGCCGCCCGGTGTGTAGTTCTTGTCACCGGGTGAATACGGGTAGATCACCTTGGCAACCCTGTTTCCCAGCGTGAGGATCAGGTGCGCCGATGAGATGAGCCCCAGCCGAACCGCGTCGTCATAGGAGGCGAGGCCATGGTCCACCAGGGCGATGAGGGGCTCCCGGGCCTTTTCCAGGGACGCGATGCGGGCATCGATGTTCTGTCCGCTGATGTACCGGGCGCCCTGTGAAAGGGTGAATGCCGACGAAAGGAAGTCAAAGTTAGAGTACGAGGAATCGTCTGCGGTTATCGCGAGATTCAGTATGTCGATGCCCACCTTTCCCGCGTACGCCGATGAGATGATGCGCACCACTTCCGGATCAGGAGAAGCTTCGCTGTACAGTGGGTCGAGGAGGCGCAGCGCCGTGTCATAGTCACCGGCATCGAGGGCGATCGCTGCCTCTTCGATCAAGGCTGCCCGGCTTTCGTCATCGGCGATCCCCTGCAGCACGCTGTCGCTGCTGCAGCCTGCCAGGAAGACTATGAGCAACGCTGCCCCTGTCATGATCATCTTGTTCATGGATGCCTCCGTTTCCCTTGCGGGCACCTCTCGAAAGACTCACAGCATTCCTGCAATAACCTTACCACGGGTGCGGGTTGCTGTGCGCCCGGAGGTTCAGTATACCTGAAACGATCCTGGTCCTGCAACATCGCCTTCACTCGAGCGCCTCCTCCCCCAGAGGGGCGCACTTCTCGGAGGCAGATGAAACGGGAATCCCGGGCCGATTGATGGTTCCCCATGAGCACGGATGTGGGGTAAGAAGTCTAAAAGAACATTGAGGTAGTCAGTTCATGGTTTCTCGGGTTCAGGAAAGGGGTATCTCCTTCGATCCGTTGCCTGTGCTGTCACTCCTGGTTCCCCGAACGCCCATCAGAGGGAAAACCTTTTGGACGAAAACGGAAAAAGAGTTCCACTCCCAGCCCTCGGTCTACCCCCGTAGCCGCAGGTGCCATCCCGCATGGATCGCTGCCCGCTGCGCCATCAGCACGATTCTTTCGTGATTCCTGGAAGTTGAATGCATTTTCCCCTGCGCTGCCCTGGCGCGGGTGCCCGAACAGATATCTCGGAATGGTTATTGCAATCTGTAAGAAATTAAGGTAGATGCAGGGTAATGGTTATTCATTACCAGCCAGGTGTCTTTCATGACAGGATGTACGCGCTAATGAAATGGAAACAGGTGTACACGCCAATTAAATGGAAACTGATGTACGCGGGGGTGCCCGAAGCCGGCTGTGCGTGATCCCATGCCGGCTGTTCGCACGCGGGTGACAGGCGTTTGAGCCATGCCTCTGCGGTTAAGGAGTGTGGTGAGATGAAGGAGATGATGGGAGCGTTGCGGATTCTCGGCGTGGGTGTTGTGCTGGTCCTCGTTGTCCTGACAGGTTGTTCCAGCGACTCCAGTTCCGACAAGTCTGCTGAGGCAGAGTCGATCTACGACCCTGGGGCATCAGTTCCTGCAGTGAGCTATGCCGAAGCCTGTGGCGTGGAGCTGTTCCTCAAGAGCCCAGGGGGAGCTCTCGAGCCCGTCTCAGACGGAGACGCCATTAACCCGGGCGTGCACACCCTTGCCGTGAAGATCGAAGGAGACCCGTCCAGCATCGACCGGGTGTTCCTCACCAACGGCGGTCTCTACCAGGTGGAGGCCGTATCTGAAAATAGCCTCTACGTGTGCGACTACGAGGTTTCCGGTGAGCGCCTCTACGAGAGCGTGCTGATCCAGGTGATCCACTCGAGCGGGCGCGCCACCAAGGAAAAGGTGGTATTCAAGACCTTTGAGAGCTGCCCTCCCGGCACCTTTCCAGAATACGGGATCGGCGTCTCCCTGGGCCGGGAGATCATGGACGCCCACCTCATGGAGCTGGAGCTTGCCCTCGACGACATGATCGGCGAGGTCTTCTCCGCCATAGCGTCTTCAGAAACCGGCCTCATCACCACGCTTGCCTACCGGGCCGGAGACGGGGTGAGGATCCACACCCTGGAGCCCGCCCAGAGCGCGCTCTACCCCGATGCCGTGCTGCGCCTGGTGTTCACCATCCCCGGGGTGACGCTCCAGGCCCTGCCGCTCTTTGGAAACAATCTCGTGCAGACCGCGGACAATGACCTCGTGGTGGATCTCTACGCCGGCCTGGCAGATTTGGACGAAGAGGGCAGGAGGCGCCTGGTGCTCACGTTCTTCGATTCCGCACGCCTTACGTTTGCCCGCGAGTTTTTCCTCAGGGCCGCCCTCGAGGAGCTGCTCTCCCGCGAACTCACCAGCATCGCCGCCCCCGCGGTGTCCATGGACCTGGGTGAGCTGCTTGCCGAATTCAAGGAGAAGCTGCCCACTGAGGCCATCGTCAACGATGAGCCGGTGGATGTAGGCATACTCTTCGAAAATCTGAATCTCGATCTGGACAAGTACCTCTTCGTGAACCTCTCCGGGATGAGCGGGGCCTTCACAATGGATTCCCTGGTCCTTTCCGCAGGATTCTACGCGGCAGAGACCGACGAGGTGGACTGGCCCGACGCCTTCACACCCCCGAGCCCCCTTGAGCCCGGGCTCGAAGAGCTGTTCATCGAGCTGTGTACGGCGCTCACCGATGAGGTCTTTGCAGCCGTCACAACAGAAGATGGGGTGGTGATCATAGAGGACGGAATCCCCGTCAAGATCAGGATCGAGACCCTGTCCTACGGCGACGATGACCCTGCCACAGACGATTTTGTCGTCAACTCGCTCATCTTGGGTGACGCCGGTGAGGCCGGGGTGAAGACCGTCCGCATCAGCTTCACGGTCAAAGACGTCGATCTCCGCGCCGTGTCGTACTATGCGGGTCTTCCCCTCGTCAACACGAGCGACAACGACCTTACCATCGAGGCCGATCTCGAGATGCGCCACATCCCTGCCAGGCCAGGCCTGGGCCAGGTCGAGGCCGCCATGGTCGAGGTCAGGGATGTCCGCTTCAGCGAGACGTTCTCGTGCGACCTTTTGCTGCCCGTGCGCAAAACCGCAACCGAAGAGCTCATCACGCGTGAACTCCAGGATCTCGACGACCTGGTGCTCGATCTCGAGGAGATCCTGGGCGAGCTGGAGCTGGAGGTGGATCTGTCGAGCTTCCTGGTTTCCGGCACTGCCCCCGAGTTCCCCGATGTGAGTCCCTGCCTTCCCGCTCCTTCCTGGGACCTCGCCCTGCAGGATGGCTTCACCCTCAGGGCCGCTGTCTCGTCTTCCACGATCAACTGGCTCTGCGCCGCCCTGGTGGGCGAAGGCTTCTCCTGGGACGTGCGGGAGGTGCTCGGCGCCATCCTGGGCGATGATTTCGAGGGGTTCACAGCGGGAAGAGCCG
>DSBG01000149.1 GCA_011046135.1 Deltaproteobacteria bacterium
CGCACCGGCCTTTGGAGGAAGCCTGCTCACGCGTATTATCACCCCGTATGCCCGACCCCAGATGGCTACGGTGAGACCGGGAACCTTCCAGGAGATACCTCACAATACGAACGCCACAGGTGAAATTATCCGGATGCCCCTCCCGGATGATCTGCCACCGGACAGGGTACGCCTCGTCAGATCGGAACGCCGGGAGAAACCGAAGCAGCGGCTTCAGGAAGCCCATGTGGTGGTCTGTGGAGGAAGGGGCATGGGGAGCAGGAGTAAATTCAGAAATCTCCATGATCTTGCGGAATTGCTTGGGGGAGAAGTTGGTGCCACGAGACCGGTGGTTTACGCGAAGTGGGCCGAAGACGAGGCACTCATCGGGCAGACCGACAAGCACATCAAACCAAAGGTGCTCTTCTCCTTCGGGATCAGTGGCGCGATTCAGCACACCGCCGGTATCATTGATGCGGGATTCATCGTTGCAGTGAACAAGAACCCCAACGCACCCATGATGAAGATGGCCGACGTAGCCATCGTTGCCGACGCGAACCAGGTCTGCCTGGCACTTATCAGAGCGCTCAAGCAGCGCATCAGGGGCTAAGAAACCCTAGTAAGCCCCTCGACGGGTGTTCTATGCAAAGAGCTTCGCGGCTATCGCTGCCACGTGCCGCCCCTGGAAGCGGGCTGCCTTGAGCTCGTTTTCACTCGGAAGCCTTTTCCCTTCAGGCCCTGCAATGGTTGAAGATCCGTAGGGTGAGCCGCCCGATATTTCACCGGCGGTCATCTGATCCTTGAAGGAATAGGGGAGCCCCACGACAACCATACCATGGTGGAGGAGCGTGAGATGGAAACTCAAGATGGTGGACTCCTGACCTCCGTGCTGGGTGTTGCTGCTTGTGAAAACACTGCCGACTTTTCCCACCAGTGCATCCTGTGCCCACAGCTGTCCCGTGGAATCCAGGAACTGGCGCATTTGACCGCACATGTTTCCGAACCGGGTAGGGGTCCCGAAGATGATCGCGTGCGCTCCGGAAAGTTCTTCAAGGGAGCATATCGGGACAGAGGAAAAGGCTTTCTGTGCCTCGATGGCCCCCATCTTCTCGAGCACATCTTTGGGCAGCGTCTCCGGAACACGCCTGAGATCAGCATCACAGCCCTTCACCTCACGGGCTCCCTCAGCCACTGACTCCGCCATACGGTGGATGTGCCCGTACATGGAGTAGTACACGATGAGCACCTTCATGGTCAGTTCTCCTTTCTGCGTAAAAGTCCCCCGCTGTACACGGAGGCTCACTGTTCTATAATAAGCAGCACCGTCTCAGGATCAAGAACGCTCGGGGGAAATCTTTGTTGAGAAACCGTGATGGAACCTGTTCTTTTGCCGAGGACGCTCCACCTTGAGAACACCGCGCAGAACGTGTGTTTTCTCCACAAAGCTTCGCTGGAAAAAGGAATAAAATTATGGTAGAGAGAAAATCCTTGCCATTTCCGTAGTGCGCCTATAGGAAATGTGCTGCAATCAATGCCAGAAGATGTGGAGAGCGAAAGGAGAAACAATGGCTTCGAAGGGCAGAGCAATTCGTGAAGGGCAGAAGGCTTACTGGGAACACAAGCTGAGTCAGAGAATAACCGAGCTGAACGAGAAGGGGATCCAGCAGGAAGAGGCAGAGAAAGATACGGTTATCAAGAAGATCAGGGCCAAACTGCGGGAGACGAATGCGAGGCTGAGAGCAATTCTTGCTCGCGAAGCAAAGCTCGAGGAAATGGCAAGGCAGAAGGAAGAGAAGAAAGCAGCACCACCCAAGGAAAAGGGAAAGAAGGCAGCCAAGGAGGAGCCGGTCCAGGCCAAGACAAAGAAGAAGGAAAAGCCGGAAAAGAAAGAGAAGCCTGTAAAGAAGGAAGGGAAGACACCCAGTGATGCACCTCCTCCTCAGGCTGCAGCCCCTGAACCACAACCCACAGAAAAGCCTTCCGAGACAGAGCAGATAGCAGAGGAGACACCTGTAAAGAAGAAGGAAAAGGCGCCGAAAGAAAAAGCGGAAAAAGCCCCAAAGGCCAAGGTTAAAAAAGAAAAAGCGCCAAAGGAAACGGACGCAGAAACACCCGAAGAAGCTCCGGAGGCAGCTGAATAATTTCATTTAGGTAAATCCCTTGCTAGACCGGAGTGACACTCCGGAGTTTGAGAAATCCGGGATAATTGTCTGGAAATATCACCATGAGCTGAAGAGATCGGCTCCGGTTTCCGGAACCAGGGGTGTGCAAGACGGGTCTTTTCCGGGATATCGTCCACGTGAGGTGCCCGCAATCGCGAACAGGGACAAGGTAACGGGACAGCCTGCGGATGATTCTGCTATAACTATCAGGAATTGTTTTCAATTCCACCCAAGGAATGAAGAGCAAGGTTGCATTGATGTACCCTCCATGTTATGTTCTTTTGTTCATAATTAACGAGGTAGGGGTATCACAATGGAAAAGCAACGAATGAGGAAGATTCTGTTCTCACTGGTCTGTGTTGTGTTCATGATGGGGTTTTCGGCATCTGCACAGGACAAGGTACTCATGATGGCCACAACCACGAGCACGGATAACACCGGTCTGCTCGATGTGCTCGCGCCGGTATTCAAGGCCGATACCGGGATCGAACTCAGGTGGGTCGCCGTGGGAACGGGAAAAGCCCTTGAACTGGGGAAGAACTGCGATGTCGATGTGCTCCTCGTGCACGCCCCCGATGCCGAGGAGGAGTATGTTGCCGCAGGCTATGGCACGGAGCGCACCCAGGTCATGTACAATGACTTCATCATCATCGGCCTGCAGGAAGACCGCGCTGGGGTCAAGGGAAAGACCGTGTCAGAGACCCTCAGGCTCATCGCTGAAAAGAGAGCCCCTTTTGCGAGCAGGGGGGACAACTCGGGCACCCACAAAATGGAACTCATCCTCTGGAAAAATGCGGGCCTTGCTGTCCCTGACAGAGAGCCATGGTACATACAAACTGGCCAGGGCATGATCAACACCATCTCCGTTGCGTCGGAGCGGGATGCCTATACCCTGACCGACCGGGGTACATACATCAAGTACGAAGACACCATGAAGGGAAACCCTCCGCTCGTGATTCTCGTCGAAGGCGATAGGGTGCTTCGCAACCAGTACAGCGTGATCGCGGTAAATCCGGAGAAATGCCCCACAGTGAACAATGATCTTGCAAAGACCTACACCACATGGATGGCATCGGAGAAAGCGCAGAAGCTCATTGCGGAATTCAAACTGATGGGCAAGCAGCTCTTCTATCCAAATGCCGGAGAGAACTAGGCATCGTGGACTACCTCGCCCAGGGACTCATCGATGCGATCAGGCTGCTGATGTCCCTCGATGAGGAGACGTTTTCCGCAATCCTTACGACCCTGCGGATTTCCTCCCTCTCGATTCTCATGAGCCTTTCGATCGGCATCCCCTGCGGCTTCGGGCTCGGCTACTTCGACTTTCCCGGCAAAAAACCCATCAGGTCTGTGGTGGATACGCTCCTGGCAATGCCCACCGTGGTGGTCGGGCTCTTTGTCTATGCGTTTATTTCCAGGCGCGGGCCCTTGGGAGAATTCGGCCTGCTCTTCACGATCCCCGGAATAGCCATCGCGCAGACGATCCTCGTGCTGCCCATCGTGATTTCGCTCACGGCAACGGCCATCGAGAGCCTGGACAGGCGGGTGCGATTCACCCTGATCTCCCTTGGCGCCAAAAGGAGCCAGATCGCACTCGCGAGCCTCCTGGAGGCCCGATATGCTGTTCTCATTGCCGTAATCACTGCCTACGGTCGGGCTATTTCCGAGGTTGGGGTTTCCATGATGATCGGCGGCAACATCAAGTGGAACACCCGCACCATCACCACAGCCATTGCCCTTGAAACCGGCAAGGGTCAGTTCTCCATGGGAATCGCGCTGGGAATCGTGCTGCTTCTCCTTGCCTTTCTGGTAAACGGGTCCCTTGCATTTCTGAGGAAGCGGTCATGAGAGGTTCGGATTCTCCGTTGTACCGCCTGGAAGACCTCGCGTTTTTCTACGGAGAGCGTTTTGAACTGCACATCCCGAAGCTCGACATTCCCGAAGGTTGCACCATCGGGTTCATCGGACCCAATGGAGGCGGCAAGAGTACCCTGCTCAAGATCCTTTCCTTTCTCGAACATCCCCATCAGGGAACCATTCTCTTCTCGGGGGTAAAAGTCACCCCCGACGCAAACCCATTCCGGAGGCAGGTAACCATTCTGCCGCAGGAACCCTATCTTCTCAAGAGAACGGTGTTCGAAAATGTGGCATACGGGCTCAAGGTGCGGGGAGAAAAACAAGGGATCAGAAAGAAGGTGCATGAGGCCCTCGAACAGGTAGGGCTCATGCCCGGGAGCTTTACTTCTCGTTCATGGCACGAGCTTTCCGGTGGTGAAGCGCAGCGGGTGGCTCTTGCATCCCGTCTCATACTCAGGCCGCGGGTGCTCATCCTGGACGAGCCGACAACGAGTGTAGACCAGTCCAGCGCCCTGCTCATCAAGGAATCGATCAACGCCTGCAGGAGGAAACTGAACACTACGCTTATCATTTCAAGCCACGACCACCTGTGGCTCAACTCTGTGACGCACGATATCAGGAAGGTCTACCAGGGAAGGATCGTTGGGTTCGCCACGGAAAATCTCATCTTCGGTCCCTGGAAGAAAAGCACGGACAGTCTGTATGAAAAGATCCTTCCCGATGGGCAGGTTATCCATGCCGTATCTCCCCAGGATGCCGGGGCAACCGCCATCCTGGATCCGTCGGATATCGTCATATCGACGGCCCACCCTGATCACCTCTCGGCCCAGAACACCCTCTCGGGAATCGTCACCCAGCTCTCTATTGAGCCGTTCTCCGACACCATGATCATGGAACTGAACTGCGGGGGGCAGACCCTGCTGTGCAGAATCACCAGCAATGCCGCGCGTGAATTAAACATCCTGCCCGGAGAACGTGTCTGGGCAGTGTTCAAGGCCTCTTCGCTGCGGTGGTACTAGGTAAGAAAACAGGAAACAGCCTCAACGGAGGCTGAATTCGCACCCGCAGTAGCTCTGCCGGTAGAGGGCGTGAAGCCTGCTGAGCTCGATGCTCCTTGTGAAGCCGTTCTGCTTCTTGAAATCCATGGGAACGAATCCCTCGAGAGATTCCCCGATGGTGAAGATTTCGCGGGATGATTTATGCCGGCTCACGGTCAAGGTCGTGGAAAACTCGGGGATGCCCAGTTTTCGTGCTGCCTGAGCAGTACGCGTAAGGCTGAACTCGAAGCACTTCAGGCAGCGTTTCCCTCGTTCGGGCTCCAGCTCGAGGCCCCTCACCGAGGAACGCCACGCTGCATGATCGTAGCTGTCCTCGATAAGCTCGAGATCGAGGATCGCACTCAGTCTCCTGGCAGCCTCGAGCCGCACGGCATGTTCAGACTCGGGGGATATGTTTGAATTGCTGAAAAACATGATCACGCGATACCCCAATGCCTGAAGCCGCTCTATCGGGGACGTGGCGCACGGCGCACAGCAGACATGCAGCAGAATCGTCTTCTCATCAGCCATATGCCGGAGCATACCCCATGACCGATCCCCTGATCAAGGTCTGATGCCAAAGCTTCTATTCGAATCCCATGATCTCGTAGAGACACTCCCCGGAGAGGTTGTCTTTAACCCCTGATTCTGTGATGGTTCCTTCAAAGTCTGCTATTACGCGGAAATAGGTCGGGCGGGCGAAGAAGGTTCTGGCGATCCACTGCGCAAAGGGGTGCAAGGACGACACGCCGAGGAGGTCGACTTCTTCCACGAGCTCCTTGAACGTGATGGCGAAGGTTGCCTCGATATCTCCATGAGAATATTCAATGAGAATGTTTCGGGGATAGTGCCGCTTGAGTATGGGGTGAGTAACAAAATCCCACTGGGTGACCGTGGGGCTGCCGACACCCACGATGACTTCATCTCCCCTGGCAATGTACAGGGGGCGGGACGTGATGGAAGGGTCGATATAGTGTACATCGGCGTAGATAATGGTATATTCTCCGGCGAGGATTCTGCCCCAGATCCAGTTTTTCGTGATCTCGTGCAGGGGTTTCTTGCCCCAGTTGTGATCAAAATACCCGATGCCGGTTACCCGGGTTGTCACCTCGCCGCGGGTCAGTGTTCCCTCGATGCGGTTGCGTGCCTGGTGAACAGCCCAGAAGAAATCGAGATGGTCTTCGTTCACACCGTCATCACCCCTGGGTCTCCAGCCCGGCGCCTCGGTCGTGAGGGTAAATTCCGCCTTGATTTCTCCCATGTCCCACATGACGTCGTATGTAGTTTCATCAACCATGTGTACGTAGCCCGCAGGACACTCGATGTGCACATCATCCGTTGAGCTGAACATCTCTTCGTCACGCAGGCTTATCAGGAAGGTTTCTTTCTCCCAACTTGCATCGTAGAGGGAAAATGCCACGCCTGGTTTATTGGTGGTGAAACTCGGATTGAAGAAGACACCCACAAAGGTTTCACCGCTGTCGAGGTGCCCGTCGAAGTACCACCACTCAAAGGGTTTCTTCGCGTTGAGCGTGTGGCGGGCCCTGTCGAAGGCATCGGGCGGGCTCTTCCCCCAGTCGAGCATGAACTCACTGCTGTTTACGATTTTTTCGGGCTTGTCCAGGTGGGCGCACGCACCCAGGAATAAAAGCAAAAGAACGGTCAAAGCACCGATACCGGCACGCGTGATACCCCTGAGGGACCCAGTCCGTTTGGCAGAGTGAAAAAACATTACAAAAACCATCGTCTTCCTCCTCCCATATCGTATACAGACCATGCGTTGCGTGTGCAGGGTACCACACATCAGGAAGAATGGGTACACCTGCAGGCAGGTGTTCAATGATTGCCCCGCAATGGAATCCGCCTGACAAGAGTGAGGACCAGGTGCGTACATGCCAGGAGAAGAACAGGAGCGATCAGGAGCCACGCAATGATGCCGTGAAGTATGATCGTCCCCAGCAGCTCGAAGGATCTTGTAAGATCTGTCTGCAGCAGAGTCAGAATTTCTCGAGCATCGACCGTCAGGGGGCCTGTACCGAAAAGAACAGCTCCCAGGACGAAGAAGGGGATGATGAGAGCGATCTGGAGGGGGTAGACGAGCCAATTCACGAGCTGAACAGCGGGCAGATTGAGGCTCAATGCCAGTGCTGCTATGGTGCACAGGATGGTGGTGGTTCCCGGAAGGGGAACTATTCCCAGGGTAAATCCCCACGAGATGCTCTCTGAGATTTTTTCCGGGCTCATGCCCTGCTTCAGGAGAGAACCAACAACCTGGACGATCTTGTGCTGATTCAGCTTCGAGGCAGCCATGGGAAGGCAATCACGAATGACAATCCGAGTGCGTGAAAGACGAGCGGTTTCTTTCTTGCTTCGAGCGAAGGTTCACGCTCTCGGTCGGGGTCTTCTCCCGGGGCTTTTCTCGAGACATGAGAAGATTCTCTCCGGTGCTGTCACGGCCGTTAACGGAAGTAGTGATGAAGAGCCGGTATTCTCCCTTGAACCACTCTTTCCGGATCAATCGGTCTTCCACGATCTGCAGATCTTTCTCTTTCAGGAGCGCGAAGAAATCCCGTTCATAAGTTACCCTGCCGAAATCGATGGTGGTGAAATACTTAAGTTTGGGCTTGATGAGTTCCAGCAGGATCGACCTGGTTCTGAACATGGTCTGGAAGAAGAGGATGCGCCCACCGGGCTTGATCCAGGTTCTCGTTCTGTCGAGAACTATGCCCTGGTCTCTGAAGAGCATGAAGCTCATGGAAAAAAGGATGAAATCATAATACCCATCTTCGGGAGGTTGGAAGTGTTCCACCGGTGCATGGAAGATCTCTATGTTCTTTTCCAGGCCCCACTCCCTGATGAGACCACTGCAGTGAGTGAGGTAGCTCCTGTTTATGTCGATACCCGTGATCTTGAGATCTTTTTCGCGGATGATATCGTGGAATTTTTCGATCATGATGCCGTTACCGATACCTACATCGAGAATTTTTGCATGCGGCGGGAAAAAATCAAGGCTGTTCCAGTAGCAGAGGTAGGTCACGTCATCGATTAACAGTGAATAGAGGTAGTTTCTCATTGTTGGCGGTGTTCTTTTCTCCTGCAGTCTCGCTCACGTGAATGGGCGGATGATTCGGGGTACGGCATTTTTTTACGGATGCTTTTTTTCTGGTGTGTCTGGTGCGCGATTCACCGCTCCCCTATGAGCAAATATAAGGAGAAGATGGTTCTTTTCAAGTGATTTCAGGGAGCTTATACTCCGGATTCAGGAAGAAGTATATGGCGGTGAAAAGGAAAAAGATCGTATTGATCGTTGATAACAATCGGGATATCCGCTCATACCTTCGCCATCTCCTGCAGAGCAGCTTTGATGAGTATGATCTCGAACTATTCACCGAAGCGTCCAGTGATACTGCTCTTAAGACCATCAAGGAGAAAAATGGGGCGATCGATCTCGTCTTCACAAATATCGAGCGCCCCGGAATCGATGGCTATACTTTTATCCATGCCGTGAAGCAGAAATATCCCCACATCAGTATCATCATCTGCTCTGGAAGCGCCCGGCGGGGTGATCTTGAAGAGATGTCGCAGGACAATCTCATCGTGGGGTATATCCGAAAACCCATCAAGGATCAGGTTTTTATCTCTCAGGTGCGTTCCATTTTCGATGCACAGAACCTCGTGCGGATCGGCTTTGAAAAACGAGATGGGTGATCCGATCATCTTTCAGGATCGTTTTTCCGATAAATCTCTCATCGAGCATCGACACGTGATGTGCGGAACGCTCATCTGAGGAAAAGGTGGCACGCAGATGGAATACAATTTTTTCAACGACAGGAGAAAAACCCTTCGAAAACCAGTGAAGACCAGGGTGAGCCTCCAATTGACGGAACTCATCAAGGGAATCGGGTATCTGAAGGATGTAACTCCTGAAAGTCTCTGTATCGTGTCGCAGGAACTCTTCGCGTTCTTCAGGCGCGAGCACTCGGAAATCTTTCAGGACAAGAATCTTGTAGTAACCCTGATGGAATACGGGCTGAACATAGAAGGGAAGATCGTCCGGGCCGATGCGGCGACAAGCGAACTCGTGGTGATCGTCTCACGCATATCAGATCTCGATGCGTGGAAAAAGCTCTGCCGGTAACGCCCGAAGGAGAAGGTGTTTCAACCGGGGTCTGTTCTGTTGTGGCTTGTTCCGCAATGTACATCCTCTCTTGGTCAGAATCAGACGTCGTGGAGTGAAAACAGCTCAAAACGCACAGGGCACAGGCATATTTCCGAAGCTCCGAAGGCTATCTTGTAGGGACAGGGGTGCGGCCTGCTGTCGATAATCAGGACATTCTGGCCGTTTGCGTGAATGACCGGGCACACGTCACGCGTCTCGTATGACAGGCAGGAAAACTGCTTGTCGCACTTCGTTGTTTCCGAGAGAGTTTTTTCGTCAATGGAGATCTTCACGTGTCACCATGTAGTGGCCAGGTCTCGAGAATCTTCGGCCATCACAGGCCGGAACACGCGGGCTCCTTTCCCGGGGGAACACCCTGACACTTGAATAATAGGAATGATTGATGGATGTTCAAGGGGAGGGATCTTGTTACTGACTATCGCAAGAAGATCACACAGGAAATGAGATCTGGAAAAAAACGTTGTGTGGATAAGCCCCCGTGGCCGATTTCTGTGCCGGCCGCGGGGGCAGTGGTGCAGTGAGTAATCGATTAGTAGAGGTCGTCCCAGGATCTCGTCAGTGTGCCGTCACTGATATCATCTCCGTCCGTGTCAAAGGAGATTACCGCGTCTCCGGAGTCCACGGTGATGGTAACTGTACTGCCGTCTTCAGCCTCGATGAGCAGCTCTCCGCTGGTAGGGCTCTCAGGATAGCTTCCAACAACCTGTGCTATGACGGTCAGGGTGAGGAAGCCGTCAATGCCTTCCAGCTCGAATACTACTATCTCATCTTCAACCCCCAGAGCGAAGGATCCGGCCACGGTGATGCCCAGCGAGCAGGACGTGATGGTCTGGAGCACAGAATCTTTATCGATGAGCAGGGGATTCGAGGGGGATACAGTCACCCTTTCAGTGAGATTATTGCCTGATGCCTGCCGCCAGAAGGCCAGTGCGCCGTCTATGGCGGTATGCCCGACATCGTCTGCAAAGCCCAGATCAATGGGAGAATATGTGAGATTCACCGTGTAAGATCCGTCAATCGCCAGTGTTCCCTCGATGATATCCACGTTCATGTCAAAGGTGCCGTCGAACTCCACCTCATCGTCATCACTGCCCGTGACACAGTTCGTCAAGGTCACGGTGTAATCCCCGGCAGTAACGGCGCCCGGTGTCGGGGTGATCAGGGAGTCACCGCTCGTCGTGCAGTATTGGTAATCGGGATCGACAAGGATATTGAGAAGCAGGTCAAGCCCGAAGGAACCGAGTTCCCTGAGCAAGAGGAGGGATCCTGCTCCTCTCTCGGCTATGAGCATGGCATTGGCCGGGGTGATGATGCCCTGGGTATCCGGGATGGAGTATTTGAACTCGTTCTCTCCCAGACTCACCGTGTTTCCATTCATACTCATCTTGGCCATGACCGGTGCTCCCCCTCCGCCAATGACAAAGCCGCCGTCGGAGAGCGCCTGCACGGATTTCGCGAACTCCTCGGAGCACGGGGTCCGTCCGAGCACCTTCTGCCAGAGCGTGTTGCCCGAGCCATCGAGCTTCACCATGAAGACATCTTGATAACACCAGGGTTCAGTTGAGTCGTATCCCGGGCTGTAGGACTCTGTAACCCCCACGGCGATGATGGTCCCGTCGGCATAGACATCCACGGACGAGAACTCGTCGTTCCTCTGGTCGCCGAAGGTCTTCCTCCAAGATTCGTTACCCTGGGCATCGACCTTGACGATCAGGGCGTCGGCGACTTTCGGATTCTCGTGGCTCCAGATGTCCAAGGTCTTGCCTGCGAGCACGAACCCGCCATCCGGGGTGTTCTTCACCGAGAACGCCGTACCCCTCCCATAGGTCCGGGGCCAGCCCTGCTTGATGTTGCCGTTGGCATCGGTCCGAAAGGCCCCCACCAGGGCTCCCTGCGGGCCGGTGTCCACGCCGGCGACCGTGAAGCCGCCGTCGCCCGTCGGGTCTAGGGAAAGGGCGGCGTCCCTTGCCGGGTTGATGGCTCCGGAGTAGGTTCTCTCCCAGAGTTCGGTTCCGTCACGAGCCACTTTCTTCATGATGTAGGTGTAGGGGGCGTTTTTCCCCACAAAAACGAACCCATCGGATACCTCGCAGATATCAAGGATGCCCACATAACCGAGGAAATTCCCCGTTCCTGTGGGATGTGCGCCTGAATACGTCTTGGGCCAATCATCATCAGTCAGGGCGTTGCCCTCGGCATCGGTCCTGAGCAGATAGAAGTCACTTGTTGCAATGTTGTTTTCTTCACGGTAGCGGACACCGCCAGCGATGTATCCGCCGTCGGAAGTCTGGAGCACGCAATTTCCCATCTCCCACGCATTCGTGGTTCCGTGGGATTTAACCCACACCATGGTTCCCGAACTGTCTGCTTTGACCAGGTAGAGATCCATTGGGTCTTCAAAATTCTCACCGTCCAGCCTGATCCATCCTGTCCCGATGAACCCGTTGTCTGTGGTTTGACGAACCGAATTCAAGGCGCCCCATGCTTTTTCCTGTGGGGTGTATGACTGCCAGAAGACGGTCATACCTCCTATAGTGCCCGACCCGCCGCCTTGATCGTCGTCGATATCATCATCGCCGCCCCCGCTGCTCCCACCGCAGCCGAACATCACGATGAGGCAGAGGACTGCCAGGTACCAGGGCAAAGAGTGCCGATGCTTCATTGGAACACCTCCTGTCGAGATTGTTTTCATGGAGTAACAGTTCTGACCCCGGATTGGATCAGGCACTGTCCCCCTCGTGCGAAGCATAACTGCCGAGATATGATACAGCAACCATGAGAATTTGAATAC
>DSBG01000135.1 GCA_011046135.1 Deltaproteobacteria bacterium
AAACCCGTGATACAATAGACTCGTGGACATACCGTAACCCCTTCCTGATTTCTTTTGTCAAAACCAGAAAGGCAGGTATGTCCACTCCTTGCAACTTAAAAGTACGCTTCATTGTGAAGAACCGGATTTATTCAGGTGATACCCTCGAGGATCTCAACCACGGTCTGAACGCACGGTGCGCAGACCTTGTTCAGGAGGTCTTTCTCCTTGAATTGTCTCTGTCCTTCCTCCGTCATCAGTTCACACCCGCCCAATAGCCTCCGGCAGATAATCGTTCCGTGTTTTTCCGAGAATCGTTCCATCAGTTCCCGGGTCTTTGCATAGGTCTTTTCTGTGGCTTTCCGGTCATCATGCGTGCCTCTCCCGTATGCTGCACCAAGAACAAGGATCCCACCGGTTACCGCCCCGCAGACTTCCTCCTTCATTCCCATCCCGGCTCCAAACCCACAGGCTAGTTTCAATGCGGTGTTTTCATCGATGTGGAGGTCATCACAAAAGGAAGAGAAAACAGACTGTGCGCAGCTGTACCCACCAAGAAACTTCTGAACTGCCCTGTCGCTTTTGATACTCATGTCGCCTCTGCTAGGGACTGTATCCAATCTTACCTAACATCTGTCAAGATCAAGGTGACGTCAGTGATAATTCTCCCGATGGCGATCGTGCCAAGGACATGCTCTCATGTGGGGTGACGGGACTCGAGTGGTTTAATGCAGGACATCTATTCCTGTCCATAGCAACGAATGAGATGAGGCCAATGTCCCCAGTGCTTTCATACAACTACTCCCTATGACACCCTGAACAGGTGCAGGTCCCGCCCTCAGCCTTTTCGAAGGCCTCACGCCCTTCACGAAAGGCAAAACCAGCTATTAAAACTGTACCTGCGACATCCAGACCCCCGATGCCGGTCAGTTCAAAGCCTGCGCTGGCCAATAACAGGACGATTGAGAGATACAGGCATGTTCTGGTACATGACGCATCGGCAAGGATGGCTTGTGATTCAAGTGCCCTGCCGACTTTGACCTTATAATGGATTAAGACCCACATTGAGGTAATCGATACCAAAGCTATGACTATACCCCAGAAGGTGGTTTCTGGTTTATGACCCTGAATCAGATGGAGCACGCCTGTCATGATGAGTCCCGCAGCTAAAATATAAAAGGCCGAACCGGTAATTTTCAGGGCTCTTTGTTCAAAGGTGTCCAGACTGTCATGTTCAGCATGCCTGATACGTCTGATCATGTGCCATATTCCGATACCCGAAATGACTTCAACAAAGGAATCAAGACCGAAGCCGAAGAGCGTAAAAGTTTCGTCTGCCAAACCGAATATGACAGAAAAGAGCCCCTCCAGGACATTATAAAAAATCGTGATCAAAGCCAGGATATTGGCTATCCGGAACAGTCTCTTCCGACGGTCGATGCTTGATATCCAGTTTGTCATATCCACACAGTTGCATGGATACGTATCGGTTGTCAGCCATTCTTTGTTGGAGATTTCCTGAACTGTCACGGAGTCTGTTCTCCAGTGAAACCAACGATACCGTGCCGACGCTCCGGTGTGCAACGATGATCATGCCAGAGTCTGGCGTATGGTCATCAGATCTCACGCGTTCTTGAAAGCACCCATTTATCAGAGAGGGCTCCTGTTTGATCAGAGACAGCGGGTCTTCTGGCAGCTGATGCACATACCTGAGGAAAAAAATGACAACTATTTTCTCTGGAATTCAAGGCTTGACTCACAAGCAGTTCGTGGTAACTATCCTATGGAAAGAATGTACGATCTGTGAAGGGAAGTATGCATGTAGTAGAGGCAAAGCATAGTTGGGGATATCCGGCTGTAGTTCTTGATCATGATTGAAGGAGAGAACGATGAACAAAGATCAGTATAAAAACCGCATTGAACAATGCACAAAACTCATGCATGAAGCCGACGTTGATGTGCTCTTGCTTGCAAAGCCTGCCAACATGTTCTTCCTCACAGGGGACGGTCGCCTGTGTGCATTCGCCATGATCACGAAAGAAGGAGAAATCGCCCTTGGTGTACCTCAGACCGATATTGAGGATGTGAGTCAGGCCGCCCACTTTGATCATATCACCGGGTTCGATGACGAAGTGGGAATGATTCATGGCATTGCACATTATTTCAAGAAATTCGGAATACTCAAAGGAAGTGTTGGCCTGGAATACACCTTCCTTACTCAATCCATGATGACCATGCTCACCCACCCGCATGGCAAACCTGAAGGTGTTGTTCCAAAGGATTGCACTCATATCATGTCATCACTGCGTCTTGTTAAAGATGATGAAGAGATAGAGCGCATCCGGCATGCTGCCAACGTGGCTGAAAAAGGTATGGCCGCCGCAGTGAAGTCAGTCAAAACGGGTATGACCGAGAGCCAGGTTGCTGCAGAAGCAGAGTATGCAATGCGACAGGCGGGAGCTGATGAGTTCTGGAGGACATACGTCTGCTCCGGCCCACGTACAAATATTGCCCATGGGTTGCCCACTCAGCGGAGGATTGAACGGGGAGACCTGGTAATGATCGATATTCATCCCATAGTCAATGGGTACAGCGCTGATATGTGTCGTACGGTATGCGAAGGAAACGCAGGACCTGAACAAATCAAAGCCTATGATCTGTACGTGAAGGCTCAACAGGCTACCATTGAGATGATTCGCTCTGGAATCTCGATGACTGATCTCGAACAGACATTTCATGGGATGCTCAAGAACGCCGGCCACGAAGAACATATCTTCGGCCCTCCCATACACGGGGTCGGCATAGAATTTGAGGAGGCTCCCCTTCCGGCGGGCCATGCATTCTTCCATGGGGAAAAGGCACCCGAGCCATTGAGGGCCGGGACGGTCATAGCTGTAGGTAACTGCGGCCTCTACACCGGTCCCTGGGGTGTGCGGGTGGAAGACACTGTTGCAGTAACCGAACATGGCCACATGATTCTTACCGAATATCCGAGGCACCTGCTCATGTAACTGAAGATCTCAATTACTATAGATCTCGGTGCCAGTGCTGATGCCCCGCTGTGGATGGTCTCACAGAGACCGATACAAGATCCTCGATTTTCAGATATCTGACCAGCGTCAACGATAAAATCTCTTTGACGACAACGATAGTTCTCGGTGGTTCCTCAGAACGACTTGATCCGCAGATGCTGCTTGATCCACTCATTGTGCGTGTTCGAGAGATTCGAGAAAGCTCCGGATGAGGTGGGTCTGCTGCTCGTGGTCTGTCAGGAAGGCATCGTGTCCGTGTTCTGTGGTGATCTCAGCATAGGATACTCCGACATTCAGCCCCGAGAAGAAGCGGACGATTGCCCGCGACTGTTCTGAGGGATACAGCCAGTCCGAGGTAAAGGAGATCACCAGGCCTTTTTTTGTCTCCAGGGTCGTGAGCCTTGTACCACGTGCCCGGGATTCCCCCCTGAACCTTCCCATGCCGCTGATGGAGGTAACCAGGTCGAAATTGTCGATGGCGCTGGTGATGTAGAGGTAGCTGTTGGCGTCGAACCTGCGGACGAACGAAACCCCCTGGTAGTCGAGGTAGTGTTCAACTTCGAAGGACGGCCTGAAAATGGCCCGCAGATCTTTATCCTTGCGGATCCTTCCGAATTTTTCCTGCATCATGTGTTCCGAGATGTAGGTGATGTGGCCGATCATCCTGGCAACGGAGAGGCCCCCCTCGGGAGGTATGTCGCCATAGTAGTTTCCCCCGTTCCATCGCGGATCCGCCATGATGGCCCGCCTGCCCACCTCGTTGAAGGCAATCTGCTGTGCCGAGTGGCGCATGGTGGATGCGATGCAGATGAAGGAATCGAACTGGTCAGGATAGTCGCTGAAAAACTGCAGTGCCTGCATCCCGCCCATTGATCCCCCCACGATGCACCTGATCCTGTCGATGCCGAGCTGTGCGAGCAGAGCTCTCTGGGCTTCGGTCATGTCGCGGATCGTGATGGGCGGGAAGGAGAGGGCGAAGGGCTTTCCCGTGACGGGGTTGATGGAAGACGGGCCTGTGGATCCGTTGCACCCGCCGATCACATTGGTGCAGATCACGCGGTAGTGTTCCGTGTCAAAGGCCTTCCCGGGGCCTATCATGTCGTCCCACCAGCCAGGCTTCGTCTCGCCCTCATGGTAGAACGCCGCGTGTGCGCTGCCCGAGAGTGCGTGCTCGATGAGGATCACCTGCTTCTCTGTGCCCGGATCTTCGCCGTAGATCTCATAGGCGATCGTCAGGGGAGAGATGCTGTCTCCTGATTCGAGATGGAAGGGCCGATCGAGGAGCAGGCTCCTGGTTTCCACGAGAGGTTTCTGCATCACTCCTCCCGCTTCAGTTTGAACAGGCCCTGGTCTGCGAGGAGATTCGACAGGAAACTTCTCCGGGAATGGATGCTCGAATGGGCAACATAATACCATGCATCCACCAGGGTTATATTGATCTCCCGGAGAGACGTTTTGAATTCACTCAGAGAGACGAACCTGATCACCGGGGTGTCGTGCCAGGCCCCGGTTGTCCTGATGGCCGTATTCATTCGTCCCTCGAGGAAGATGCGAATCCTGTTGCCGATGTAGCCGAAGTTGGATACCGAGATGATAGCATACCTACCCACTCTGAGCATCTCGTTCATGACCTCGTGAGGCCTCGAAATGACCTGAATCGTATCGTTGAGGATCACGTAATCGAAGGTCATGTCGTCCCACTGGGACAATCCCCTGTCGATGTCCGCCTGGTATACGCTGATCCCCCTGCCCAGACACCGTACGATCATGGACTGTGATATCTCCACCCCGATTCCTTCGACCTTCTTGCGTTCGATGAGACGATCCAGAAGTGCTCCGTCTCCACACCCGAGATCCAGAACCCGTGACCCCGGTTCAATCCAGTCTTCAATGAGAGAATACGTGTGTCGAGATATCCTGTTCACCGGAGAATCCAACTGCAGGCCACCCCCCATCCTTTTGTTCTCGCAAAACTGCTTGTGCGATGCTGGACTCTATTACTACACTCACTTCGGCGTTAAAAGGCTTTGATGCCTTTGCCAGTGGCCCCCGCTCACGTATTCCGGGTAGTGGTTCTCACGGAAAACATCTTGGAATCGTTTCATGCACAGCGTCTCCCTTGAGTCCACTACCTTCACGCTGCGGATTTCTGCGCGTTCAAGAGACCCCGCTCAAACACCGATACGGGGGGTATCGCGGAGGGGGGTATGAAGACCGGGATGACAAAACGGGAGATCATCAGGGTGCTCATCCTGAGCCCCTGTTACCTCACCATGAAACTCAAGGAACGGGCCCGCCTTGTCAGGCGTCTCAGCACCCAGCGTTTTCGGTAACCGTCCCTAGAGCATGCTGTAGGGGTCGATGTCGATCTTGAGCTGGACCCGATGCGGGATGGGAATCCGTTCGAGGACGCTCATCAGCCGATGAAGCGTATTCCGATTCGATGCACGCACGATGAAATGCCAGCGATGGTGTTTTCTCAGCAATGCAATGGGAGCAGGTGCCGGACCCAGGATCTCGACCCCTTTGCCGGCAATCTTTGACGAGAGTTCCCCTGAAATGTCCCTGCCTTCCTCGAAGCTTTGGGAGGTGACGATGATCCGGGCCATGTGAGCAAAGGGGGGGAACCCGGCAAGCCGACGGGAGGATTCCTCGGTGGCCATCATGGCCTGGTAGTCATAGGATGCAATGGACCTGATCAGGGGGTGATCGGGCATGAGCGTCTGGATCATCACCGTTGTGTCGGGCTTGCGCCTGCCCGCCCTGCCCGCAACCTGGACGATCTGCTGGAAGGTCCGCTCCCCGGCCCTGAAGTCGGGCATGTACAGGAGCTGTTCGGCGTGCATCACGCCCACGAGGGTGAGGTCGTCGAAATCGTGCCCCTTGGCGATCATCTGGGTTCCGATGATCACATCGACCTCTCTGTTCCTGATGGCCTTCAATGCCAGGGTAAGCTTCGTGTTCGTGGTGATCTCGTCCGAATCCATCTTCAGAATACGCAGGTCAGAGAAATGGGAGGCGACCGCTTCCACGACACGCTCCGTGCCCAGCCCCACCGGGCTCATGTCCAGGCACCCGCAGGAGGGGCAGACCTCGGGCAGCGCCAGGGTGTAGCCGCAGTAGTGACACAGGCCGACACCGCGTGCCTTGTGATAGGTGAGGCTCCGGTCGCACCTGGTGCAGGAAAGTACCTTCCCGCACCCCGGACAGATCATTGCCGAGGCGAATCCCCTCCGGTTGATGAAGAGCAGGGACTGTTCACCCCTGTCCGCCGTGTCCCTGATGCCCTCGATCAGCTGCGGGGAGAGGGGGTCTTTCGACCCGCGCATGTCGATGATGTCCACCGTGGGCAGGGTGGCGTTTCCAATCCGTGACGACAGGGTGACGAGGGTCGAGGCGGGGTTCCTCGCGCGCACGAAGGTCTCCATGCTCGGTGTGGCAGAGCCCAGGATGACGGGACATTCATGGTTCTTTGCCCGCAGGATCGCCAGGTCCCTGGCATTGTAGGGCACGCCGTCGGCCTGTTTGTAGCTCCCGTCGTGCTCTTCATCCACGATGATGAGCCCGATGTCGCAGAGCGGTGCGAACACGGCAGACCTGGTTCCCAGCACAAAGCCCACGTCGGCGCGGGCGACCCGGAAAAATTCCCGGGCGCGCTGCCTCGGGGCAAGCCCGGAGTGGAAGACTGCAACCTCATGGGGGATCCTGCGCTGGACCATGGCGATGGTCTGCGGGGTCAGCGCGATCTCCGGCACGAGGTACAGCACGGATCTGTTCCGTGAGAGGGTTTCCAGGGCGCAGGCCAGGTAGACCTCGGTTTTGCCTGAACCGGTGATGCCGTGCAGGACGATCGTTTCGAGCCGACGCTCAGCCATGATGTTCGTGATCCGGTCGATGGCCTCATCCTGATCCCTGGTGTAGCATACGGGGGGAGCCTGCTCGTGGTTCACCACGGCTTCACCCGCTGTGAGTTCCACATACCCTCTCTTCGCGAGGCTTCTCAGGGAGGGCATGCACCCCGGGAGGAGTTCCCTCAACGTCTGCAGGTCCACGACTCCGCCGGCGAGGATTTCCAGGATCGCCTCCTGCCGGGGGCCGAGTCTCCCCAGGGGTGTTTTCCGGAGACAGACACGGGTGGGGGCCTCATCGGGAAGGGGCAGGGGTTTCCTCAGGCTCGGGGGAAAGGCCAGCGACATGCACTCGCCGAGACTCCGATGGTAGTAGCGGGAACACCAGCGAACCAGAGAGATGATCTCGGGGGTGATGCACGGAGCCTCGTCCAGGACGGTGGTGATGGGTTTCAGTCCCTGCGCCGGGTCTGAAGAATCCTTGACCTCCACGACAACGCCCACCTTCAGCGTGTTCCGCACCGGCGCCACCACCCTGCAGCCCACTGCCGCCTGGGTTCCTCGAGGCAGGAAGTAACTCAAAGGCTTGGGAATGGCTGAAAAAATCACCACATCCACGATCACGTGTTCCATGGCGTCCTAGGCTACCACCGGAGCAAAAAACGGGAAACCGTTTTCTTTGATTGACTTGACGCACTGTGGTATATGCATTTATATTCAGGGTGGCACATGGAGGGGGTATTGAAGGGTATCGGTCTAAACCAGATCTTGCAGGACCTCAGGGATACAGACCCGGAAATCAAACGCCTTGCCGCACGAGCGCTGCTCAGCGAATCTCCCTCCCCCGACACGGTGATCACGGACATCCTGGAGGATGCCGACAGGCCGACGGCAATGGCTATCTACGATGTCCTCTTCGATGCAGACAGCGACTTCACGCCCATTTTCAACAATGCCACCCTGGACTCCGACCCCCGGGTGAGGAGGCAGGCAATCCGCTACCTGTTCCGCCGGGGCAGATTCGGAGCTGAAGACGGGATCAGGTGGCTCAAGGACAGCGACCCCTATGTGCGCAGGCGTGTGATCAGCTACCTCTTCTGGGTTCACGACCGTTCCGCCATCGAAGAGGTGCTCGGTCTCGCCACCCGTGACCCCGACTCCCTGGTGAGGAAAGACGCCCTGCGGCTCGTTTCCATCTGGGGGCAGAAGACAGATGTCCCCCAGGTAATCAAGGCCCTGGAAGACCCCTGCGTGGACGTACGCATCCAGGCCATTCAAACACTGAGGCGGCTCACGGGTGAAGATTTTGGAGAACCCCTGGGTGTTTCCGACGACCAGTTTGAATGGATCGTGGCAAAATGGCAGGGGTGGTGGGAGATCATGAAGGAACGAGCCTAGGATGGAGCAGCCTCTCTACACAGCCAAGGAATATGCAACGCTGCTGGGGATATCGAAATCCGCCCTGCTGAAGATGGAAAATGACGGGCGCCTCCCCCAGCCCGAGGTCAGGAACGGGGCACGGGCCTACCATCCCCACGATATCCCCCGGTACCTCCAGCTCCTGGGCATGCCGCCCCTGGTGGAAACCAAGCGGCGTCAGATCTTCCTCAATTTCAAGGGGGGTACGGGAAAGACCAGCATCTCCGCGTTCTACGCCTACCGGCTCGCCCAGCTCGGGATGCAGGTGCTCCTCATCGATCTCGATCCACAGGGCCACCTTACCCAGTGCCTCGGAATCAACCACGAATCGTTCACCTCCACCCTGTACAACGTGCTCATCGAGCGTCTCGACATCCGGGATGTCATCATGGACACCACGATGAACAATCTCAAACTCATCCCGGCAAACCTGGACCTCTCACCCGTGGAGCTCGCGCTCACCTCCATGAATGCCCGGGAACAGCGGCTGAAGAAGAGCCTCAGCGCCATTCAGGATTCCTATGACGTGATCGTCATGGATGCCTCTCCCTCCATCGGCCTGCTCAATCTCAACGGCATCCTCGCCAGCACGGAACTCTTTGTCCCGGTGCTTGCTGATTTTCTCTCGTACCATGGGCTGAAGATCCTCTTCGAGACGCTTGCCACCATCGAGGAGGATTTCGATTTCATGCTGGAGAATATCTATATCTTCCTCAACAACTACAATGCATCACACAACATCTGCCAGCGTGCCAAGGAGGCCCTGGAGAAGCACTACAGCTCGTATCTCATGAAGACGCTCATCCGCCAGGACATCAAGATCGCCGAGGCGGCGAGCATGGGGATGCCGATTCACCAGTATGCCCCGAAGAACAGGGGGTCTGCGGATCTCAATGCCTTCATCAGGGAGGTCTTCCCCAATCTGCCGATTGTGTTTTAGAGGGATGTATGCTTAACCTGTACAAGACGAGTAAAGCTCCATTCAGGCACCCCATCCTGAGCAGGGGGGCCGAAGGAATACGCACGGAACGTACTGTCAGCACAGAGTCTCAGGGGTGCAGGCCAACCAGGAGAAGCCCCGGTTGTTCGCGGTTCCCGGAACATCGTGTGCATGGTTTACCTGCGTGATGATCGATGATGATGTGAGGAGTGACAACCCATGAAAGACGGCTTTGACAAGAGCGTTGCGGAGAAGATGCCCAGAATGCAGAAGAAAAGGGCCAACAGGCCCTGGAATGTGGACCCGGTACAGATCAAGACCCAGCAGGACATCGATCCTCCCGTGGCGGTGAAGCCGGTGCAGGCATCCGTGGCTGCTGAACAGCCTGTGGGGGGGGTTACGGACACCGCGGCACAGGCCATTCATACCATTGAAGACATCGATACCGAGTTCACCCAGATCCTGTTCGAGAAAAAGGATATTCAGAGGAAACTCAGGGAAAACCACCGGGTGATCGAAGAGGTCGACAGGGAGAACAGCTCCCTGAAGGAGAGCCTCTCGGAGCTGGAAAAGGCCCAGGAAGTCAAGGAAGAACTGGACAAGGAGCTCTCGTTCCTGAATGAACAGCTCGAAGATGCCGATTTCTACATCCGGAACATGCTGGGTCTGCTCGATGAGCGGCAGAGTTCACTCGAGTCCGAGTCATCAAGGAGAATGGCCCTGGAGGGAAAGTTTGAGAAGTTGAGCCGGGATGTCCAGGCCAAGGCCAAACTGGATGTGAGGGTTTCGATCCTGGAGAAGGACCTGAGCCTCAGGACGGGACGCATCGCCGAGCTGGAGGCACTGCTGGAGGAGGAGAGCAGGAAACGGAAGCCCCTGGAGGACGAGATAACCGACCTGAAGAACGCCCTCGACAGGGTGTATTCGTCCCTCGCCCATATCCGTCTCAAGGCGAAGCGGGAGGCCTATGGATCCTGACACATCGAAGAAGGTCAAAGATCTGCTCAACCTCATGGAGGACATCTCTTCGGATATCGACGTCACTACAGAGCTCGAACGTATCGTATCGCGCATCGGGGCCCTGGAACAGAAGGTCTCGGAGCTTTCAGAGCGCTTCAGTGCCCTGGAGATAGCCTACCGGGAAAAACTCGTGCAGATTCAGTCCCTCAAGAACGGTCTCAAGACGTTGTTTCCTGAAAACTAGCGCCTCGTCCCTGGCGCCATTCCCCACCCTTATCTCTGCAGGGCGATCCCGTGCTTCTTGATGAGGTCGTGCAGGGTAGGCCTGCTCACGTCCAGTTCCTGTGATGCCTTGGTGATGTTCCCGTCATTTCTTGCCAGGGCACTGGTGATGGCAAGGACCTCTGCCGCTTCCCGTGCCTCCTTGAGGGTCTGATCCCTGACCGGGGCACTGTCCAGCTCGAGATCCCGGGGAGTGATGACATCCCCCTCCGCCATGACCACGGCCCGGCGCAGCCTGTTCTGCATCTCGCGGATGTTTCCCGGCCAGTCGTGGTGCATGATGGCATCCATGGCATCGGCGCTCAGGCGCTTCATGCGGTTGCCGGTCTCGCGGCTGTAGAGCGTGAGGAAGTGTTTTGCCAGGACCGGGACGTCGTCACGACGTTCGGTCAAAGGCGGTACGGCAAGCGGCACGACGTTGAGCCGGTAGTAGAGATCTTCCCTGAATCGTTCCTTGCGAACCGCCTCTTCGAGGTCCACGTTGGTAATGGCGATCACCCGGGCATCGATGGGGATGGGAAGACGCCCGCCGATGCGCTCGATGGTGCCTTCCTGGAGAAACCTCAGGAGTTTGACCTGGAGCTGCAGGGGGAGCTCGCCGATCTCGTCGAGCACGACAGTTCCCCGGAAGGCCCGCTCGATCTTGCCGATCTGCCGGGCATGGGCACCGGTGAAGGACCCTTTTTCATGGCCGAAGAGTTCGCTTTCCAGGAGATTGTCCGGGATGGATCCGCAGTCCACCACCACCAGCGGCATCTCGGCGCGATCACTGAGTGCGTGGATTGCCTGGGCAAGGCGCTCTTTGCCTGTGCCGCTCTGGCCCTGGATGAGGACGGGATAGTCGGTGAGCGCCACCTTCCGCGCCCTCTCGAACAGCGACATCATGGGGTGGGAGATTGCCACCATGCCTTCGAACTGCTGCTGCTCGCTCACGATTTTCTTCAATCGCGAAACCTGGTTCTCGAGGCCGGAGAGGTAGAAGGCCCGCTTGAGTACGATCCTGAGTTCTTCGAGGTTGACGGGCTTCTGGTGGTAGTCGTAGGCGCCCAGCGAGATGGCCTTCACCGCGGTGTCCTTGTCCGTGTTCCCGGTGATCACGATCGCCTTCATCCCAGGGAATCTCCCGATGATCTCTTCCAGGAGCCTCAGCCCTTCGGAGGATCCATCGGGAAACGGGGGAAGGCCCAGGTCCAGGAGAACGGCGGCATGATCCTGATCCTGCAGGATCTCCATGGCCTCGAGGGCATTGGATGCCACGGAGATCTCGTAGGTGTCGCTCAGCCCCCACTTGAGCTGCTTTGCCATGGCTGCTTCGTCTTCAACGACCAGAATGCGCTCGGGTGTCACGTCTCCTCCCCGGGGCCCTCCTTCGTGTGAGTGCCCCTGC
>DSBG01000006.1 GCA_011046135.1 Deltaproteobacteria bacterium
AAATATCTCGATAAATAAAGAAATAACTAGCTATCGTCCGTATCCAGAATATATTGATATGCCACGGGAGCTGTCCGCGTATTTGATGGAACAATACAAAAAATTTGCCCTTGATCTTTCGAGATAATATTAGTATCGGTGTTAGCACTCAACATAAATGAGTGCTAACAAACTTCGTTAAGGAGGAAGCATATGAACGTACGGCCGTTACAGGACCGAATTCTCGTGAAGCGGATCGAGGAAGAGGAAAAAACAAAGGGAGGCATCATCATCCCCGACACGGCGAAAGAAAAACCCCAGATGGGAAAAGTCATTGCAGTGGGCGGCGGGAAGAAGACTGAAGACGGAAAGGTCATCCCCGTTGATGTCAAGGCAGGAGACAAGGTGCTGTTTTCCAAGTATGCGGGTACCGAGATCAAAATCGAAGGCGAAGAGCTGTTGATCATGCGGGAAGACGACATTCTCGGGGTCATCCAGTAATCAAGGAGGAAAAACATGGCTGGAAAAGAAATACTCTACGACCAGGATGCACGGACAAAGATTCTTGCCGGTGTAAACAAGCTGGCAGATGCCGTGAAGGCAACACTGGGACCCAGGGGGCGTAATGCCATCCTGGACAAGACCTTTGGCGCACCGACCGTCACGAAAGACGGAGTCACCGTGGCAAAGGAGATCGAACTCAAAGACAAGTTTGAAAACATGGGCGCCCAGATGGTACGCGAGGTGGCATCCAAGACATCTGACATCGCGGGTGACGGTACCACCACAGCAACCGTGCTTGCTCAGTCCATCTACACCGAGGGGCTGAAATACATCGCTGCCGGCATGAATGCCATGGATCTCAAGCGCGGCATCGACAAGGCAACGGCAAAGGTTGTGGACGAGCTCAAGAAGATGAGCAAGAAGGTCCAGGACAAGAAAGAAATCGAGCAGGTGGGAAGCATCTCCGCCAATGGTGACACCGAGGTCGGTCAGCTCATCGCCGATGCCATGGATAAGGTGGGCAAGGAAGGCGTCATCACGGTGGAAGAGGCAAAGGGAATGGAGACCACCCTGGAACTGGTGGAAGGCATGCAGTTCGACCGCGGCTACCTCTCCCCCTACTTCGTCACCGATGCCGAACGGATGGAAGCTGTTCTGGAAAGCCCCTACATCCTCATCTACGACAAGAAGGTAAGCAACATGCGCGACATCATCCCGGTGCTCGAGCAGATAGCGAAGCAGGGCAAGGCCCTCATGATCATCTCTGAAGATGTCGAGGGAGAGGCCCTGGCAACCCTGGTCGTGAACAAACTTCGGGGCACGCTGAAGTGCGCGGCGGTCAAGGCACCCGGGTTCGGCGACCGGCGCAAGGCAATGCTGGAAGACATCGCCATCCTCACCGGTGGACAGGTCATCTCGGAAGATCTCGGCAGGAAACTCGAATCCGTCACGGTCACGGACCTCGGTTCTGCCAAGAGGGTTATCATCGATAAAGACAACACCACCATCGTGGAAGGTGTCGGGAAAAGCAAGGACATCCAGGGTAGAATCACCCAGATCAAGGCCCAGATCGAGGAAACGACCTCGGATTACGACCGCGAGAAGCTCCAGGAACGGCTCGCAAAGCTCGCCGGCGGCGTTGCCGTCATCAAGGTGGGTGCGTCTACCGAGCCTGAAATGAAGGAGAAAAAGGCCAGGGTGGAGGATGCGCTCCACGCGACCCGTGCTGCCGTGGAGGAAGGATTCCTCGCCGGCGGTGGCGTTGCGCTCCTTCGCTGCATTGATAAACTCGACAAGTTCGAGGCTCCCGGTGATCAGGCCTTCGGCGTGAAGATCGTACAGAAGGCAATGGAAGAGCCGTTGCGGCAGATCGCCGTCAATGCAGGCCTTGAAGGCGGCATTGTGGTGGAGAAAGTCAAGGGACTCAAAGGCAGCCAGGGATTCAACGCTGATGCCGAAGAATACGAAGATCTGCTCAAAGCAGGGATCATCGACCCGACCAAGGTGGCCAGATCGGCGCTGCAGCATGCTGCATCCGTCGCCGGGCTCCTGCTCACTACCGAGGTGATGGTTGCGGAGATTCCCGAGGATAAACCTTCCCCGATGATGCCGGGCGGGGGAATGCCGCCTGACATGGGAGGCATGATGTAGGCAACAGGTTCCAGGGAAAGAAAAAAGAGGGATCAGCGCTTGCTGACCCCTCTTTTTTTATCGAACATTTTCGGGGGGCTCGTCCGGAGAAACGAGGCTCAGGAAGAGGACTGATCGGCAGGCCCCTTCACCACGTTTTTCCCCAGGATTTCATAGATGTCTTTGAGAAGATCGTGCTTCTTGAGTGTACCTTTCTGGTTGTGCAGCACAATGACACTGCGCAGGATCACCTCATTGAGTACACCGGCGAGAATGTAGGGGTGAACGTCAATCACCAGCCCGGCTTTCTGGGCATCCGTGATCATGTCTACGAGGCGGGCCTCGATCTCCCGGTAGGCGCTGATGTTTTTGAGTCGATAGACGGACATGGTGCGTTTCTTCTTGATCTCGTTGATCTCATACTCTGACATGAAGGTGTTCAGGAGCTGCGAGTTTTCGATGTAGAGGTCAAGGAGCCTGAAGACCAGATTCCTCAGCTTTTCAAGGGGGTTGACGTTCTCGAACTGGATCTCGTCATAGATCTTCAGGATTTCGGTGAGGATGGAAGAGATCAGCGCTGCGAAGAGATCCTCCTTGTTCTTGAAGTGGTTGTAGATCGTACGTCGGTCGAACCCCGAGTGCTGGGCGATATCTTCCATGGTGGTGGAATAAAAGCCTTTCCTGTGAAACAGCTCACGGGCGCTTCGCATGATCAGCGTTCTGTTTCTGAGGATCTGCCGTTTCCGTCGGATATTTTTCTGCATGGTACCGTTCCATCTTCGTGTTCTGTGCCATCACTTGAAGCATTCTTTGTTCAATGAAGTCAATAGAATTTTATTATATAAAAAAACCATCTATAATTCACACCATGGGCATATTTTGTGATTTGACATGTCAGGAGACCTCGTCTATAGAGCCAGGGAGGATCAATGAAGGATATTCAGAAACACTCGGAACACGTTTACCCGGGGTACGACAGTGAAAACGGTGCGTTCTTCCCTGGAGGTCGGGAAAGCCTGGAAGTCGGGAAAGGTGTCGGATGAAGCACACTGCAGATCCCGTGCAGGGAAGCAGTGAACATGGTATGACCGCGAAGCAGCACCCCAAGACAATCAGGTGTCCTGCCTGCGGACAGGCGACCTCCTTGAAGGAGAATCCCTTTCGACCTTTCTGTTCGCGCGGCTGCAAAGGGATCGATCTCATACGGTGGACGAGTGAATCCTACAAAATAGAGAGCGAAACCGATCATGGTGAGGAAGATGAGCAGACAGAGACATGAATCTGTGGTTCTGAAGCGATCCGATCATCGGATCTCTCGCAAGGATATCGATCCTGATGCCCTCAAGGTTCTCTATCGCCTGTATCGCAAAGGTCACACAGCCTATTTGGTCGGTGGTGCGGTCCGGGATCTTCTGCTCGGGAGAAAGCCAAAGGATTTTGACGTGGTCACAGATGCCCGGCCCGGGCAGATCAAGAAGCTCTTTGCAAACTGCTTTCTCATCGGAAGGCGCTTTCGCCTTGCCCACATCAGGTTCAGGGGAGGGAAGATCATCGAGGTGGCCACCTTCCGCAGAGAACCGGAAGAGGGTTCCGATGCTCTGCCCGAGGGAAACAACACCTTCGGAACACCCAGGGAAGACGCCTTCAGGCGGGATCTCACCATCAATGCCCTGTTCTACGACATCTCGAACTTTACGCTCATCGACTATGTCGGCGGGCTTGACGATCTCGAGCACAGGCGTGTCTGCATCATCGGAGAGCCCGAGACCAGGTACCGGGAAGATCCCGTGAGGATATGGCGCGTGATCCGCCATGCCGGACGCCAGGGCTTCACCATTGAGGAGCGGACAGCCGATGCCATCGATTCCTGCAGGGAGCTCCTCGCGACGTGCTCCGGAGCCCGTCTCTTCGAAGAGTTGAACAAGGATCTCACGTCCGGATATACTGCGGATATCTTTTCGCTGGGCCTGCGTTTCAGGATTCTCCATGCGATCCTGGGAGGTGTCGGCGAACATCTCGAGAGATCGCCTAGGGACGGCGAACAATGTCTGAAACTCCTGGGCTTCCTGGATGCTGCCGTACGGAATGGGCATGCTCCCCCCTCCCAGGAGTTTATGTTCAGCCTTCTGTTTTTCCCCTGGGCGCACAATCTTTTCCAGGCAAGAGAACAGCAGAATGGAGATAGGATTCAGCTCCTCACAGAGGCGATTCTCGCCTCAGGCATGACCATCACGCTTCCCAAGGCTCTGCGCTCCCAGGTGATCCAGACCCTCTTCATCCTGGAACACATGCTTGCTGCCGCACGAACCGGCAGGATGCGGTGGGCCTTGAAGAAGAGGGGGCGCTACCAGGACGCCTCACGGTTGTTTGCCCTGGTGGTGATGGGGCAGTGGTCCGAGAAGCACGATCCTTTTGAAGCCTATTTCAGGGAAATCTTCAAAACCGATGCGGGGAAAAAGCGACGGAGAAGGGTTTCCCGGTACAGTCGCTCCGGAAAGAAAGGCTCCACACCTCCCACCCCGTGATCTGAACGGGAAGAGCATTTCTGCTGAAGCGCTTCCCGCCAGCAGCCTCCCAGCCCCCTGGAACTCCGGAAAGAGGCACTGCGGTTGTCGCGTGCAGCGAATCCGAGCGTCAGGAGGGTTTGTTCTGCACGAGACCCTTCACCGCCGAGAGCCTCATCCAGGAGAGTGCCCAGATGAGCGCCATCAGCAGCAGGGCCGAGCCAAGCACGGCGCAGAGCATGAGGACGAAGCTGTACCCCGTATACCCCGAGAGTGCGAGGAGGGGTTTTTCATGGGCGACGATCACGAAGGTAAGGCCGTCTTCTCTGCTGTGCAGCCAGGTGACCCGTTGTCTCTCCGAGATCTGGTCAGCCCTGATCCAGGTGGAGCCGCTCTTCGAACGTGACATTTCCGTAAACAGGACATCAGCATTGAGGTAGTTTCCGAACGCCTCCTGAAAACCCTGTGACGCGCGGGTGATTTCGTCCATGGTCCCGTTCACGATGAGGGAGCCCCTCAGGATGAGCAGCGGGAAGGTCCGGCCAAGGGGCCATACCTGCCTCAGGTCATGGGTATCCGGATCGATGCTGTCTTTGGCGAGCAGCAGAATCTGCTGCTGGAGAGAAGACATGGTCTCCAGATGCTCCGAGCGTTTCACGCCCATCCATGCATAGGTCAACACCCACATCATGATCAGGGCAAACAGCAGCAGGAGTTCGACTTTGGAAATTTTTTTAGCCAGGCTCCGGTATTGAGCAGGATTGTTCTTTCCCATGGTGCATTTTTTCTATAGAAGTTGAATCCATTATGCAACAGATGTTTTGCACCCAGCTATTGCAGAATCACCACAGCACCACGATGGTGCCCTGGTGCCGGGAAGACATAACAATATAAAAATAGCCATGATTCTATAAAAGGATGAGTTGGCACGCAGAATGCATATGAATGGCGAGTTCTCAGAGAGGGAAAGAGATGAGCAAAAGAGGAAATCTAGACATAGTTTTGAAGAATATGGATACTCCCAGAGCCACAAAGATCCTTGCCAGGTCACTGTACAAGGAGCTCGTGCGTAACGGATTTTCCAATAAGGACATCATAAACTTCTCAAAGGAAATGATCGACAACGTTGCCTTGGAGATGAGGAAGGACGCGACTTCAGAGGATATCAGAGCGAGGGATCGTCTACTGATCGGGTAACGACTGTTCGATAATTTCCAGTATCTTCTGCACGACACCGTCGATATCACGGTGTGTCGTATCAACCACAACAGCGTGTTTTGGAACAACCAGCGGTGAAGAAGAGCGTGTGGAGTCCCGCTGATCACGGAGTTCCATGTCACGCAGTACCTGCTCATAGCTGATCAGAACTCCTTTTCCCGCCAGTTCGTCATGCCTGCGTCTGGCCCTGACGGCACTCGATGCATCGAGATAGATCTTCACCGCTGCGTCGGGAAACACCACGGATCCGGTATCCCGGCCTTCGACAACCAGAGATGAGATGTCCTGAAATGATCTCTGGATTTCAAGGAGGGCCGTGCGCACCGGGGGGTAGGATGCGATGCGGGAAGCAAGTTCGCTGATGTCGTTGGAACGGATTTCCGAGGAGACATCCTCGCCGCCCAGCTCGATCCTGTCTCCTGAAAACCTGATGTGCGAGCGCGCAACAACGGCACCGCAGGAAGACTCATCCTCGATGGCACAGCCGGAGCGCCTGATGGCAAGGGCTGCTGTTCGATAGAGGGCTCCCGTGTCGAGATAGAGGAAGCCGAGCCTGGCTGCCACCATCCTTGCGACCGTTGATTTTCCGCTTCCTGCGGGGCCATCGATGGTTATGGTCGTGTGCTTCATGCAAGCGACTCCATCGAGGGAAAGAATCCCGGGTAGGAGATGGCCACGCACGCGGCATCGTCGAGCTCGACCTCGATATCGAAGATTCGGGAAAGGATGGCAAACGTCATGGCGATCCGGTGATCGCCCATGGTCTGTACCGTGCCTGCCCTGAGCTTCAGCGGGCCCTCGATCACCATGCCGTCATCCAGTTCCTGGATCTCGGCACCCAGCGAGGAGAATCCCCGGGTGAGCGCCGTTATCCGGTCGCTCTCCTTAAGCCTGAGTTCTGAGGCCCCCTGGATCACGGTGGTGCCGTGGGCACGGGCTGCCGCAACGGCAAGGATCGGGATCTCGTCGATGAGCGCGGGAATTTCAGGGCCCCCGATGGTGGTCCCGAGGAGGTCTCCCCCGGTGACGACAAGGTCTCCCACCGGCTCTCCGCAGGTCTCCCGGGTATTCTCCGTGACGATCTGTGCCCTCATTCGTGCCAAAACACTGACAAAGGCGGTTCTCGTGGGATTGAGGCATACATCCCTGATGCGAATCTCGGATCCGGGTGTGGAGGCTGCCCACACGGCAGGAAATGCCGCGGACGAGGGGTCACCCGGAACCGTGATCTCTCCCGCCTGGATTGTCTGGGGTCCCGTGATCTCGATCGCCGTCCCTTTTTTCTCCAGGCGCGCTCCCAGGTAGGCGAGCATGCGCTCGGTGTGATCTCTGCTGGGCCAGGGTTCCCGGATGGAGGTGGTGCCTTCTGCCTTCAGTGCTGCAATGATCAGGGCCGACTTCACCTGGGCGGAAGAGATCTCCATCTCGTGGGTGATCCCCTTCAACCTCGAGCCCTTCACCGATAGAGGTAAAAAGGAGCCGGAGCGCGCGAGAAACAGAGCACCCATTCTCTCGAGCGGCCTGATCACGCGTGCCATGGGTCTTTTCACCAGGGAGTCGTCACCCGTGAGGGTGCTCACCCCGTCCATGGAAGCAAAGACCCCGCACAGCAGCCGTGCAGTGGTCCCTGAGTTGCCCGCATCGAGAACCTTTTTTGGTTCCCGCGGGGTCTTTCCCCGGATGGTCACCAGCTCGGCCTGGGAGTTAAGCTCGATTCCCAGGGACTGCACCGCCTGGCACGAGCTCAGAACATCCTGAGATCGCAGGAGTCCACAGATGTCCATGACCCCTTCCGTCAACGTGGAGAGGAGGACAGCCCGGTGCGAGATGGACTTGTCTCCCGGAGGTCTGATTTCTCCCCGGGCTTTCACTGGAGGGTGCTCCTGATCTGTGCATACCGCGCAAGCGTATCTGCAAGGGCTCCTTCCGAGCCGAGTTCCATGAGGCTCCTGATCCGTGTGAGTTCCTCCGTGTACCGATCTATGAGCCCCAGCAGGTGCTCCCTGTTGTCCAGCAGGATGTCTCTCCACATGAGGTGATCTGAAGCGGCGATCCTGGTGAAATCCCTGAATCCCGCACCGAGGATCTGTTTGTGCAGCGCGAGATCTTCAGCAAGGCACATGGATGCAAAGCTCAGCAGGTGGGGCATGTGGCTGATCCGCGCCATGAGTTCGTCGTGCTCCTCGGGGTTCATCTCGCGGGTGAACGCCCCGCAGGTCTTCCAGAGCCACGTTACCCGTTCCCCGATCCCGGTCTCACACGATGAACCCGGTGTCAGGATGACCACCGCACCGGAGAAGAGGCCGGCATCGCTCGCGGCATAGCCGGAACGTTCCCTGCCTGCGATGGGATGCGATCCGAGAAAGTCCGGCCACAGGGATGCCATTTCGTGCACGATGCGGGCCTTCGTGGAGCCGGTATCCGTGATGATCGTTCCAGGCCTGAGATGGGGAATCACGGCACGGGCTGCATCCACGATGCTTCGAACAGGAACGGATACGATGACCATGTCGCTCCGGGTGCACAACGCCGGATCATCGCCGCCAGTGACGATGACGCCCTCGGAGAGGGCCTGTCGAATTGTCTCGGGGTTCTTGTCGATGCCCGTTATCCGGGCCGTTCCCTGGAGGGCCTTTGCCAGAGATGCGCCGATGAGACCGAGCCCGATGATGGCGATGTTCATAGCAGTGCTTCCAGGGCAGTGACGAGGGCCCTATTTTCGCCGGGCAGCCCGACGCTCACCCTGAGGTAGTCGGGGAGCCCGAAGCTCGCCATGGACCGGGTGATGATCCCTTTTCTCAACAGGGCCTCATAGACGGACAATGCTCTTTCGCCGATCCTTACGAGGAGAAAATTGGTCTGGGAGGGGACGCAGGCAAGCCCCAGCCTCGTAAAATGCTCCGAGAAGAAATCGAGACCTTCCCAGGTGGTTTCAAGGGTCTGCCTGAGGAATTCATCGTCGGACAGTGCCGCTGCTCCGGCTGCAATGGCCAGAGCGTTCATGTTGAAGGGGGGCTTGATGCGCAGCAGGGTTTCCCTGATCTCGCTCCCCGAAATCCCGAACCCCACCCTGAGCCCGGCAAGGCCGTGGGACTTGGAAAGGGTGTGGATGGAGATGATGTTGCGGTGTGTATTCACGAGTTCCCGGGCGCTTGAAAAATCATCCTTCCTCATGAACGCGGCATATGCCTCATCGAACACGAGGATGGTGCTGGGAGGGATCGTGCTGATCAGCTCGTTCACGGAATCTCTGGTGAGGTATCTGCCCGTGGGGTTGTTGGGGTTGGCGATGAAAACGATCTTCGTCTTCTCTGTCAACGCACGGGCAATCGTGCTGACATCGATGGAGAGATCATCCATCACGGCAGTAACCACCTCGGCGCCGCAGGCAGTGGCGGCGATCCGGTAGTAGCTGAAGGTGATTTCAGGTACGATGACTTCATCGCCGGGGGTGAGGTATGCCCTGCACAGGAAGTCGAGGATCTCGTCCGACCCGTTGCCCGCAATGATCTGCTTAGGGCTGCACCGAAAAAACCGCGAGGCTGATTCCAGCAGAATCGCAGCCTCGGGGTCGGGATAGAGGTGCACGGTTGCGATTGCCGCTTTCGCTGCCTCCATGGCGCGGGGGCTGGGACCCAGGGGGTTTTCGTTGGAGGCGAGTTTGATGGGGTGGGGCGCCCCGTAGTCCCTTGCGATTGTCTCCTTGGATATCCCGGGCGTATACTTCGGGATCTTGTGAATCCACGGGGCTGGGTCAACCGGTTTCACTGCAGCAGGCTCCCTTCAGAGAGCGAAGTGCACGGGACAGGGGCAATCCCTGCGCCGAGAGCGTCTTTGTTGCAAACAGTGGTGAGGTCATCGAGCACGGTTCTCTCCATGGTGCTGGATCTGACGGGACAGGGAAAAAATCTCGGTGAAAATCCGCTCAACAACGTCTGCTCCCAGGGATGGGTCTGTCCTGGCAGTCAGACGAGCCAGGATGGCAGCTTCGCGGGAAGGATCGTGGATGGCACAATGGCCTGCCCGCTTGATGTGCGCGATGGACCGGCACAGCGCACATCGCTTCTGGAGCAGATCCAGGATCTGATCATCGATGGCGTCGATCTCTTTTCTGATGGTTTCAAGCTCTGTTTCCATAGGCACCTGCTTCATGTGATCATTCACCCTTTACCACAAGTTTCCGTGAAAAGAGAAGAACCTCTGTGGTAACTCCTGTACGCTGGATCCTCCAGGAGGCACTTCACCGTGCAGGGAAGACCGGGGTGGGGGAGCTGAACTGCAGGATTTATCCCGACGCGCAGGTATTCCGACCAGTATGGCACAGAGTGAACAGGAGGCGCGGTTGACAGACTTCACCGAGCTGTGCAATACCTTAACAGCAAAAGAGAACATCGATAGGATGATGGGTCGTTCATGAGGAAGAGACCAGGGGTATTGAGACTACGCTATGCACTGATGCTCGCCGGCCTCATCCTCCTTGTGGCTGCCTTCCTGCCCGAGAGAGAACGCGAACGCGAGGCCACCGGCATCGTCGAGGCAGAGACGCAGCTTGCCCGATCAGACCTCGTGACCATCTCCCCCGAGCTTATCCGGGAGCACAATCTCACCATTGACTGGGATTTCCAGAGTTCCATCGCAGCCATGGCACAGAGGTACAAGGTGGATTTCACCGCAGTCGTGGTCATGGATGCGTGCCGGGGAGACGTCCTTGCCCTCTACGGGAAGAATGAAGAGGGGGAAAACTGCAGCCTGTGCCTCAACGCATACCTCGGGGCCAGCCTCTTCAAGATCGTCACGGCAGTTGCAGCCCTCGATCAGGGTGATGTTACCTCCACGAGCACGTTCAGCTACACCGGGAAACCTCACACGCTCTACCGGTATCAGCTCAGCACCGAGCCCCAGAGATGGAGCCACAAGGTCACCCTTGCGCGGGCATTCGCACTGTCGAACAACGTGGTGTTCGGTAAGCTCGGGACACACCAGCTCAGGGAGGAGCCGCTGCTGCTCACGGCCATGAGACTGGGGTTCTGGAAGGCCCCGCTTTCTGAAGTCGACTGTTTGCCGAGCACCCTCTTCATTCCCCGCACTGACTACAACCTGGCCGAGCTGGCCAGCGGGTTCAACCGGCAGACGCGCATTTCCCCCATCCATGCGGCCCAGATGATCACCGCTGTGCTGAACTCCGGCAGCATGGTTGTCCCGCGGCTCGTTCAATCAGGTGATGCCGGGCTCGTGGACGCCATGAGCGATGAAGCGGCATCGGAACTGTCTTCCATGATGGTCAAGACCGTGAGGGCAGGGACCGTGTCTCGCGCCTTCAGGAGTGTTCGCTACGACCGGGTGCTCAAACACGTGACCATCGGGGCCAAGAGCGGCAGCATCAACGGGGATGAACCCGAAGGAAGGCGCAACTGGTTTGTCGGGTTTGCGCGGCATGATTCCACGGGAGATGCCATTGCCATAGCGTGCCTGGTCATCAGGGGTGATTACTACTGGATCGAGGCCGACGACTTCTCACGCAGGATCATTCGATCGTATTTTTCCAGACCCACCACGGTGGCGCAGAAGAATTCCTGAAGAGTTTTCGGTTTGCATCAGAATCTCCCTGAGCAGGCATTCTCTCCCTGGCGCTTGACACTCCCTCCACGCCTGTGATAGCGAAAAAGGCGGTTTCGGGACGTAGCGCAGTCTGGTAGCGCACCTGAATGGGGTTCAGGGGGTCGGAGGTTCAAATCCTCTCGTCCCGACCAGGTTTTCCCCGCAGAGCAGGTCATCGTGTCTTCGCCCTTCATGAACAAATCTTTCTCCTTCTGTGTTTCACGGATGCTCCATCACCCAAGGGGCTTCCCGCCTGCTTGAATTCACCGTCAAAAAGGAGAAATCTTTATCGGGTCTGTGCGGCCGGGGTGAACCCTTGACGGAGACGGCAATAATGCGTATGT
>DSBG01000060.1 GCA_011046135.1 Deltaproteobacteria bacterium
CGAGGCAACTCTTCCCGAACTCGGCAGCGAACAGGACACGCCTCCGGCCGGGCTCCTCGCACCACACATCGACATCGAGGTGGCAAAGACAGCATATGTGGATCTTTATCGCAGGATCAAGGGTATGGATTTCACCCGCGTCATTATCTTCGGCATCAACCACCAAGGTAGAGAAGGCCTGTACTCCATCTCCGAAAAGAACTACCGAACCCCCTTGGGCACACTTCAGACGGACACCGCGTTTGTCTCTGAGCTCAAGGCCCATGTCGAAGACGGGACGTTCGCCGCAGACGATTTCGACCATATGAACGAGCACTCCATCGAGTTCCAGGCCCTGTTTCTCCGGCACTATCTCGGCAACTCCTTCAGGATCGTGCCCGTGCTCTGCGGAGGTATCCACGAATGGATCGAAAGCGGGAGAGACCTGCTCACAGATGACCGGTTTGTCTCTTTTGTCAGTACCGTTCAAGACCTCGTTCGTGCAGACAACGGGAAAACCCTGCTCGTGGCCGGGGTTGATTTCTCGCACATCGGCCTCAAGTTCGGCCATGGCGCTGAAGCTGGGCAACTCATCGATCAGGCGCTCGGCGATGATGAAACCATTATCTCACACCTGAGCACGTGCGATGCAGGGGCTCTCTTCTCCCATGCCGCTGCCACCGGCGACAGGTACAATGTGTGCGGACTGCCTGCCATGATCGTGTTCTCGAGGCTCCTTTCTGGATGCACGGGAAAGCTCCTGGCCCACGAGACCTATGACGAACCGGCAACCAGGTCAGCCGTCACCTATGCGTCCATGTTCTTCACCTAAAAAACGTAAAAAAGCCGTGCAGCTGGTTCTATTTTCTGAGATGCGGATGATTGTGGATGCCATATCGTATCTTGATAAACAGGTGGTTTCAGACAGTTATTAAGCTCCTGGGTTAAGGGTGAAGAAACAGCATCAGGGAGCATCGTCCCGAAGCGTGTCTGCCTGTTTGCGAATCTCGGCAAGCTCAGCCTTCTCGGTTCGTTTCCGTTCCAGGTTCCTCATCTGGAAGGCGAGCCTGGGAATGCTCACGAGCCGTTCATGGTGACGGTCGAGAAAATCCCAGTAGAGCGTCGTGAAGGGGCAGGCGAGCCGGCCGGTGGCTCTTTTCGGATCATACCTGCAGGGGTTGCAGAAATTCCCCATGCGGTTGATGTAGTTTCCGCTTGCGCAGTAGGGTTTGGTCCCCACGATCCCTGCATCTGCAAACTGGCTCATTCCCAGGGTGTTGGGCAGCGACACCCAGTCGTGCGCGTCCGTGTACATGGCGAGGTGCCACTGGTGGAACTTCAGGGGAGAAACCCCCAGGAGCAGGGCATAGAGGCCGATCACCATGAGCCGCTCGATGTGGTGGGTGTAGGCGTGCTCCACCACGTTCGTCAGCGCATGCCTCAGGCATGCCATGTCGGTCTCTCCATTCCAGAAGAATTCTGGAACAGTAAGTTCATGACCGAGGTGATTCATGGTTGCATAGGCGGGCATGTGCATCCAGTAGATACCCCGAACGAATTCCCGCCACCCTACGATCTGCCGGGTGAACGCTTCCACACTGTTCAGGGGGACAGTACCCTCCTGGAAGGCTTCGACACTCTTCCTGATGCAGGCCCGGGCCGAGAGGAGCTTGAGGTTGAGCACCGAGGACAGGCGCGAGTGAAAGAGGAAGGGCTCTCTGTTCCACATGGCATCCTCATAGGTGCCAAAGGAGGCTAGCCGGTGTTCGATGAAATCATCGAGCTGTTCATGGGCCTGTTGTGACGTGACCGGCAGGTCGAACCCCGCTATCCTTCCCGGGTGATTTGGGAAGAGTGCCTCAACCAGGTCCATCACTTCCTTCGTGATGGTATCTGGCTCAAACCCCTTTGGGGGTGAGATGCAGGCAGGGCCTCCGGGTCCGAAGGAGAGCCTGTTTTCGTGGTCGAAGTTCCACCTTCCGCCCGTGGGTTTCCCGTCCGGAGTCAGGAGCACGCCGAGCTGTTTTCGCATGGTGCGGTAGAAGTTTTCCATAAGGTAGTGCTTCTTCCCGGTTGCGAGTTCAAGGAACTCCTCGGGACTGATGAGGAAGTGATCGTCTGGCCTGACCTCCTGGGGAAGATCGAGATCCCGGGAAAGGGTTTTCAGCCGTTCGTGAACCCCCCACTCGCCGGGCAGCACCGTCACGATCTTTTCAGGCTTCAGTTCTGCGACGAAGGACCTGAACACCTCGGTAAACGTGAGGCCCCTTTCCAGGGAAGGATCCTGGGAGAGCTCGTGGTAGACGACCCTGAAGCCTTTGACCCTGAGCGACTCGCGATAGTGCCGCATGGCCGAGAGGAGGAAGATGATCCTGCGCTTATGTGCCCACACGACCCGGAAGTCTTCGTCCGTCTCTGCCATGAGCACGGCATCGTTCTCTCTGTCGAACCCGCACCACGCACGTGAATCATGGTCGAGCTGGTCTCGGAAGACAACTACGAGGTTCCTGCACTTTTTGCCGCCGGGTTGCATGGCACAAAGAATAAGGACCAGGGTGCATTCAGGCAAGGGGGAGTCAGTGGTGATAACAGGGACAGAGGAAGAGGCAGGAAAAGCCCGTCCTCCGCATCGAAGACGGAGTGAGTTGTGTTCAATTCATGGGCACTGCTTCTCCTGGTTCCCGGCCTAGGCGATCTGATCGGTGAACCAGTTCTGCCACCCCGCTTCGATCACCGGAGGATCATGGACATCGAGCGCATAGACGACATCCCGGTTCATCTCCTGCTTCAGGGCTGCGATCACATCCCGGCGCTTGTTCAGTCTGGCGGCACACGTCATGGCCTCTTCCATGAGGAGTTCACGAGGGCAGGCCTTTGTGACGATGTGGTACTGTTCGCACTCCTGGGGGGTGAGCTTTCTGCCGCTGTACTGCAGGTCTTCGAGTATGAACCTGGGAATAGCCTTGCGCATCACCGCGGTCATCCCCGGCAGGAAGGGCACGCCGAGATCGACCTCCGGCAGGCAGAAGAAGCCGCGATCGCTCCTCATGAACCTGAAGTCGAAGCAGCAGCTCATAACCGCCCCGCCGGCAAAGGCATGGCCGTTGATGGCGGCTATGGTAAACAGGGGGTAGAGCACCATTGTGCGTATGCATCGATTCAACTGATAGACATAGTCCTTGACGCAGGCCATGTCTCCGCTCTGCACCACCGGGATGAGCCACTGGAGGTCGATTCCGTTTGAAAAGATCTTTTCATGGGCAGACGTTGCGATGAGAACCGTGGCATCGGTGTGGTTCACAATGGTGTCGAGCGCCTCGGTGAGCGCTCCCAGGAACGTGGGGTTCAGGCGGTTCTCACCGTAGTCTATGGTGAGAAAAGCGATGTGCCCCTCGGTCCTTATGTCTATCTTGGACATGGCTTGTTCCCTCCTCATGCAGTGCACGTTTTTCCCATGAGCTGTCGCAGTCCTGCCCCTACAGCCCTTGGCAAAATATCAATGATTCTGGAGTACTTTACCAATGCTGCGAGGGGTTGTCAAATGAATGGGCCGCTGAATCAACCCCACTATCCTCAAGAAGTGTGGTGCGAGACAGGAGACACGGGGACGAATGCTTCGATATCCATCTGTCTGCTTCCCGGGGAACAAGCGTGACGTCATGCAGCCATTGACAAACATCACGGCATCGAATAGGACAGCCGTGCAGCATGAGGACCCCGAAGCCTGTGAACACGGTGCGCCGGTTCCGGCTCAAGGTGAGACGAACCGCGCTGGAATGACAGGCAGGGGCAGGGGAACACTATGGAGAACATTCGAAATTTCAGCATCATCGCCCATATCGACCATGGAAAGTCGACGCTGGCCGACCGGCTGATCCAGCTCACCGGGGTTTCAGACGCGAGGACCTTCAGGGATCAGATCCTCGATACCATGGATATCGAACGGGAGAGGGGGATCACGATCAAGAGCCAGGCCATCTCGCTTCCCTACCGAGCACGGGACGGCAAGGACTACGTCCTGAATCTCATTGACACCCCGGGACACGTGGATTTCTCCTACGAGGTGTCCCGATCCCTTGCCTCCTGCGAAGGAGTGCTCCTGCTGATCGACGCCTCCCAGGGTGTGCAGGCCCAGACCCTCGCCAATCTCTACCTGGCCATGGAACATGACCTGGAGATCATCCCGGTGATCAACAAGATCGATCTTCCCTCAGCGGATATCGAGTGGGTTCTGGGACAGATCGAATCGGAGCTGGGCCTCGATCCGGCTCACCACCTTGCATGCTCAGCCAAGGAGGGGATCGGCATAGGAGACATCCTCGAGGCCATTGTTCAGCGGATTCCTCCACCCACGGGTTCTCCCGGGGCCTCCCTGGCCGCTCTGATCTTTGACGCCCAATACGACCTGTTCCGCGGCACCCTCATCCACTGCCGGGTGTTCGATGGCACGGTGAAGTCAGGCGACACCATCCGGTTCATGTTCAACGACTCAGTCTATCGCGTGGAGGAGGTCGGCCGCTTTCTCCTCACCCGGGAAAAGCGTGCGCAGCTCAGCGCGGGCGAGGTGGGATACATCATTGCCGGGGTGAAGACCGTCTCCAGCGTGAGCATCGGCGACACGATCACCATGGACGAGAAACCCTGTCCGAAACCGCTTCCCGGATTCCGGGAGATCAAGCCCGTGGTTTTCGCCTCTATCTACCCCATCTCCTCGGACGATTACGAGGACCTCGCAGAGGCCGTGGAAAAGTACAAGCTCAACGACGCGGCCTTCCTCTACGAGAAGGATTCATCCATTGCCTTGGGTCAGGGGTTCCGGTGCGGCTTTCTGGGGCTGCTCCACATGGATATCGTCCAGGAACGACTGGAGCGGGAGTACGGGCTTTCCATCATGCTCTCCGTGCCCAGTGTCCGGTTCCGGTTCACCCTCAAGGACGGGGACGTGCTTACGGTGGACAATCCCTCCCACTACCCGGGACCCATGGCCATTGAAAAGGCCGAAGAACCCTATATCCGCGCAGCCATGATGCTGCCTGACCGATACCTGGGCTCGGTCATGAACCTGTGCATCGAGAAGCGGGGCACAAACTCCAACCTGCGCTATCTGAGCCCGGGCCGGGTCGAGCTTATCTACGAGATGCCCCTGGCCGAAGTCATCTACGATTTCTACGACCGCTTCAAGTCCATGACCCAGGGCTACGGTTCATTCGATTACGACCTCATCGACTACCGCCAGAGCGACCTCGTGCTGCTGGACATCCTGGTCAACGGCGAGAAGGTCGACGCCCTTTCCCAGATCGTTCACCGTGAACGGGCTCGTGCACGGGGGGTGCATGCGTGTGACCGGCTGAAAGAGGAGATCCCCCGCCAGATGTACAAGATCGCCATCCAGGGGGCTATCGGCGATGAGATCGTCTCCCGCTCGACCATCTCAGCCTTCCGCAAGGACGTGACCGCGAAGTGCTACGGAGGTGACATCACGCGCAAACGCAAGCTCCTCGAAAAACAGAAGATGGGCAAGAAGCGCATGAAGATGATCGGTTCGGTCAGCATCCCCCAAAGCGCCTTTCTCGCCGTGCTGAAGTCGGACACTGATTCGTAATGGCAGAAATGCCTCCTGCTGCCGGCCTGTATCTCCACATCCCGTTCTGCAGGTCGAAGTGTGCGTACTGTGATTTTTATTCAATGACCGACACCTCGCTCATCCCCAGGTTTGTTACTGCCCTGTGCAACGAGATAAACCAGTACGAGGAGGAGTTTCTCGAGTTCGACACCATCTATCTCGGCGGCGGAACCCCATCGCTGCTTTCCCTCGAGGAGATAGAGAGCATCATGGAGGCGATCTGGCGTGCCTTCACAATTCTGCCTGATGCGGAAATCACCATCGAGATCAACCCTGCAGACCGGGGCCGCTCCGAACTGGCCGAGCTCAATGATCTGGGTATCAACCGTATCTCCATCGGCGTGCAATCCTTTGACGACCGGGAACTCCTCTTCATGGGCCGCCGGCACACTGCAGAGCAGGCAGCACAAACCCTTGAAGACGCCCATGGGGCGGGGTTTGTGAACATCGGGCTCGATCTGATCTACGGGCTGCCAGACCAGACAGTTCGAAGATGGCAGTCTTCCCTCGGAGAAGCCCTGAGGTTCGATCCTTCCCATCTCTCCTGCTATGAACTGGAGATCAAGCCCTGCACCCCCCTGGGGCGGCGGCTCAAGCGCGGGGATTTTGCTTCCCAGAATGAAGACACTCAACGTGATTTCTTCGTAAGAACATCGGAATTACTGGAAGAAGCAGGCTTTGTTCACTACGAAGTTTCGAATTTTGCCCGGGGCATGGAGAGAGCCTCCCGGCACAACCAGAAATACTGGGATCATACCCCCTACCTGGGACTCGGTCCGTCCGCCCACTCATTCAGGGGGGCGAGACGCTGGTGGAACCACGAATCTCTTGACGACTACCTCCATGCCCTGGAAAACGGGATGCTGCCCAAGTGCGGTTCAGAGACGATCAATCGTGACGAGCTGAGAATGGAGGCGCTCTTCCTGGGCTTGCGGACCAGGAAGGGAATCGACATGCAACAGTTCAAGAACCGCCACGGCATCGATCTCATGGAGATCAAGGGCTCAGAGCTCAGGGAATGGAGCAGGGCCGGCCTCATCGAAATTGAAGGCAGTCATATCCGCCCCACACGCTCCGGCATGATCGTGGCTGATGCCCTGGCCCTTTTCTGACGCTGGGGTAAGGCGTGGCGCCTGGCACGGGGTGCGCAGGGTTCCCGATCGATGAGTGGATCCTCTGGAATGGCGAGTGAACTGGTTTCTGATGCATGGAATCGCAGGGTCTCCGGTGTATTGGATTTCTGTCCCCATCGTTGCCCGAAAAGAACCACCTCGACCTTAGTGCTTGTCCGGGGTATGTTCATTCTGCTATCAGGTACAAAACATCCTCGGAGATCTCTCTATGGACAACGATCCGGCAGAGAATCTGAACACCGGCAGCACCCCGATTCAAGTGCAGGATGCGTCCACCGTGATCCTGCTGCGTGAACCCTATCGGGTGTTTCTGGTGCAACGGGAAATCAGGCAGGATTTCCTGGGAGGAGTCTGCGTGTTTCCCGGTGGAAAAATGGATGCTGAGGACAGCGATGAAGAGCTTTGTCCCCTGGCCAAGGGCGTCGACGGTCTCACGGCGAAAACACTCCTGTACGAGCCTGAGCTTGAAGGGTGTACGGCACTCGGGCTGTTCTTTGCCGCAATCCGTGAACTGTATGAAGAAGCGGGTATTCTCCTTGCCTATGCAGCCGATGGCAGCCCCATCGAGTTCGGTGATGATATGATGCGGCAACGGTTCGATGAATATCGCACCGCCATCCACGAGAAAAGGTTGACACTCAAAGAACTCGCGAGGATGGAATGCCTCTCCTATGCCGTCGACACACTCCTGCCGTACTCCCACTGGATCACCCCAGAGCCCGTGAAAAAGCGTTTCGACACACGCTTCTTCCTCGCTCGGATCCCCCGAGGCCAGAAGACCGATTTCGATCAGGTGGAATTGATGGGATATCTGTGGAGAGAACCGGGCGAAATCCTTGAACAGCACTCCGAGGGGAAGATCAAGCTGATTCCACCAACCCTCAAGACCATCGAAGAATTGAGCTCATTCACCAGTATCGACAAGCTGTTCCTCCACGCTCGGTCAAACCCCGTCTATCCGATCCTCCCCGAGCCCTATACAGATGGGGAGAGCTTCGGCATCAAGCTGCCCCACGACCCCGAGTACACCATCGAGGCTTACAGACAGTCCCCATCGCCGCAGTCGCCGTCGCGGGTCGTCTTCAGAGACGGGATGTGGAAAACGGCCTTCAGAGAGCATGGCGAATAACGAAGGGGTTCGTTCATCCGGTGAAGACAGGAACGATGCAATATTGTTCTCTAACCGGCAATGGGTGAAGGCTAATCCTCTTCCTGCAGGTTCTTCTGCTGAACTGTTGCTGTCCTGACGATCTCCTGGATATCTCTATTGTCGGGATCAATGACTAGGAGGCTGTTCCAGTACTCGAGCGCAGTTTCGAGGTTGCCGTTCCGGTATTCCTGAAATCCCTGCACGGAAAGAGATTTTCTGCAGGATGAAAGCCGGGTGTTGAGGAAATCACTGTCGAACGAGAGCAGCTGAGCAACGGTGGCAAACGTGGCGTAATTGTTGAGCAGAACGTAATACAGTTTCCCCGAGGATGCGAAATCATTCTTTTCAAATGCAGTATCGGCCATTGCTCTGATTTGTTCGATGCTGGTCACATGCTCTTTCACGAGGGGCAGATTGTCTGGGTGCTTCTGGCTTTCTTTCCTGTAGAGATCAAAAGCCTTCTGGTACTCTCCTGCCTCCATGTGGTTTTTTGCCAGATATATCATGTGATCTGGAACGTGACGGGGCGTCTCAGAGGGAGGCGTGACGTGATCCGTTGTCTGGACAGAACCCGTCTGTTGTGTGCGGGTTCTCGTCTCGGCGCACGATTGCACGGTGATCAGGAGAATCAGCACCAGGAGGATAAGCTTCGGGCTCGGAACAGCATTCATCAGACCGCCTTCAACACAGATAGTGGCACACCATGGGCCCTGTGCTTTTCCATCAACTCAATGAAGATGTTGACCAGTTCCGGACGGAATTGTATTCCCGACATCCGCGTGATCTCAGCCAGGGCTTCCTCCCGGGAGAGCGCCTTTCTGTATGGCCTGTCTGTGGTAATTGCATCAAAGGTGTCACTGATGGCAATTATTGCTGCAAACAGGGGAATCTTGTCTCCGACCAACCCGTCAGGATATCCCTTGCCGTTGTGCCACTCATGGTGGTGACGAGTAGAGGGGATGTACTTGACCAATGAGGGAGCCCAGCTGAGAATGGAGGCACCATACTCCACGTGCTGCATCATCTCCTTGTATTCAGCCGGGCTGAGGTTTCCCGGCTTGAGGAGAATGGAGTCTGGGGTCTTTATCTTGCCCACATCATGAAAGAGGCACGCCACTTCCAGCTCTGCCAGTTCATCCTTGGAAAGACCGATGTTCTTTCCCATGAGGAGGGACAGCTGTGCCACCCGTGCTGAATGTCCATGGGTATATGAATCTCTTGCATCTATGGCCGCAGCCATTACCTTAACAATAGAAACGTAGGCGTTTTCGAGATCTTGAGCATATTTATTCAGTTTGCCACGCTGTTCTGCTATCTGGGCAGACATTTCATTGAAATTACGTGTCAGGGCTCCCAGTTCATCATGAGAGTAGATCCTGAGGGGCGTCTTTGCTGTTCCTTTTTTCAGTTCTTCAACCCCTGCGGAGAGTTCTCTTATGGGCTTTATCAGGAACGATGCCAGCAGCGAACTCGCAAGCATTCCGAGAGCGACAATGATACCGAAGACGACCAGGATCCTGGTGGTGACTTTTTTCTGTGCCTCAATCAGCACAGATCGATTCATTCCCAGGATCACGCTGCCAAGGAATTTGTTCATGAACACGATGGGACATGATATTTTAAATATGGTGCCATCCTCGTCTGGTAATTCTGTAACAGTTGTTCCGTCTTGAGTCTTCCTGATAAGACGCCCCTGGGGGAGCACCATGGTCTCACCGATCAGGGGAACCTCGCTGTGGACGATGGCCTTCATGTTTGGATCGACGATAACCACGTAGGGCATGTCACTGTTCGATGAAGTGGCCTTGTGTACGAGGGTATCCAGACCAAGGAGATCTCGTGACAGAAGACTGTACCCTGCTGATGCTGCGATGCTCTTGCCAACGGATTCTCCTCGCTTGATGATCTCATTGAGGATGTAGTTGTTCATGATCTGGACAGTCATGATGCAGAGAATAAAAGAGGTGCTGGTGAGGAGGATGACGGTGAAGAAGGCAATCTTAAATCTCAGATTGGCAGACCGGTATCTCTGTGACAACAACAGGAGGGCTGCCTTGAAAAACTTCAAGAGTGCCCGCACGTATGAGGTTATGGTGCGAACATATGATCGTCGATTAGAAGGCGTATCCACACGCAGCTCCCGGCATCGTTCTAATGAAGTATGTGCTCATTATCGGTGATATGAATGGAAATCATGATATCTATCCGATGGAAACCGCATCTCTGATCTCGTGACGAGGCGAACAGTTCAATCGATCTCAAAGAAGGGTGGCAATGAAGACTCAGGACAAGACGAGAGGAAGTGCTTAATTTATTTGAAACCTTAAGGCTTTCATGGAATTCATCACGATCATTGTCTTGAATCCACGGAGCTTCAGAGCTACAATACAGAAAGAGACTCGGGGGAGGAACACTGTCATGATCGGTGAGCCGTTGTGGAGGATCTGGATGTCCGTACCGTTGTTGTGCCTCTTCGCATGCTGCGGCTCCAGCTACAGTTCGCTCGTCGATACGAGTTATGGGGATGCAGGTATGGGGGAAACGATCCTGGTGGTCTATGGAACGAGGGCGGGCTCCACAGCCGAAGTTGCTGATGTCGTCGGCAGGATCCTGGCCGAAGGCGGGGTAAGAGTCGATGTGAAGCCTGTGGGTTCAGTGAAAAACCTGGATGGATACAGTGCTGTTGTCATCGGCACAGCAATACGGGCCGGCAAGGTGAAATCTGACGTGTTGAACTTTGTGAAGAACTGTGCCTCCGAACTCCGGAGAATGCCCGTAGCCGTTTTCGTGGTCTGTATGACCATGAAGGATGACACGCCGGAGAACAGAAAAACCGTGGGTGCCTACCTGGATCCTGTGCGTGAGTGGATCGACCCCGTGGAGGTGGGGCTTTTCGCGGGCAAGATGGACTATGCCAGGCTTGGGTTTTTTGCCCGCTTTGCAGTTCAGCACGTTGTCAAGGTGCCCGAGGGAGATGTTCGCAACTGGTCCCTCATCGAGGACTGGTCACGGAACCTTCGTGCCAGGCTGGTAACGAAGAACGGTGGGTCATGAGAACGCCTCGGCTCACTGTGAGCACGTGAATCTGAGGAGAAATCGAAAAATATCATTTTGCGCTTGACTGTTGAACAGAACACCTCTAGGATACTGAGGTATCTGGAATAAGAATATATCAGAATGAATATTGCCTTAAGAAACGTACATACGCATGCACTTCAACGAGTCAAAATTCCACTGATGATACATTCCCTTTTCAGAAATTCAAGAACAGAGTCCTTCATTCTTCAATGAAGGGGGTCTGGAAAAAAAAGAGGTATTCAATGGCAGAAGGAACAGTAAAATGGTTTAATGACTCAAAGGGATTTGGTTTCGTCACAGCGGACAGTGGAGAAGATGTATTCGTGCACCATACGGCTATCAAACAGGAAGGCTTCAGATCACTTGAAGAGGGCCAGCGTGTAACGTTCGAAATTACAGCCGGACCAAAGGGGCCCCAGGCTTCCAACGTGTACAAATCCTAAACAACTCTAAGGGGGCCAGGCATGCCTGTCCCCCTTTTTTCCAACTCTTGGCCAGGCCAGTAGTATCTTTCGGGAG
>DSBG01000085.1 GCA_011046135.1 Deltaproteobacteria bacterium
GAGTTCCAGCATGGCCTACTCCAGGATATATCTCCCGCCGGAGGCCTCAAGGGCCCTGCGGATTTCATCGAGGCTCGCCTCCTGGAGGAACATCTCCGTGCAGGTCTTTCCGATGTCGTGCAGAAAGTGCGCGTCCGAGGAGGTGATGAAGGGGTAGCGCTCGAGCTCGGGAAACCGCTCTCGCGCAGACTTCAGGTCGAGGCGTGCCGAGATCTCCAGGGCATCGAAGGGAACCTCCCGGGGAACGAAGCCGAGCTGCGAGATCACGCTGAAACTGGGCCGGTCGATGTGGCAGGCCACGGCCAGGCCACCCCGCGCGTGAATGGCCTCCACCGCGTCGGAGAGGGAAAGGTCCGTGGCACCGATGAGGAGGCGCTCGTTGAACCCCTCGACCTCGCCTGCCTCGTTGACGATGGCCTGGATGCCGAAGACCTTCTCGTCATTTTCCCCCGTGAGGTTCGCATACACCAGGTCCTGCAGGTCGAAGAGCTGTTCCATGCTCTCGAAGAGCGCCAGGAGGTGGACCTCTTCCCTGCTCGCCATCTCCATGCCCGGGATGACGGTGAGCGGCGTGTCAGCAGCGGCCTTCATGACATGGGGGACGTTTTCGCTCGCGTTGTGGTCACAGATGGCAATGATGTCGAGCCTGCTTTCCAGGCACTGCTTCACGATGGCAGACGGGTGCATGTCGAGGTCCCCGCACGGAGAAAGGCAGGTGTGTACGTGGAGGTTGCAGTTGTACTTCCTGAGCATGGGTCAGGCCCGCCCCACCCTGCACGAAGCCCCGGAATTCAGTCCTGTTCGTGCAGCAGCTTGTATATTCTGCCCACCACCTCAAACTCGCTGAGTTCGGTCACGATGACGGGGATTCCCTCTTTCTGTGCCTTGGCCAGCGTGTCGCTGTCGGGCTGTGCACCCTGGACGATGATGATTCCCGCATGCTCTTTGAGCGAGGCTACGGCCACGATGTTCTGGTGCACCTGCCTGGTCACCCAGACGTCATGCTCTTTGCTGTTGGCCATGACATCGCTGAGCAGGTCGCCCGCATACCCGCCCTTGACCTCTGTCTTGAGCTTCTCCCAGCAGCACTTGCACTTGAGACCCAGGGTCTCCACAATGGTTTCAAGCGTTGTCATCCTGATCATCCTTTGCTCGGTAATTTCCATTGAGCATGACACTGCTCTTGAGGTAGGTCCCCCTCCCCGGCTCGGAGACGATCTCGAAGTCGTCGGAAAACTTCCTGATATTGGGCAGCCCCATCCCCGCACCGAAGCCCATCTCGCGGATGGAGTCGTCTGCCGTGGAAAACCCCTCCTGGAGTGCCATCTCGATGTTTTCTATCCCTTCCCCGGAATCTTCAGCCTCGATCACCACGCGATCCGGCAGCAGGTAGAAAGAGATCGTCCCCTCCTTTGCGTAGGAGATGATGTTGATCTCGGTTTCAAAGGCGATGACCGCGATTTTCCTGATGGTGTCTTCGGGGACACCCTTATTCTTGAGGCTGTTCTTTATCCTGCTCGACACGAGCCCTGCATCGACGAAATCCCTTCCGCGGAGCTGAAAGACACCTTCGAGGTACACCTCACTGGGCGCGGGACTTTTCTTCAATGGCCACCTCTCGGATGCATCCCGTCATGCCCTCCCGGAAGAGCCTGCCGCTCGTCTCGAACATGATATAGTCCGTCACCAGGATGGGGATCTTGAGTTCACGGGCAATCTCGATGAATTTTGCAGACAGGGTTTTGCCCCTGCACACGCAGATGGCTGCGATATCGAGGGCATAGGCGGTGCGCACGGCCTGGGGGTTGGACAGCCCGGTGATGAGGAGGCACCCTGCGCGGGCAAAGGCCAGGACATCGCTCATGAGGTCAGCGCTGAAGGCTGTCTTGATCTCGAGATCGAGCTTGTCTTCGCCCACAACCACCCGAGCGTCCAGTATTTTCCTGATTTCAGAGAGCTTCACCGTTGTGCACCCCACCTGCAGAAGATACGTGTGGTTACCACATGGGTGCGCAGAGTGTCAACACAATCCCCTGCACGGGTAAAAGCGGAACCGGAACCACTGACACCCTCCACGATAACCCCGGCCGCTCATTTCCACGGGCGTGGCGAAACAGCCGTCGTCACGAGGGGTCTCGTTCCCGCAGTGAAAACCCCTGTGCCCCGGGGATTCCCACAGGACACAGGGGGAGAGATAGTCTGTGACGCCCAGTCTACGCGTTCTTGTGAGCAGGCCTCGTGTACACCGCCGTGATGATCAGGCCGAGCACAAGGAGCACCGCGGCAACATAGAGGGCCTGTCCGCGCTGGAGCTGCGCGAAGACGAGTGGCCCGATGATCCCTGCCGCACTCCACGCCGTGAGCATGAAACCATAGACCTTGCCGATGTAGGTCGGCCCGAAGGCATCGGCCGCGAAGGCCGGCATGGTGGCAAAGCCTCCGCCATAGCAGGCGAGCAGGTAGCAGGCCACGATCAGGAAGAGGTAGTAGTTGCTGATGATGCCGGCAGCCACGAGCACGTAGAGGACCGCCTGGGTGGCGAACATGGTGGCAAAGACCGCCTTCCTGCCGATGTTGTCCGAAATCTTGGCCCAGAAGAGCCTGCCCAGCCCGTTGAAGATGGCGGAGACGGCCACGACCGTTCCACCGGCAATCGCAAGCACCTTGACGAGGTCTTCTCCCATGAGGGATGGATCAACCAGGGGCTTGTAGAGGTCCTGGGCGATGGGAGAGAGCTGGGAGATGAGCCCGAGGCCTGCCGAGACGTTGAGGCAGAGCATGGCCCAGAGCATCCACCACTGGGGCCGCTTCACAGCTTCGCCGAACTGGAAGGAATCGGCTGCCGAGACCGTGGTGACAGACGGGGTGAACCCCTTGGGGAGCCATCCCTGGGGCGGGTTCTTGAACATCTGGGCAGCAGCCACGACCAGCACCAGGAAGATGACGCCCCAGATGTAGAACGTGTTCGCCACGCCCGACTTCACCATCACGAGGCCATCGAAGGCCTGAAACTTGCTGATCATGAAGGGAGCGATCTGTCCCATGAAGAAGGCGCCTGCGCCGAACCCCATGACGGCCAGCCCGGTCACCAGGCCGCGCTTGTCAGGGAACCAGCGGATGAGCGTCGCAATGGGTGTCACGTAGCCGAAGCCGTTGCCCAGGGCGGCGATCACGCCGAAACCGAGGTAGAGCACGAAGATGCTGCCGATCTGATCGCCGATGCCGGCGATGATGGTGCCCAGTCCGAAGAGAACCCCGCCGATGGTGGCGACAAAACGGGGACCTTTCTTGTCCACCAGGGTGCCGCCAAAGGCAGCGGCGCAGCCGATGATGCCCATCAACAGAATGAACGTGAGCTGGGTCTGGGTTTCGCCCCAGCCATGGGTGGTCATCAGCGGTTTCTTGAAGACCGACCACGCGTACACGGTGCCCAGGCAGAGCTGGATAATAACCGCAGCACCTGCAATCAACCACCTCTTGGATTCCAAATTCTCATTACTCATAGTTCCTCCCTACCTCCAGTTTACGTGATAGTTCTCTGTAGCATATTGCCCCTGTACTGTTGAACTGAAATCTTGCGGCTTTCTGCTCAAAAGAACTCCTCCCCTCATGCCGCCTTCTCGATGTTCACCGCGCAGACCTTGTACTCCGGGATGTTCGCCACCGGGTCGAACACGGGGTTCGTGATCCGGTTCACGGCTGCCTCGCTGAAGTGGAAGGGGATAAACACCACTCCCTCGTCACAGCGGTCGTTCACCTCTGCAAAGACCTCGATGGAGCCCCTTCGGGACGAAATCTTGAGCTTTTCGCCCTGGGAGATGTCCAGCCTCTGTGCATCGGCGGGGTTCATCTCCACAAAGACCTCCGGGGTTCTCGAGGTGAGCCCCCTGGATCGCCTGCTCATGGTGGCGGTGTGGTACTGATAGAGGATCCTGCCCGTGGTGAGAATGAAGGGGTACGTGGCATCGGGCTCCTCTGCGGGCGGAATGTGCTCGCAGGGGCTGAAGAGACCCTTGCCGCGCGTGAAGGCTACTGAATGCAGGATGGGGGAGCCGGGATGCTCGGGGTTGAGGCACGGCCACTGCAGGCCGATCTTTTCGATCCGGTCGTAGGTGATCCCGCCGTAGGACGGCGTGGTTTTGTTGATCTCGTCCATGATCTCGCGTGCCTCGGCATAGTTCCAATCAGCGCCAAGCCTGTTGGCGATCCGGGCGATGATGTCCCAGTCGGTAAGGGCCTGGCCAGGGGCATCGACGGCCTTGCGGATCCGCTGGACCCTGCGCTCGGTATTCGTGAAAGTGCCCTCCTTCTCGGCCCAGGCCGCCGTGGGCAGGACCACGTGGGCAAACTCGGCGGTCTCGTTGAGGAAGATGTCCTGGACAACGAGGAGATCGAGCTTGCTCAAGGCATCTTCCACATGGGTAATGTCCGGATCGGACATCAGGGGGTTCTCTCCCATGACGTAGAGGGCCTTCACCGTGCCCTTGCGTGCCCCCTCCATGATCTTGGGGATGGTGAGTCCGGGCTTGTCCGGGAGAGCAACGCCCCAGACCTCTTCGCAGATCTTCCGCTCGGCGGCCTCGGTCACCTTCTTGTACGCCGGCAGCGTGCCCGGCAGGCACCCCATGTCGCAGGCACCCTGGACATTGTTCTGACCGCGCAGCGGATTCACCCCGGTGCCCGGCCGCCCGATGTTGCCGGTGATCATGGCCAGGTTCGCACAGGACTTCACGTTGTCCGTGCCCGTAATGTGCTGGGTGATGCCCATGGCGTACAGGATGGCGGCGGCATCGGCCTGTCCGTAGAGCCTGGCCGCCTTCCTGAGATCCTCGGCAGGGATACCGGTGATCGTTTCCACGTATTCAGGGGTGTACTTCTTCACCACGTCCTTGACGGCATCGAAATTCTCGGTGCGCTCGCTGATGAATGCCTCGTCGGCCAGCCCCTCCTCGATGATCACGTGCATCATGCCGTTGATCCAGGCGATGTCCGTCCCGGGCTTCTGCCTGAGCCAGACCGTGGCGAAGCGCGCCAGATCGATGTTCCTGGGATCCGCCAGGATGAGCTTCGCGCCACGCTGCGTCACCGCCCGCTTCACGAAGGTGGCGATCACCGGGTGGTTCTCGGTGGTGTTCGTTCCCGTGATCAGGAAGCAGTCCGCCTCCTCGATGTCGGCAATGGAGTTGGTCATTGCGCCCGAACCGAATGCTGTGGCCAGACCGGCCACGGTGGAGCTGTGTCAGAGCCGGGCGCAGTGATCGATGTTGTTTGTCCCGATCACCGCGCGGAAGAATTTCTGGAAGAGGTAGTTTTCCTCGTTGGTGCAGCGCGCCGAGGCAAGGCCTGCGATGGCATCGCTCCCGTGCTTGGTCCTGATCTTGGTGAGCTTGTCGGCCACGTAGGCGACGGCCTCGTCCCAGCTCGCTTCCCTGAGTTCGCCGTCCACCCTGATCATGGGGCTCGTGAGCCTGTCCGGGTGGTCGATGAAGTCGTAGCCGAACCTGCCCTTGATGCAGAGACTGCCGCCGTTTGGCGGCGGCGCATCGGAGCGCGGGGTCGTGACCTTGACGATCCTGCCGTCCTTGATGTTGAGGTCCATCTGGCAGCCCACCCCGCAGTACACGCAGGTGGTTCTGACCTTTTCGAGATCCCCGGCCCTGCCCTGGAACCTGCCCTGCTTCTCGAAGAGCGCACCCACCGGGCAGACTCTGACGCACTCGCCGCAGAACACGCACTCGGAGTTTTCATAGAGCACCCCGAAGGCCGGGCCGACCGATGCCGTGGGGCCCCTGCCCGAGAAATCGAGGACCTGGTTCACCTGGATCTCGTTGCAGGCCCTCACGCACAGACCGCAGAGCACACACTTGTTCATGTCGCGCGCGATCATCTCGTTGCCGTCTTCAATGGCCTTGATCTCCGTGGGTTCAGGAAACCGCGGGTGTTCGACGCCGAGAGAATAGCCGAGGTTCTGCAAAACACAGTCCCCGCTGCTCTCGCAGGTGATGCAGTTGTGGTGGCCCTGGGTCATGAGGAGCTCCACCGAGAGCCTCCTGGAGGTCTTGACCCGATCCGTATTGGTCCAGACCACCATGCCCTTTTCCGCAGGCATGGCACAGGACGCGATGAGGGACCGTGCCTTCTCCACTTCCACCACGCACACCCTGCACGCACCCACGGGCTTGAGCTGCTCCTGGTGACACAGAACCGGGATGTAGATCCCGTTTTCCCTGGCCACCTCGTAGACCGTCTGGCCTGGCTGGAACGTGCACTCTTTTCCATCAATGGTTATCGACATATGTTCAATCCCCCATTTCTGTTTTCTCGTTGGGCGTGTTTACGCTGCCGCATGTAGCCATCGCTAGAGCTCCGCATCACACCGCAGACACCTGCATGATTCGCTGTAAGCAGTCTTCTTGGAGTACCCGAGCTCCACTTCCTCGAAGCTGATGATTCTGTCTGCAACCTTCATCTCGGGCATGATCGCCCTCGGGGTCTCCTTGGCCTCTTCATCAACCTCGAAGGGGATGTCTATCTTTTCTTCAGGCGGCTCCTTGTAGGGAGGCTCGCCGTTCTTTTCCCGAATGGCGCTGTCGATCTCGGCGGCTGCCTGGTGGCCCATGGCAATGGCCTCCACCACCGTGGCAGGCCCGGTCGCTGCGTCACCCGCAATGAATACGCCAGGGGCCGTGGTCTTCACCGTGGACTTTGGCGCACGCTTGATGCCCCCCCACTTGTCCAGCTCAAGGTCCGAACCGGACTCGATGAAGGAGGTGTCGGCGTTCTGGGAGATGGCCGGGATGATGGTGTCGATGCTGAGCACATATTCGCTCCCCTCGATGGGCACGGGTTTGCGCCTGCCCGAGCGGTCGAATTCGCCCAGGAGCATGCGCTGGCAGGCAACGCCGTTCAACGTGCCGTTCTTTCCCACGAGCCTGGTGGGCGCCACGAGGTACACGATCTTCACCCCCTCGTGCTCCGCGGCCACGATCTCGTTCTCCCAGGCAGGCATGTCCTTGCGCTCCCTGCGGTAGAGGATCGTGACATCCTTAGCCCCGAGCCTCACCGCGGTGCGCGCGGCATCGATGGCAGAGTTTCCTCCACCCACGATGGCAACCCTGCTGCCGATCTTCACGTTTTTCCCGAGGTTGACCTCCCTGAGGAATTCCGTTGCACCCCACACGCCGGTGAGGTCTTCACCCTCGATTTCGAGTTTCCAGCTCGTGTGGGCACCCACGGCGACGAGCACCATATCGAAGTCCTTGCGGAGCTGGGCAAAGGAGATGTCTTTGCCGACGCGGGTATTGGTTTTGATCTCCACACCGAGCGCCCTGATCTCATCCACCTCACCTTCCACGATGTCCCTGGGCATCCGGTACTCGGGAATCGCGTAGCGCATCATGCCGCCGGCATGGGGCAGTTCCTCGAAGACGGTCACCTTGTAGCCGCGCTTTGCAAGATCCTGGGCCGCGGTGAGCCCTGCAGGGCCGGCACCGATGACGGCGATCTTTTCCTTCCTGGTCACCGGCACTTCCTCGACCTTGGGCAGCTTTCCGTTGTCCGCGATGTAGCGCTTGAGCCAGGCGATGGCGATGGGCTCATCGAGCTGACCCCTGCGGCACTTGTTCGCGCAGAACTGCGGGCAGACCCTGCCACACACACCCGGGAACGGGTTGGTCTTCTTCATGACCCGGTAGGCATCGTCGAGCCGCCCTGCCCTTATCAGTGCGATGTAGGCGGGCACGTCCATCTCGATGGGACACGCATGCTGACAGGGGGACTTGAACAGGTCGGCACAGACCACCGCGGGGCACCTCTTTTCGTAGATGTGCGCCTCGTACTCGCTGCGGAAATAGCGGATGGTGGACAACACCGGGTTCGGTGCCGTCTGGCCCAGACCGCACAGGGCGGAATCCTTGATGTTCGCGGCGAGATCTTCTAAAAGCTCGATGTCCCCGTCCCTGCCTTCGCCGCGACAGATCCGCTCGAGGATCTGGAGCATGCGCTTGGTTCCCTCTCTACAGGGGGTGCACTTGCCGCAGGACTCTTCCTGGCAGAACTCCATGAAGAATCGGGCGGTATCCACCATGCAGGTGTCTTCGTCCATGACGATGAGCCCGCCCGAACCCATGATGGCGCCGAGCTTCACGATTTCTTCATAGTCGGTGGGCGTGTTGAGCGCCTCTGCCGGGATGCACCCGCCGGAGGGCCCGCCGAGCTGGGAGGCCTTGTACTGCTTGCCGCCGATGATCCCGCCGCCGATGTCGAAGATGATGTCGCCGATCGGGGTGCCCATGGGCACTTCCACCAGGCCCACGTTGTTGACCGCGCCGGTCAGCGCGAACACCTTGGTGCCCTTGGATCGTTCCGTGCCGATGGAAGAATACCACTGGCCGCCCTTGAGCACGATCTGGGGGATGTTGGCAAAGGTTTCCACGTTGTTGAGCACCGAGGGCTTCATCCACAGCCCCTTGCTCGCCGGGAACGGCGGCCTGGGACGCGGCATGCCCCGCTTGCCCTCGATGGAGGCCATGAGCGCGGTCTCTTCACCGCAGACAAAGGCGCCGGCCCCCTGGTAGACCTCGATCTCCAGGCTGTAGCCCGATCCGAGGATGTCTTCACCGAGGAGCCCGTAGTCCTTGGCCTGCTGGATCGCCAGATTGAGGCGCTTGATGGCGAGCGGATACTCGGCGCGGCAGTAGATGTACCCGTGGCTCGCCCCGATGGCGTAGCCTCCGATGATCATGCCTTCCAGGACCGCATGGGGATCTGCTTCCAGGATCGACCGGTCCATGAATGCCCCGGGGTCGCCCTCGTCGGCGTTGCACAACACATACTTCACGTCGCCTGCAGACTTGCGGGCAAAGGACCACTTCATTCCGGTGGGGAACCCTCCGCCGCCACGACCACGAAGACCCGATTTCTGAATCTCTTCGATCACCTGATCCGGGTTCATGTCGTGCAGCGCTTTTGCCAGCGCCATGTAGCCGTCGCGGGCGATGTACTCGTCGATCTTCTCCGCGTCGATCAGCCCCCGGTTCTTGAGGGCGATGAGCATCTGCTTGCCGAAGAACGGAATGTCGAGCATGTGAGGAATTGGGGCGTCGGTAACTGGCTCCTTGTACATGAGCCGCTGCACCGGCCTTCCCTTGATGATGTGCTCTTCGATGATCTCGGGGACGTCTTCTGCCTTGACGTACTGGTAGAACGTTCCCTCCGGGTAGATGACCATGATGGGCCCTGCGGCACAGAACCCGTTGCAGCCTGTTTCCACCACGACGACTTCATCGGTGAGCTTCCTGGAGGCGAGTTCCCTGGTGAGCGAACCCAGAATCCCTTCGCTGCCCGTAGCCCTACAGCCGGTCCCACCGCACACGAGGATGTGCGCACGAAAAACCTTCATGACCGCACCCCCCTATCCTCCTGCTCCTTGCCCCGCGCCAGGACGAAGTCCATCTGCACCACACCCTTGAGGACGTGCTGCTTGAAGATCTGCCTTGCCTTGTTCGGGGTGAGGTACTCGTAGACGATGGGCTCCTTGCCCTGCTCTTCCACGGTCGCCAGGGGTTCCCTGCTGCAGATGCCGATGCACCCGGAGGTGGTAACCAGGACGTCGTTGACGTCGTTTTCACTTATCTCTTCCATGAACGTGTCCAGGATCCCCTTGGCACCGGAGGCGATCCCGCAGGTGCCCATGTGCACGGTGAGCTTGACCCGTTTCGTGCCGGACCTGAACTGGTCTTCCCGCTCCACCCTTTCCTTGATCTTTTTCAGATCGTCTATCGTCAGCTTGGCCATCATGTGCCTCCTAATTGTACTTTGCCAGCAGTGCTTCCAGCTTGGCCGGCTTGACCTGTCCGTGGGTGTCATCGTCGATCACCACCACGGGCGCCAGGCCGCACGCACCCAGACAGCGCACGGTCTCCAGGGAGAAGTTGCGGTCTTCGGTACACTCACCCGGCTGAATCTTGAGCTGTTCTATGATCTTCCCGAGTATCCTCTGGCCGCCCCTGACATAGCATGCCGTGCCGAGACAAACCCGGATCACGTGCTTTCCCCTGGGGACCATGGTGAAGAACGAATAGAAGGTTACCACGCCGTAGACGTTGGCCACCGGAAGATTCAGCCCGTCTGCAATCCGTTTCTGGAGCGCCACGGGAAGATACCCGCAGATATCCTGCACCTGTTCCAGCACCGGTATCAGGGCCCCGGGTTTTCCCTTGTAGCGCGAGACGATCTGATCGAGCTGATCAAGCTGTTCAGAGGTGAACTCCTCCAGTTGCGCATCAAACAGTGAACTATCGAATCCTGACACGTTACCCTCCCCCTCGCGTTTTGAGCGTAGATTTACGTAAAGAGTCTTCGAGCACTATTCCTTATCACGCTCGAGAGGCGGTATCAAGAAAAAAACTGAATGGTGGTTCACAATTCAGACCTCTTCGACGGATGCACGATCTGAGGGTTCCGGCACTGCGCCTCCTGGAGAACTCGTTCCGGTGGCGGAAGCTGACTCCGGATCTCCCGGGCGCCCGTGAAGATCATTACTGAAGTGTCGCACATAACATCAGGTCGACCATGGGCAGCAGAATAACAACAACCATCACTGTTGCTGGAGCAAAACCCTTATTCTTGCATATCCCTGCCCGATGAAGCAGCGTCTTTATCCCCAGATCATAAAAGCAGGTTTCAATTTCAGATTCCAGGCACAGTCGCCTTTGTTAAATTTCCTTTTGAATTGAACGTGAATATCCGGTATCCCTACTCATGGAAGCTCCTTTCTTTAGTCTTCATAACCAGTTAGCCAAGTCAAGATTCCACAATCCAGAGCTGCTTTTCCAGATTAAATGACTGTTTTCAAAGCGTTGTGCTAGATTTATTGATTGATTGTATGTGCGAAACTTCAGTAAGAAAAAACTGTGCCTTGACTTTATAAGTCAAGTCCCATATTGTCTGTAAATTCTCTTCTCCGACATAGGCGTTAAGCAGCCAGTAGATCCTCCTGTGCCTTTCTTTTCGATACCTCATCTTCGAAGATGAGGTATCGGCGCCCCATCCATTCCTCGGTCATTTCCATCGCAAGGGCGGTCACCAACCGCAGGCAGGATTCCTGGTTCGGGAAGATCCTGACCACCCTGGTCCTGCGCTTGAGCTCCTGATTGTATCGCTCCAGCATGTTCGTGGACTTCATGCCCCTGCGCTGCCAGACCGGAAGCTGATAGACGGTCAGAATATCCTCTCCGTGTTCCTCCAGCATCTGCGCTACCCGGGAATGACTTTTGTCCAGCGCATCAATTGCTTCATCCATCCGTTTCCGTGCCGTGGCATATGTCTGGGCCGTCGTGATCTCTTTGAGCATCTCGATGATCCTGGGCCGGTCCTTCTTGCTCACCAGTGAGCAGAGGTTCCGCACAAAGTGCACCTGGCACCGCTGC
>DSBG01000083.1 GCA_011046135.1 Deltaproteobacteria bacterium
AGGAGGTGAATGTCTATGGCTGAAAAAGGTGAATCTTTAAAACCGGAAAAGGCCGGATTGCCTGAGAGTGCGGTCGCTGAAAGGACAAAAGACCGGAGAAGTTTTATTCCGAACGTGGACATCACCGAGAAAGGGCATGCACTTATGATCCATGCAGATATGCCCGGAGCTGATGAGAAGAGCGTGAACATAACACTCGAAAATGATGTGCTTACCATCGAAGCGCAGGTGAAAGATGTGCGTTTGGAAGGTCACACACTCTCGTACGCAGAGTACGAAGAAGGAGATTACTACAGAGCCTTTACCCTCAACGAGAATGTCGATCGTGACAAAATAGAGGCCTCGTTGAAGAATGGCGTCCTGAGCATCGTGCTGCCGAAAGCAGAGGAAGCCAAGACAAAAACGATACCCATCAAGGTTGGATAAGGGGGTGAGCATATGGTGATGAAATATATGACTCCGTGGAAATGGGGGAGAAAAGATATCGCTGAAAGCGGTGAATATGAAGGACACCCTGTGGATATGTTCCGCAGGGAGATGGACAGACTCTTCGATGATTTCTTCAAGGGGTTTGGGTTGAGGACCTTCGGTGAAGAACGGGATGTCTATGGAAAATTCAGTCCTCAGATCAACATGACGGAAGACGAGAAGTTTATCCAGGTCACTGCAGAGTTGCCGGGGATGGACGAGAAAGACATCGAGGTCAACCTGACCAAGGATTCCATCACGATCAAGGGAGAAAAGAAAGAGGAGGCTGAACAGAAAGACAAGGGGGTGTACTACCTCGAGCGCTCCTTCGGTTCGTTCATGAGGGCGATCCCCCTGCCCCAGGAAGTTGACAGCAACAAAGCCGAAGCCTCTTTCAAGAAGGGGGTGCTGAAAATCTCCCTGCCGAAGCTGGCAAAAGAGAAACAGACCCAGAAGAAAATCACGATCAAGAGTGAGTAAGGCTGATGCTGGGAGTGTGATTCACGAGAGGAGGGAGCAGATCCCTCCTCTTTTTCTGTTCTATGCTGGACGTGAGTGGTGCCGCTTCAAGGATGGGGAGTGAAAACCGGAGAAGCGAGTTATCAACATTTAACCTCTTGATTTTACAAGCATGGAAACCTACTATAGTGAGTAAGGAAACAGGAAAAAGGACAACGAAAACCAGGAGAAACTGGAATGGATGTAAATAAATTTACGCAGAAATCCCAAGAGGCAATTCAGACTGCACAGAATGTCGCTGTTCGATACGGACATACCGAACTCGACGTTGAACACGTCCTCCTCGCCCTTGTCGAACAGTCAGACGGTTTGATTCCGCGGCTTTTTACGAAGATGGACGTGCCCATCGATTCCGTTATCAAAGAGGTTCACAAGGAGATCGAAGGGAGACCGAGGGTGTCAGGTCCTGGTGCGGAGCCAGGGAAAGTCTACGTAACTCAGAGATTCAACACGATCCTGGTGAAAGCGAAGGATGAGGCCATCAGGCTTAAAGATGAGTATGTATCCGTCGAGCACCTGCTTTTTGCCATGATCGATGAGGGGAAATCCTCTCCTGCAGGAAAGATCCTCGCGCAGTTCAACGTAACCAAGGACCGGCTGCTGGGTGCGCTGTCATCCATCCGCGGCAATCAGCGGGTCACCAGCGATAACCCCGAGACTGCCTACGAGGCCCTGGAAAAATATGGAATCGACCTTGTGGCCCAGGCTCATCTCGGTAAACTTGACCCGGTGATCGGCAGGGATGCAGAGATCAGGAGGGTGGTAAGGATCCTTTCCAGGAAAACGAAAAACAACCCCGTGCTCATCGGTGAGCCGGGAGTCGGAAAGACTGCAATTGTAGAAGGGCTCGCCCAGAGGATTGTCCGAGGAGACGTTCCGGAGGGGCTCAAGGACAAGACGATCTTTGCCCTTGACATGGGATCCCTCGTTGCAGGAGCGAAGTTCAGGGGGGAGTTTGAGGAGCGTCTCAAGGCGGTTCTCTCTGAGATCAAGGCGAGCGAAGGGAGAATTCTCCTCTTCATCGACGAACTGCATAACATCGTGGGAGCAGGCCGCGCAGAGGGATCCATGGACGCCGGGAACATGCTCAAGCCCATGCTCGCACGCGGAGAACTCCACTGCATCGGTGCAACCACACTGGATGAATACCGGAAGTATATCGAAAAGGACAAGGCCCTTGAAAGACGTTTCCAGCCGGTCACCATCGATCCTCCCACGGTTGAGGACACGGTATCCATTCTCAGGGGCCTGAAGGAGCGATTCGAGGTTCACCATGGGGTGAAGATCCAGGACAATGCCCTGGTGGGAGCCGCGGTGCTGTCGAACCGCTACATCACCGATAGGTTTCTCCCGGACAAGGCAATAGACCTCGTGGATGAAGCCTGCGCCATGATCAGGACTGAAATAGATTCCCTGCCTGCTGAACTTGATGAGGTCACGCGTAAGGTTATGCAGCTCGAGATCGAGGAAGCTGCCCTCAAGAAAGAAAAAGACAAGGTGAGTAAATCCCGTCTCGATGAGCTCCGCAGAGAGCTGACGGGTCTCAAGGAACAGGCCGATGCCATGCGTGCGCAATGGGACGAGGAGAAGGAAGCAATCCACAAGGTGACGGCGCTCAGGGAAGAGATCGAAGAGACCAAACGGCTCATTGAGCGTGCAGAGAGGGAGTATGACCTGAACAGGGCTGCAGAGCTCAGGCACGGGAAGCTTCCCACCCTTGAGATCAAGCTCAATGAGGCTGAGCAGACGTCAAACGCCAGGGAAAAACGGCTCCTGCGGGAAAATGTTACGGAAGATATCATCGCAGACATTGTCTCGCGCTGGACCGGGATCCCTGTGACCAGACTCGTAGAGGGAGAAAAGGAAAAGCTCCTCAGGCTCGACGAGATTCTCCACCGGAGGGTGGTGGGCCAGGATGAAGCGGTTCAGGCCGTGGCAGACGCGGTCATCCGGGCGCGATCGGGGATAAAGGACCCCCGGAGGCCCATTGGCTCCTTCATCTTCCTTGGCCCCACAGGGGTGGGAAAGACAGAGCTTGCCAAGACCCTCGCCGAGGCTCTGTTTGACTCCGAAGAAAACATGGTGAGAATAGATATGAGTGAATACATGGAAAAGCATACGGTATCACGCCTCATCGGCTCACCCCCGGGATACGTGGGTTACGAGGAGGGAGGCCAGCTCACTGAGTCGGTTCGTCGGAAGCCGTACTCCGTTGTGCTGTTTGACGAGATCGAAAAGGCTCACCATGACGTATTCAATGTTCTCCTCCAGATCCTTGACGATGGCAGGGTCACGGATTCTCATGGCAGGACCGTGAGTTTTAAAAACACGGTGATCATCATGACCTCGAACATCGGTTCCCACGAGCTCGTTGAGGGAGTGACTGCAGATGGCCAGATCAACGAGCGTGCCCGTACAACAGTCATGAACGAGCTGCGCATGCATTTCAGGCCAGAATTTCTGAACCGGGTTGACGAGATTGTGCTGTTCAAGGCCCTCACCCTCGACGAGATCAAGAAGATCGTGGAGATTCTCACAGGAGAGCTTCAGAACAGGCTTGCCGAGAGACAGATTATCTTCTCCCTGAGTGATGCTGCAAAAGAGTTTATCGCAAAGGAAGGCTTCGATCCGGTCTATGGGGCGCGACCATTGAAGAGATTTCTCCAGCGTGAACTCGAAACCAGGCTGGGAAGAGCGCTCATCAGCGGTGAGATCGAGGATAGCTCGACCGTTAGGGTGGATGTGCGTGATGCAATCCTCGTGTTCGATATCAGCAATGCACTGCATGATGCTGCGCGTCAGAGGGCTGCTCCGTAGAGTAGAGAGCTTCGGGGGGGATGTATCCCCCCCTTTTAAAACCCCCCTTTTGGCCACAACCCCTCACTGGGGAAAGGTAACACAATAAAACAGTAAGACAATATTGTTTTTAACAAATAACCGGAATGATCCTTTTGTCAAGTCTCATGGGTGGATTTGTCAAGACTCGTGACAAATGTCCCCTTGTTAAACTCGTAAACGTGGTGGAGTTATGAATTCTTGAGAATAAAATCCCTGATCTTGTTCCGGTAGGTGTCTGCGTGATGTGATAAGAGGGCATCGATGTGGCCGACACCGTCCAGGATCACCAGCTCCTTGGGGTCTGCCGCGATAGTGTGCATCTTGATGGAGTGTGAGTAGGGAACAACAGCGTCGCTCGTTCCGTGGATGAAGAGCTTTGGCACCGTGCTTTTTGGCAGGGTATCCAGCGTCGAGAACCCTTCGTGGGGAACGCTGCACTCCATGAACGGATAGACCTCGGTGAAGAGGTCGTAGAACGATGAGAGCCCTGCCTCCAGGATTGCCCCCTTAAGCAACGGAAATTCCGGAAGAATGCGGGCGAGAGTGTAGGCCCCCATGGACTGCCCGAAGCCAAAGATTACGCTGCCAAAGAGTTCTGCGTGATCGAACACATACTGAAATACCTCTCGGGCGTCCTGCTGGATGCCCTTCAGGCTTGGAGAACCCTTGGACTTCCCATATCCGCTGTAGTCGAAGGCGAGAAGAGCATACCCCATGTCCAGGAGAAAGAGCGACCCCGTGATGTGTGACGTCATGTTCTCGGCATTTCCATGCAGGTGAACAATGGTGACCTGCTGTTCAATGGCGCTTCTTGGGAGGACATGCCAGCAGTGGATCCTGTCACCCACCCAGAGATCCTTCCGTGGGTATCCATGGTTCTGAGGATCGAAATAGACGTGCGCGTCTGGATAGAAACAGTTTTGCTCGGTAATCTTCATTGCTGAAAACTATAGAGGATTCCTGTTGCCCTTGCAAGAACTCCCTTGACTTCATGTTCATTGGGCTTAGAATTGTTCTCTCATGAGGCCGCAGGTAAGCTTTCTCTCAGATTTCGGAAGTCGGGATTCCTACGTGGCCCAGGTCAAGGCAGTAATCCTGAAGGGATGTCCTGATTGCGTGATCACCGATATCACTCACGAGATTCCCCCCTTCGGAATTCTCTCGGGGGCATGGATCCTCTCCACCTCGTTTGCATATTTCCCCGAGGGAACCATTCACCTGGCCGTGGTGGATCCGGGCGTAGGTACGGACAGGGCTATTCTGTTGCTCAGGAAGGAAGGGCATCTCTTTCTCGGGCCTGACAATGGCCTGTTCTCTTTTCTGTTTCCTGCCCAGGAGGTTGGTGTTGTCACCTGGAGGCCCGAGGGAGCACTATCCTCAACCTTTCATGCGCGAGATATCTTCGCGCCTCTCGTTATCCGGGCACTGAGAGATCCATCTCTGAAGAAACTCTCTGTGGTACCGAAGCATGATCCTCTTTCTCTCGATGTTACAAGACCTCAGGTGGTACATGTGGACATCTTCGGAAACATCATTACGAACATCGACTGCAGACTGCTTCACCCCGGAGTTGAGGCGATCATCAACGGCAGGTCCATCACTCGTATAGTCACGACATTTTCGGAAATTCAGCCGGGAGAGGCGGCCCTGTATTGTGGAAGTACCTCTACCATTGAAATAGCCGCAAACACGGATTCTGCCTCTCGAATGCTCGACGTGAGGGTAGGAATGCAGGTACTGGTCCGAACATAAGATGTGTTCAGATCACGACCTGGGGCCAAAGAGTTGGGTCCCGATTCTGACCATCGTGGCCCCTTCTTCGATGGCGATACGGTAGGAATCACTCATGCCCATGGAGAGATGCGTCATTTCCACGTTCGGAATGGCGAGTTCCCTGATCTCTTCAAACAGAGTCCGGATCTGCCTGAAGTAGGTTCTCAGTCCCTCGGGATCATCCAGAAAGGGGCCCATGGTCATGAGTCCCTGTACCCTGATATTGGTCAGCGGGTAAAGCTCACGGATCAGATCCTTCACATCTTCAGGCATCACCCCTGCTTTCTGTTCCTCGTGGGCGATATTCACCTCTATGAGCACTGGCATGATCTTGTTGTGCTTGAGGGCATGCTGGTCGATCATAGTGGCAAGCCCAACGGAATCAAGGGTCTCGATCATGTCGAAGAGGGGGATGATGTGCTTCACCTTGTTTTTCTGGATATGCCCGATGAAGTGCCACACCGCCCGATCACCGATCGCTCCGATCACCGTCCGGGACTCCTGGAGATAGTTCTGTCCTACGGCAGTAATACCGGCATCGAGAGCTTCTCTGATCTCTTCCGCACTCCGTGATTTCGCAGCAGCAACCACGGTGACGTGCTCCGGAATCTCGCTGAGGAGGCTGAGGACATTTTCCCTGATCCTTCCCATCCCTGTCCCCTATGCTCGCCAGCGTCTCTTTGTCAATGAGGAAGAGCGACGTTTGAAATTGTGGCGCATTACCATTGAACTCCAGCCTCAACGAAGGGGCCCTGGCAGCGCACATCGATATCGATTCCCCGGTAATCAAAGATGATGGTTTCACTCCGGTATCCCCCGGCAACGAAGACAGGGAAGAAGGGGCGGACCTTGATCCTGCCGATCATGCTGAGGATACGATAGTCACCGTAGAAGACGCCACGGCCTTCGAGTTCGATGGACAGGTGTTTCATGGGATAGACCTGAACGGATCCATAGACCAGCGGAAGGATAGCGAAGAGTTCCTTGGATTCCTTGAGTTCACCAGCAACCTCTTTGATTTCTGCCCTCAGGTCGATCATCCGGGCGTTCACCCCCACGTCACAGTTGAGAATCCCTAAGGTTGCGATTCCAATGAACGGGATACCGTAGTAGAGCCCCACATCATAGAGGGACAGTGCGAGTGATGCGTCGAGAGCAGTATTCGAGGGGAAAGATGTTGCGCCGAAACTCACAGGGGCTGGCAGCGCTCCGGTTCCGGAGAAATCCATCGGGGTTGCCATCAGGTAAAGGTTTGGAAAAACAGGAAGATCAAGCTTGGCTCTTCCGGAAAGTCGCCAGGGAGAATCCAGATCGAAGGTATCATCCAGATCAAGGGTGTCCGAATCGGTAACGGCTCTATAGGACAAGTCTCCTGCAACGACGGGCTTCCAGGTCGTCAGAGCCACCTCGAAGCCCAGGGAGAACCCAAGCGCTGGCATCAGAACAAACAGGAGCATGAAAGAAAGGACAAGGGCTACTCTCATAGATTTTCCTCCAGTTGAAAGCTGTCTCGAGAGCGGATGTCGTGGACGCTTCCTTGTGCAGTCCAGCTCTCTATCCATAGTTTCGGCCAAATTTTTTATGAAGTAAAGGCGTATCTCTGGCGGATCTTTGTCCAAGAGTTTTTTACGGGTGCAGAGGGCGAACGGGTATGTGCATCGAGAGGGTGACCAAGGGGGGAGAATTCCGGCATGCGGGTAGTGTCACAGATTTTGGAGAGTGTATCCGTGAACCCGTGGCATTCAGGAGGGTAGAGTCCTCCGTGGTGTTCAGAACGAGAACTATGGATGGATGCAAACAAGATTCATTGCAGAACTACAGGCAGAAAATATCAGTTGACTTGTGCTGGAACAGGATGTAATCAAATTCGGCAATCGGCTGCCGATAACCGTGGAGGATGCGATGTTTTCCTATGAAGAAATTGAGCGAAAAAGCATCATTATACTCAGAATCTTAAACCATGCTCAGCAGCCACTTGGGGCCCGAATCATTGCCCGCAGGATGAGAGATTACGGCATAAGTCTCTCAGAGAGGGCAGTCAGGTATCACCTCCAGTTCATGGATCAGAAGGAACTCACCAGGTTCATCGGCAGGAGAGACGGCAGGATCATCACGCAGAAAGGGATAGAGGAACTCAGGAATGCACGGGTACAGGATAAGGTCGGCTATGCCATTTCAAGGATTGAAATTCTGGCCTATAAAACCACCTTTGACCCCCTGCGCGAAGAAGGCATGATCCCCATGAACATCTCTCTTTTCCAAAAGGAGAGGTTCCCCGAGGCTCTTCACCATATGAAGGGAGCCTTTGAAAAGGGACTCTGTGTCAGCGACCTCGTGGGACTTGCCGAGGAAGGGACGTTCCTGGGTGATATCCCTGTGCCCGAAGGACACATCGGTTTTGCTTCTGTATGCAGCATCGTGTTCAACGGTGTTCTCCTCAAGCGTGGAATTCCCATGGATTCGAAGTTCGGAGGGATCCTCCAGTTGCATGAAAACACGCCCATGCGATTTGTGGAGCTTATCCACTATTCGGGAACCTCTCTGGATCCGTCAGAGGCCTTTATCAACGCGAAGATGACCCGTGTCAGGGAAGCCATTGAACACGGAGAGGGAAAGATTCTGGCAAACTTCAGGGAGGTGGCGGGTATCTGCCGGGAGAGTGTTGAGGAGATCGTAGAACTGCTCGCCAAGAGAGGTATACGATCCCTGCTCACGATGGGAAAGATGGGTGATCCTATTTGCCAGGTGAATGTTGATGTGAACAAGGTCGGCATGATTCTTATCGGTGGGATGAACCCCATTGCAGCTGCTCGAGAGGCGGGGATCGAGGCAGAGAACCTCGCAATGTCCACGGTGATGGAGTACCAAGATCTGAGGGCGTTTTCCGCCGTTTATAAAAACTACACATAAAATAAGCTTCATGAACAAGGGAAAGGAGAACTATTTTCAATGCCTATTGTAAGCAGAGTACTTGAGTCGGTAAGGGAAAAAAACCCTAACGAACCCGCATTTCTGCAGTCTGTCAGTGAAGTGCTCGAATCACTCAGGCCTGTACTGGAGAAAAACAAGAGGTATCGTGATACCAACGTGCTCGAGCGGATTGTAGAACCCGAGCGGGTTATCATGTTCCGTGTTCCATGGCAGGATGACAAAGGGCAGGTTCATGTCAACAGAGGATTCCGGGTTGAATTCAACAGCGCCATCGGACCGTATAAAGGCGGACTCAGGTTTCACCCCACGGTGAATCTTGACATCCTCAAGTTCCTCGGATTTGAACAGATCTTCAAGAATTCTCTGACCACACTGCCGATGGGCGGGGGCAAGGGAGGTTCGGACTTCGATCCCAAGGGCAAGTCTGACAGCGAGGTCATGAGGTTCTGCCAGTCGTTCATGACCGAACTCTTCCGCCACATCGGCCCTGACACCGATGTTCCCGCTGGAGATATCGGGGTCGGCAGTCGTGAGATCGGGTTTCTGTTCGGTCAGTACAAGAGACTGCGAAACGAGTTTACGCCGGTGCTCACCGGTAAATCCCTGTGCTATGGAGGTTCGCTGATCCGGCCTGAAGCAACGGGATATGGGGCCGTGTACTTTGCCGAGGAAATGCTCAGGACTCGGGACGAGGGCCTTACGGGAAAGGTGTGTACGGTATCCGGTTCCGGCAATGTCTCTCAGTACACCGTAGAGAAGCTCCTGCATTTCGGGGCGAAGGTTGTATCTCTGTCTGATTCCAATGGGACCATCTACGACAAGGACGGAATCGATGAGGAGAAGCTCAACTGGGTCATGGAGCTCAAGAATGTTCATCGGGGCAGGATCAAGGAATACGCGGAGAAATTCTCCGTAGAATACTATGAAGGAAAACGGCCCTGGGCAATACCCTGCGACTGCGCCTTCCCCAGCGCCACCCAGAACGAGATTTCGGTCAAGGACGCAGAGACGCTCCTGAACAACGGGTGTTACGTCGTCTCTGAGGGTGCGAACATGCCGACCGTACCCGGAGGCGTCGACCTGTTCCTCGAAAAGAAAATTCTCTATGGACCCGGAAAGGCGGCGAACGCCGGTGGTGTTGCGGTTTCCGGACTTGAGATGAGCCAGAATGCAATGCGTCTGTGCTGGCCGCGAGAAGAGGTGGATGCACGACTCCACCAGATCATGATCAACATCCATCGGAACTGCTACGAAACTGCTTCAGAGTACGGCTATCCGGGTAACTATGTTGTCGGGGCGAACATTGCTGGGTTTGTCAAAGTCGCCGACGCGATGATCTTTCAGGGTCTCGTGTAAAAACAAAGCGTTCACGTACACCCGACTGTTCCCATGGACAGCCGGGTGTTTCTCGTTCTCCGGAGCCGACACGGTCGAAGGGATACGTCCATCAGCATCAGATCAGTTTCACCAGGGGCATGATCTGCCGGAAGAGTGCTGCATAGAATCTCCTGAACAGAGAACTATCAAGCAGTGATCGTATGGTCTTAAGAATCCTGAACTCTTTCGGCATGAAAGTGCTCCGAGTTTCATCGTAGTGAAGGCTCTCGATGCTGAAATTCTTCTGAAAGAGCGAGATCATGAGTTGGTAGGAGATGATGGCAATGATGTCCCAAGCCCTCCTGATGTGATCTTGGGGATAGTTGATCGTCTCCCCCATGGCCATCCGAACAATCTCTATGGAGTGGTAGACATCCATGGGGCTTCCCAGCAGTTCCCGTGCCGCCCAGAGCAGGTAGATGCACCCCCCGCAGTAGGATACGAGGGCCTGGGCCCCTGTTTCTTCTGCCTCTTTGAATTTTCTGGCGCCTTCGGAGATGATCTCGAAGGGCAGCGTCGCATTTCTCGTCCAGGAGGCTCCCTTTCCGAATCCGCAGCAAAGGCCATTCTCCCGGTTGTGCCTCATCTCCACAAGGGTGCATCCGCAGCGCTTCAGGATCTCGCGGTGCGAATCCCAGCAGGTCTGACCAAAGGCCTTGGAATAGCAGTTGTCGTGTACTGTCACCAGTTTCTCCACGGGGTGTTTCAGTTCGATAGCTCCCGTTTCTATTTTCTCCAGCAGCCAGTCGGTGAAATTGACGAACTCCTGATCGTGGCTCACACCCATCTCTCGGGGATGAACCGTGGTAAAGAGATGGTGGACGGCGTCCAGCATGGGAACAATTTTCTTTACACCCCAGGTATCGAACTCTCTCTTCGTCTGTACGGCGATTTTCTGTACTACATCGAGATATCCGCCCTGGTAGAGGTATGCCCCCGCCTCCCACTGATCAAGACGATCGACCGGGCGGAACTGGTCCAGGAGTGAACTGCCTCCCACGATAAATGGAAAGAGGTGGAGGTAGTTGCCGATGAGCAACACTTCATCGCCATGCATCGGTTCATAGTCCATCCAGTGCGAAATCCAGCCTCGTTCCTCGTCCGTGAGAAAGATGTTCAGGAGTTGCCAGATATTAGGTGAACTCGTGGGGCAGACGAATTTGTACAGGGGAGGGGCTCCGCATTGTTTGTATCTGTTGTTCCACCTCTGCTGGATGAGGTTGTAGGGTTTTGCATCCACGGGGCAGGCTAGGTTGCACGACATACACGATGTGAACCTGCTCAGGGCATGTTTCGACCGCGCACCTTCCAAGAGTCGGCGCACCTCTGCCCGAGCCTCATCGATGGGGAGCTCCATAATCGGTCAGAGATTCAGGCGCTTCCCACACACGTCACACAGATCTTCCCGGAAAATCCCCTTCCACTCCTGCATGACCGGATCGACTCCTCTCCAGTGTTTTCTCTGCACCTGATTGTGCAGATCGCCGCAGCATCAGCAGCCTCGAACACCTGTA
>DSBG01000159.1 GCA_011046135.1 Deltaproteobacteria bacterium
ACCCCCGGGCTTGATACCAATAAATGGAACTACATCGTGGCGGATGAAGAAACCGGGCAGACATCGCGGGAAGGGGTCTTCGCCGGGGGAGACATTGTCACCGGCTCCGCTACGGTCATTCTTGCAATGGGTGCCGGGAGAAAGGCCGCCAATGCAATTCATGCCTATGTGATGTCGAAATAACACTCCACCAGAAGGAGGAGGAGAGCATGACCCTAGCAGAAGTGAAAAACATATTGGATGCAGAGGTCATCGTCGGGGAAGACAAGTTGAACGTGGAGGTCAACACAGGTTTTGCCGCTGATCTCATGAGCGATGTGCTTGCCTTTGCCAAAGAAGGGTCAATGCTCCTTACCGGCCTTACAAATCCCCTCGTCGTACGCACCGCAGACACCCTTGACCTCAGGGCAATTATTCTGGTGCGGGGGAAACGTCCTGCTGCAGACACCATAAAGCTCGCAAGCGAGAAGAACATTCCCCTTCTTGCAACCCGATACATCATGTTTGAGACATGCGGGAGACTCTTTTCTGCAGGGATGCGTGGATCAATCAAGAAGGTGGGCGAGGCATCCTAGGTGATGCCTTGCCTGCCTTGAGAACCGCTGTCCTGATTTCTCAGGAAGCGGTCTGGTTTTTTGTGTGTGAATTCTCCCCTTCTCGACACGAGACTGGTTGCGTAATCCGGGTAAAGTTGGTATATCGTCAGGACGATACAGCAATCAGAGGTGGATGAATGGTCGGCCCATCTGATATTGCTACCATCCTATCCCAGGCAGGAAGGATCGAGAAAGTCAATCACAATCCTTTCGTGCAGTCAGAAGTCAACAAGCAGATACTCACCGAGGAAGAGGCCAGGGAACGACTTCGCCGCAGTAAAGAGGTCATTGAATCGAGAAAGACCGGCGAGATTCGGCAGGCGGACCGCAGGAAGGAGAGCATGGCCCGGGAGAAGAAGCGCGATCAGACAGAAAAACCGGGCGTATCCCCGGATGATGGCTCAGTCGAAGAAAAGAAACACCTCATCGATGTGGTGGTATGAGTCTGCCTGAACCCAGTCAAGTCTTTCTCCTGACGCAGATTGTCATTCAGCTCGTCCTGATCGGAATTGTGGCCTTTCTCGTCATCACGGAAAAAAGACACCGGTTCGATCCCGGCGTCGTTGATGAAATCAGGGGACTCGTGAAGGAAGCCCAGGATGCAGTTGAAACCGTTCACGAAAAGGTTCAATCAGAAATCAAGGGCGCGGAACTCCTCATGAAAGATCTGGAGCAAGCCATCAACGTGGCGGAGTCCCTTATCAAGGTGATGGAAGAGGTCACGGTCAAGATGAGAAGGGCGTACCAGTTTTCCCGTGACGACATCGAGAAGCTGCACGGTGCCGGCTACGATGCGCTGAGCATCGCGCAGATAACCGGAATCCCCCTCGGTGAGGTGCAGCTCATGATCAAGATCAAGAATCACATAGGTCCGGAATGACCCTGAACGTTTCTCCGGGAGTGTTCATGCCTGGGAGCCTCGTTCTCCAGGAGAGTATTCCCGCTCTTTCTGTGGGCAGACACGTCATGGTTTCCGTCCTCTCTCATCCCAGGCAGGGACTCGTGCTCGTATCGCTGTTTGGAAAGCAGTTCCTCGTTGAGACGACGTTGAATCTGAAGAAGGGCGAAGTGCTGAACCTGAGAGTGCATGCGACCTCCCCCAAGGTGGTCCTGAAACCATCAGGAGCAGGAGCGGGGGCCAAGCGTCAGGGAATCGATCTTTCCCAGATCATCGAGAGGCTGGTCGGAACGTTCCCTGGAAAATCCCCGGATGCCTTCGCCCTGAAGGAAATTCTGGCACGGGTTCCAACAGGGACATCGGATGATCAAGGCAGTGCGAGGGTGATTCACTCCCTCCTGGACCAGATCACGCAGGATCCACAAGCCCTCGTGCACCTGTTTGTCCCCGTGGCGGACAGGGATTCCAGGGGGCATGCCCGGGTATCAATAACAAAACAGGGGCAGGGCTATGTTCTGCACTTTCGCATAGAGACAGATTTCCTGGGTCCCCTTGAGTGTCTGGTCAGGCTCGATGACGGGATTGAGGCGGAAATCAGATCCGGTTCCCAGGAGGTAGTGGATCTCCTCAGAGAGCATGTCCTGGAACTGCAGGAGAATCTCGGGCGGTTCGGACTCAGACGGATCGAGATCGTGTGGAGGAGCCCGGAGGTTCCTTCGTCGGTACAGGGTGTGGACCTAGTGATATGAAGGATAAAAGTCTCAAGGCTGTGGCCCTGAGGTATCAACGGGGCATCGACAGTGCGCCCCGCGTAACCGCCAAGGGTGCGGGGATTCTTGCAGAGAGGATCCTTGCCCTCGCTCGAGACTACAAGGTGCCCATTCAGAAGGATACTGCACTCATTGAGGCGCTGTACCGTCTCGAGATCAACGAAGCGATCCCAGAAGAACTCTATCAGGTAATTGCCGAGATCCTTGCCTTTGTCTACCGGATGAACCGCATCAAAACGGGCGTGAACAAGGCATGATTCCGCAGCACCTCCTTAGTAACCGAAGTGCTCCTTGACGATCTTGAATGCCGTATCTGTTACATTGAGGGTCTTGTGAATGTCTTTTTCCGTGTGGGCCGTGGAGAGAAACCAGTTATGGTGAGGATGGAAGAAGACACCCCTGAGGGCACACTGGGCGCAGAAGAGCTGGGACCTCATGAAATTTTTCTCATTGGCGAAGGTCATGAACGGAATCGAGGGGGGGCCCGAGAGGGTCACGCTCAGTCCGTGAGATGAGGCCTGTTCCTGCAACCCCTCCATGAGGGCTTCTCCTCTCTCCCTGACGATCGCAGGGGCATCGATGGTGATCAGTTCATCGATACACGCCAGCGCAGAGGCCATTTCAGGGGAGTTGAACCAGAAAGAACCCGTCGCATAGACCTTTGAAGCAACGATCCTCATCTTTTCAGTACCCACCAGAGCGGAGATGGCATATCCATTTGCCATGGCCTTGCTGAAGCATGCAAGATCAGGCTTGATCCCGAAATAATGTCCCGAACCCGCGAGATCGAGCCTCCACCCGGCCCTGACATCATCGAGAATGAGAATGATGCCCTCTCTGTCGCAGATCCTCCTCATCTCAGGCCAGAAATCAGGGCCAGGCAGGTTCTGGTCACTGAATACCGGATGGTGATAGGGTGTGAACATGGCAGCCGCAACCTGTCCCCTGTTGGATTCGAGCACCCGGGTAAACGCTGCACTGTCCCCCCAGGGAACCATCAGTATCGCGTCCCTGTCTGCAGGGGTGATGCCCACGGAATTCGTTCCTGCCCATGGCTGCGTCCCGTGATAGCCTTCGTGAGCGAGCACGATCTTTTCTCTGCCTGTATATCCCCTGGCAATGACCAGAGCGATGGAGGTTGTATCAGCGCCGTTCTTAGCGAAGATGACCCAGTCTGCACAGTCGACGATGTCCACCATCTTCTCGGCAAGCTCCACCGAGAGAGGCGAGGCGAGGGTGGTGCACGCCCCCTTCCTGGCCTGACGGGCAAAGGCTTCATCCACTTTCTTGTGGCCATATCCCAGAATCATGGGGCCATAGGCACACATGTAGTCGATGAACTCGTTTCCATCCACATCCCAGAACCTGGATCCCTTGGCCCTGCTCACGTAGTAGGGATAGGATCCGGGTACGGTGATAACAGGGGTCAGGTGACCGTAGATCCCCTGGGGAATGACACGCACTGCTCGGGAGATGAGACGTTTCGATTCCTGAAATGAATAGACCACTCAGCGCACCTCCTCATGGAGATAGGAACCGATCTTGTCGAGGAGCACGGTGATTGCCTGTCCCATGTGGAGATCTCCCTTCAAGAGGATTGTCTCGAGACAGACCTGTGCCATGACATCGACCTTGTCCTGGGCAACCTGCAGAAAAAGTTCCGGGGACCTGAATTCGATGATGAAGTCTGGTCGATGAGCTCCACCGGTTTTCGCCAGTGGCTTCTCGGAAGAAAAGTCGATCTGCATTGCAGCAGTGTCTGTAATCCTGAATTCCGCAATGCCGCTGAGGCTTTTTCTCAGTTCACGTGATGCTGTCTCGTGCTCTGCGAGAATGACCAGGGAACGAGTCATGATACCCAGCATTAAGGTGCTCCTGGTGATCGTGTCAGAAGCCTGCCCGTCAAGGACTTGCTCCAGGTACTGCGCGAGGCGCATGAACGTGATCAGCCCTTTGATTCGGCTCACTCCCCGGTAGAGCACGGGAAGGGTTGTTTTCCCGGTAAAGAGGCGGCTGAGCATGGCGTGTGTGGGAAAGAAGAGTCTGATATCAGTTCCGGGCATCTGAGAAGGGAAGACCTCCACGTGGCCGCGAAGGAACTTCAGTGTTGTTTTCGGGCCTGCGAGCGCAACGCGAAAGAAAATGCTTCCATCCCAGGATGCTGCGAGCGAAGCTGCCTTCGAATCATGCTGCGACAGGGTCTCGAGCGCTGGAAGAACCGCACCAAGGAACATGCGTGCGCGAACCTGTTCATCTCTCGGCATAAACACTCCCTACCGGTGACAGCCACTGCGCATAGAATAGAGGAACTGTATCATGTCTGGAGGTGCAGATCAACCTCCGGGAAAAAACAGAACATCTATCTGAAATGGATCACGATGATATCCTGGTTTCTCACAATGAACTCTTTTCCTTCAGTGAGCACACGGCCTGTTTCCCTGGCGGAGTGAAACCCGCCATGGGCAAGGAAATCATGCAGGGAAACCACCTCGGCCTTGATAAATCCCTTCTGAATGTCGGTGTGGATGAGGCCTGCCGCTTCATACAGGCTAGATCCATTTTTCAGGGTCCACGCCCTGAGCTCTTTACCCACCGGAGTGTAGAAGGTGATGAGATCAAGCAGTTCATAGCAGGAGCTGATCAGCGTCTCCGTTCCCGAGGTGGTGATGCCGACAGACTCAAGGAAATCCTCTCTCTCTTCCTCTTCCAGTTCTGAGGCTTCCTGTTCGAATTTCGCACAGAGAGGGATAACCCGTTTGCCTTTCGCTGCAGCCCATGACGTGAGCTCGTCGATCAGCCGGGATCCATGGAGAAAGTCCTCTTCCCCGGCGTTGGCAACGATCACGAAGGGCTTCGCCGTGAGGATTCCCCATGATTTCAAAACGTTCTGATCGTAATCGATTTCGGCATCGATCACTTCGATCCCCTTGAGCAACGTGTTTTCGAGGGATACCAGGAGGGCGACTTCTGTTTCCGGTGTGTCTTTTTTCCCCACCCTGAGGCCTTTTCTGAGGGAATCCAGGCGTCTCTGAACGATCTCCAGATCAGCCATGACAAGCTCGGTCAGAATGATTTCCATGTCCGCGACCGGGTTGATCTCGTTATACACATGGCTGACGTTGTTGTCCTGAAAACATCTCACCACGTGGATGATGGCATCAACCCCCCTGATCTGTCCGAGGAACTGGTTGCCGAGTCCCTCTCCCTTGTAGGCTCCTTTGACCAGGCCCGCAATGTCGAAGACTTTCAGCGTCGTTGGCGTGATAGTCTCGGGGGAAGTGATCCTCGCGATGGCAAGAAGGTTTTCATCGGGGACGTTCACGATGCCGATGTTCGGGTCAATGGTGCAGAACGGATAATTTTCCGCTGGGGCAGCAGCCTTGGTGATGAGGTTGAACAAGGTGGACTTCCCTGCATTGGGTAGCCCGACAATGCCACAGGTAAAGCCCATACTCCCTCGTCTAGAGTGCCGAGTACTCGATTCGTGCCAGGAGCGCGCCGAGCAGTTCGGTGATAATGCTCGTGACGAGCATGTCGTCTCGGGTAAAGCTATTGGTTGCCTTGTCTGCAAGGTTCAGAATGCCGAGAACCTCGTCGGCGTGCTTGATCATGATGCACATGAAGGATTTCGTGGAATACTTGTCCTTGTTCTGCAGGCCGATCTCCTCTTCAATGTCGCGGATGATGAGAGAGCTTTTCCTCCCGATGGCGAGGTTCATGACACTCTCCTGGTCTGTTCCGACCGTGATGAAGGGGTCTTCACCGATATCGAGGTGGTTGTGCGCCTTGAGCTCGAGTTCCCCGGAAGAGGGATTCCTGGTAAACAGGGAGCAGTATCGAGCCCCGAGGACCTTGGGGAGATGGTTTATCACCGTACCGAGCATGGTGGTGATGTCTTCCGACGTGTTGAGCTCCCGTGCCAGTTCATAGAGACTTTCTAGGTAAGGCCTGTCCATGCGATACCTCCATACCTGCTGTTTATCTTCTCTATCGGTATCCTGCCAATCAATGCTGAACTATACGCTGTTCAGAATGAGCCTTCAAGACAAACTCTTCTCAGGTACGTCCAACCTCGGGTCCAACGCTTGTCTCGGTGCGATGAGTGCTCATGTCGAAGATTCCCCTGTGCACGAAGAACCCTCACATCATGAGAGAGGATATCGGGGGATAACCCAGGAGTAGCAACGTGTTTTCCGGCGGTATGGTCACGCTGTGAAATCAAGGCTTGACTTGGATTGTCGAGATGTATAATCAAAGATAAAGATGGAAAAGGAGTCGCTGTTGATTTTGCTCGATCAGCTTGAACAGAAGATACACGATTTAACCGCTATGGTCAACAGCCTCAGACAGAGCAATGAGGAATTGACCATGAAGCTCAGAGAAAAGGAGGAAGAGGCAAAAGGGCTACGGCAGGAGATGGAGCATCTCTTGGGAGAAAAGGAACAGGTACAGCAGAAGGTTGCACACCTAATCAAGTGCGTGGAAACAATATAATATTTTGCACGACACTGTGACAATAAGAATTCTCGGACAGGAATACAAGGTAAAAACAGGGGGAAACTCAAACCATATTCAGGCACTGTCCCGCTACATCAACGAAAAGGTTCTCAATGTACAGCAGGAAGGCAAGGCCGTGAATACCCACGAGTTGGTTGCAATGGTTATGTTGAATATGGCCGATGATGTGGCACAGGCAAAAACAGAACTTGAATCATTGAAAAGTTCGGTAACAGATAAGGTGGAAAAGCTCTTGCTTCACATCGACAAGAATATTAAATGATTTCCCCTTGGAGGTGTGCCTAGACCTCGTTCTGCACGGATTGCCGTACCCGGGTTTCAGGGTATGGGAACTCGGTGGGAGCACATGCAGATCAGTTGAGAACGTGCTGTGTCCCAGCGGAGAACAGGATTCTTCTCTCGGGCAGGAGTTCAGGGTTCGGGAAACCATGCTGCGATTACCGTGCCAGTTGTACGATCGTCCCTCCTGGTCCGCTTCTGAATATCAGGATGCTGAGTAAGGCAGAAACACGAAAGACACTGCTTGCCAGACGGCTGTCTCTTCCTGATGCCGAGAGAAAACGGATGGATGCGGCCATTATCGAGACCATCCGATCTCTGGATTCCTTCAGAAAGGCGAACTCCATGGCCTTGTATGTGCCGGTGAGGGGCGAGGTCAACCTGCTTTCCCTGTGGATGGGGTCAGAAAAAGACGTCTATTTCCCCAAAATCTCCCCTGAGATCATTGCCTTCCATCGGGCCGAGTCCATGAATGACTTTGCGCCGGGGTGTTACGGTATACCTGAACCGACATGCCGTGATGCCTGCAACGTCTGTGACATCGACTTGATTGTCGTTCCAGGTATTGCTTTTGACAGGAGAGGATACCGGCTTGGATACGGAAAGGGATATTACGACAGACTGATCGAGAACTATCCTGATGTCAAGACCATAGGGGTTTGCTTCGATGAGTTTCTCATGGAGAAACTGCCCGATGATCCTTGGGACAGAAATGTTGACATGGTGGTGACACAGTTCTCGGTTATCAAAACGAACGGTGAGGTGTGATGATGGAACTTATCTATATAAGCATCGCCCTGGTTGGGGGCATCTGTATCGGATATGCGTTCAGTACAGTAATAAAGAGGAAAACAAAGAAGGCTGCTGAAATCGTTTCTGCCAGAATGATCGAAGATGCGAAAAAGACTGCGAACACGATCATTGCTGATGCCCAGCTTGAGGCAAAGGAAGTTATCTTTGCCGCCAAGGCCCAAAGCGATTCCGAGTCGAAAGAACGCCTCAAGGAAGTTACCGCAATCGAGAAGCGTCTTCATCTCAGAGAAGAGACCCTCGACAACAGGCTCTTACAGCTGGACGCACGTGATCAGGAACTCAAGAAGCTCGATCAGTCTCTTTCTGATCGTTCCCGACACGTGGAGACCATGAAGACGGAAGTGGAACAGCTCCGGAAGGAGCAGATCGCAAAACTCGAAGAAATCAGCGGGATGGATTCAAGGCAGGCCAAGAAAGAACTCATGGATTCCCTCGAGAGTGAGGCGCGGCACGAGGCGGCAAAACTCATCAAACAGATCCAGGACGAGGCAGAGGCCGAGGCTGACCGGAAAGCCAAAAGGATTCTCGCTACTGCCATCCAGCGGTATTCTGCAGACGTGATCAGTTCCCGCACCGTGTCCGTCGTCAACCTTCCCAGCGAAGAGATGAAGGGAAGGATCATCGGAAGGGAAGGGCGGAACATCAGGTCCATCGAGGCTGTTACAGGGGTCGATCTCATCATCGATGACACTCCCGATGCGGTGATCGTCTCGAGCTTCAATCCCATCAAGCGGGAGATTGCCAGACTCGCACTGGAAACCCTGGTGATTGATGGGAGAATTCACCCGTCTCGCATCGAGGAGGTGGTGGAAAAGGTAACCGGCGAGATCAACGATGGAATCTGGGAGTCAGGCCAGCAGGCGACCTTTGATGTCGGGGTGCATGGAATCAATCCCGAACTCATCAAGCTCCTGGGCAAGCTCAAGTATCGCACGAGTTTTTCCCAGAATGTCTACCAGCACTCCCTCGAGGTGGCTCATCTGTGCGGCATTCTTGCCGCAGAACTCGGTGTGAATCAGAAAATCGCCAAGAGGGTCGGGTTGCTGCATGATATCGGCAAGGCCATTGACCACGAGGTCGAGGGATCCCACGCCGTTATCGGTGCAGAGATTGCGAAACGCTATGGTGAAGCCACCAAGGTTGTGGATGCAATCGTTTCGCACCACAACGAGGCTCCAATCAATTCGGTCTACGGATTCCTCGTGCAGGCTGCAGACTCCCTCTCTGCTGCCCGACCCGGGGCACGACGTGAAATGCTCGAGAACTATGTCAAGCGGCTGAGCGATCTCGAGGCCATCGCCTGTGCGTTCGACGGCGTGGCAAAAGCATATGCCGTACAGGCTGGAAGGGAAATACGGGTGATGGTGGATGTTGACAAGGTCAACGATGAGGGGGCGGATTTTCTCGCATCAGATATCACCAAAGCCATCGAAGAAAAACTCACCTACCCTGGACAGATCAGGATTGTGGTCATTCGTGAGAGTCGTGCCATCAAGTATGCAAAATAACAGCAGCAGCGAAAGGGGTACCCGTGATTCAGGAACAGCTCGTTGAACTCAAACGAGGAACGGTTGAAATTGTCTCGGAAAAGGAGCTGGTTGCAAAGCTGAAAAAAGGCAGACCACTCAAGGTAAAGGTGGGGTTTGACCCAACAGCCCCAGACATTCACCTGGGACATACCGTTGTGCTCCAGAAGATGCGACAGTTCCAGGATGCAGGCCACGACGTAATCTGTCTCATCGGGGACTTTACCGGCATGATCGGGGATCCTTCGGGCAGGAGTTCGACCCGGCCGCCGCTGACTCGGGAGGAGGTTCTGGCCAATGCCAGAACCTACCAGGATCAGGTGAGGAAAATTCTTGATCCCGGCCGTACCATTGTGCGGTTCAACTCCGAATGGATGGACCCCATGGTGGTGTCAGACTTTATCAAGCTCACCTCGGTACAGACCGTTGCCCGCATGCTGGAGCGTGACGACTTCAAGAAACGCTTCCAGAGCCAGCACCCCATCAGCATTCACGAATTTCTCTACCCCTTTGTCCAGGGGTATGACTCGGTGGCGCTCTCTGCCGATGTGGAACTCGGGGGGACCGACCAGGTTTTCAACCTCCTCATGGGCCGCGAGGTGCAGAAGGCATACGGCCAGGAGCCCCAGGTCATCATGACGCTGCCGCTGCTCGAGGGAACCGACGGTATCCAGAAGATGAGCAAGTCCTACGACAACTACATCGGTGTGGATGAAGCACCCTCCGAGATGTATGGCAAGATCATGTCCATATCAGACTCCCTCATGTGGAAGTACTACGAGCTTCTCAGCGGCCTGCACGTGCCCGAGATCGAAGCAAAGAAGCAATCCGTTGCCGAGGGAAGGCTGCACCCCATGGATGCAAAGATGCAGCTTGCCTTCGAGATGGTAGAACGCTTTCACGGTATGGACCAGGCTCAGTCGGCCCAGGAAGGGTTCGTGAACATCTTCAGGTCCAGGGAACTGCCGGAGATCATGCCCACGGTCAGCCTGAACCTGGAGAAACCCTGGATCTGTGCGGTACTCAAGGAGGCAGGACTCACTGCAGGCACCTCAGAGGCGAGACGGCTCGTCTCCCAGGGAGCGGTGCAGCTCAACGGGGAAAAGGTCACCGATTCAGACTGGGTAATGCCCAAGGGAAGCTACACCATCAAGGTCGGGAAGAGACGGTTCGCGCGGATTGAAATCGCGTGAACACCTGCCGTGGGAAACAGGCAGAGAGCCCTTTCGCACGGAAGATAAAAATATTTTTTCTGAGATGATCTTTTTCATAAGATGCCCCTTGACAAGGTGGGGGATTTGTCTTAGAAAGGGCAGGCTTTCGATGAGAAGGGAATCTGAAACAAAAGAGCATATTCCCCTTGACATCGCATCTGTTCTTTACTAGAAGTGCAAACCGCACCTCACAGTAGATGCTCTTTCAAACAAAACATATTGACAAGTAGTGTGGAATTGTGTTTATACTTGAAAGTTGCGTTGGAACTGTTGATCTTTGAAAACTGAATAGTGGAAGGCGAAATATGCAGCGTTTACGCGCGTATTAAAAGATTAAACATGAGAGTTTGATCCCGGCTCAGAATGAACGCTGGCGGCGTGCCTAACACATGCAAGTCGAGCGAGAAAGCCTCCTTCGGGGGGTGAGTAAAGCGGCGCACGGGTGAGTAACGCGTGGGTAACCTACCCTTGAGTGGGGAATAACCCGCCGAAAGGTGGACTAATACCGCATACGACCAGGGGGCATACGCTCTCTGGGGAAAGATGGCCTCTGCATGCAAGCTATCGCTCTTGGACGGGCCCGCGTTGGATTAGCTTGTTGGTGGGGTAACGGCCTACCAAGGCAACGATCCATAGCTGGTTTGAGAGGACGACCAGCCACACTGGAACTGAGATACGGTCCAGACTCCTACGGGAGGCAGCAGTGAGGAATATTGCGCAATGGGGGAAACCCTGACGCAGCGACGCCGTGTGAGTGATGAAGGCCTTCGG
>DSBG01000129.1 GCA_011046135.1 Deltaproteobacteria bacterium
AGGCGCTGCAGCACGGCGAGAAGATGATCTCTGAAATAGCCGGCACGATTGCAAAGCGGGTGATTGTCTTTTCCTCAGGGGCAGAAGTGAAGAAGAGGGAGATCGAAGATACCAACATGCCCGCCATACAGGAGCGGCTCGAGCGGGAAGGGTTCAAGGTCACCCAGGGGGAGGTTCTGGAAGATACTTCAGCTGTTATCGCGGCAAAAGTGAGAGAGGCTGCTGAAATGGGCGGGTATGGCGTTATCATTACAACCGGCGGAGTGGGCGCCGAAGACAAGGACCGAACAGTGGAAGCCATACAGGCGCTTGATCCTGAAGCGGCAACACCGTACATTTGCCATTTTGCCATCGGGACCGGAAGGCACGTGAAAGATGGGGTCAGGATTGCAGTGGGGGACTATAACGGCACGCGCATTATCTCGCTGCCCGGCCCTCATGATGAAGTACAGGCAAGCCTCGAGCCGATGATCAGTGGCTTAATGTCAGGGGCTGAAAAAAAAGAGTTGGCGGAATTGATTGCAGCGAATCTCAGAGTATTATTACGTACAAAGACACAACACAGAGACCACGATTGAAAATAAGCAAAGGATAATCGGTGATCACTGTCTCTGTGCTTACAGACCGGTTATTACGGGCGACCACGATTGAACATAGACAAGGGATGATCGGTGATGGGTGTGCGGGTTGCTGCTTATGAATGGGCCCCTGTTCGAACGGTGTATTGCGATGTGCAATGGGAGGTGGGCAGGCTCTGTATTCGGATCTCGCAACACGACTCGCGCTGGTACCCGGGCTTCCCATCATAATTTTCTCGGCGAGGTGAGGCGAATGCTCCGTGAAGAAAGGAGAACAGAGCTTTGAAGGAGGTCAGATACTATTCCCAGATCGATGAAGATGCGTGCACAGGGTGCAAGCGGTGTGAAGTTGTCTGTCCCCCGGCTGCTATCTCTGTGGTGAATAAGATCGCCAGGGTGGATAAGGATAGATGCCTCGCCTGTACCAAATGCTGGCAGCTCTGTCCTGCGGGTGCCGTTTCAATCATACCGAGAACCGATGAACGCATGGTGGGTGTCGATCATGATGAGGTGGATCAGGACGCGATTGAAGATCTCTGCAGGAAGGCCCACTTTTTCCCGGAACAATTTATCTGTGCGTGCACCTTGACAACAGCGAAAGAACTGGCTGCAGCAATACTTCTGGGTGCGGAAACACCAGAGGATGTTACTGCGATGACCGGTGTTCGGTCAGGATGCGCCATATACTGCATGTCGCCGATCATCAGGATGTTGAAGGCGTACGGCATAACCATGCAGCCGCCGGTCAATCACCGGTGGTATGATCTCTCCCTTTCCTTATGGGACGTGCCTGATGAGGTTGCAGAGAACTATCCTGGATACTATCTCAAGGAAGATAGACGCGAGTTTCCATGAGGGTGATATGAGGAGCAGTATTCCCATGATTCCCACTACAAGTGAGGTGCCATGAACCTTTCAAAAGCCATTTCACAGAACGTAATGCCCTCGGTTCTTTGTCCACAGCCACAGATGCGGGCATCCGACCTGTCGGAGATCGTATCGATACGAATCAACGAGCTTTTTCCTGAAATACCTCGTGGCTTCATTCAGGACGAAGGTGTTGATTATCTCCGAAGCGCGACCGAAGACGCCCTCACGCACGTTGATATGAGCATGATCCAGCCCCAGCATTCAGTGAATATCCTGTGTTCCGAGCATGGATTCTACCTCCTGGGAGGTCACCAGTACTGTGAGATGCTCAAGACGATACGGGATGTGGTTCAACAGAATACGGGGTGCCGGAAGATCCGACTGGTACTGGCGGCAGGCATGGGAGCGAGAGAATCTGATGAAATCATCAGCCATTTTAACCTCAAGAAGTACTTTCACGGGCGTGTCCGAGGAATCAGCGCCTTCGACGAGGGGGTCCCGATAGAAACCGAAATTGGAACGTTGTACGGTCTCGCTGAAGCATATTCATCAGACTGGATCATTCACGCAGGGCATGACGAGCCCCGGGATCTGTACTTCTACCGCATGATCGACCGTTTGTTGAAAGCATTCATTATGTCCTACGCACGGTTCGAAACACGGTCTGCCTATCACGGCAATTTTGGGAATCGAAGCGGGGCTTTTCTCCAGCGGGCCATGTTCGACGCCCCTTTTGTGCAGAAGAAGTTCACCTTCGGGTGCATCTTGAGACTGACACCCGCAGGTGTCACCGGTGTCAGTGCGTCGAATGATCTCTACCGTCTCGGAAAGGAGATCACCGCTGAACTCCTCCGAGACTATGGGAAAATGCTCAGGCTGTTTGCTGAAATAGAAGACTGCATCGCGATACTCGATGGCGGTCGATATGGGTATTATCTCCATGCCGGTGGCATTGTGTTCGGTTGCCTTGAAAATGCAAAATATGACGCCTTTGATCTCTCTCAACCTGCAGCGCTTGCCTACTTCGATATGCTTGGAAACATGGCAAGAGGCGAAGATGAGAAAATGGATCACATCATGTTCATAAATCCGGCACTCAAGGCGGTCGTGGTTAATCAGGCCTGGCCCGGCATCCCCATGGCTGGATTGACGTTGGAGGTGCCAACCTTCGTTGTCGGCCGAGAACTTGTTGATACCTTGAGAAAGGACGCCGCAAACCCCTCCTTCATGGACCTTTCCCAAGCTGTCGAGACCCTTGAAGATGCGATAACCTCGGCAAAACAGGCAGCAGGAACCGACAAGCTCCTGGTCTTTGATGGCAGCTTCGGGTACCTCAACCTGAGCCAATCTCTCGCTGAAGAATTGATTCGGAAAGCCCCGGCCGTCAGGCAGGAGGTTGAAGATACCCTGTTACCTCTGTGGCTGAAACAGAGAGGGATTGATCCCGGGACCGTCTCCAACGGGAGAGGCTGAGAACCGGCAGAACCATGACAGACATCAGGAATGAACTTTTTCGCACCATTTCACACAAACAGATCAGGGCGAACATCGTCGCAGATGATGAGGGCATCATTGCTGGAAGCATAGCCGCCAAGACTGAGGCGGAGCATCTGGGATTGACCATTTTGGACTGGGCAGACGATGCGTGTGCTGTCCGGAAAGGAACACTCATTGCCAGGTTCATCGGCACACCGAAGCAGATCGTCATTGCTGAAGAAATTCTAATTGGGCAGATGGCAAAGCCCTCAGGCATCGCAACTGCGGCCAGGAGGTTTGTCGAGCGGGCAGGTGATCGAGTCAGGATAGTCAGTGGAGCCTGGAAGAAGATGCCTCTCACCTTGAAAGACACCATCCGAAACGCGGTGGTTACCGGCGGTGCTGCAATTCGCATAAGTGACGGGCCATTTATTTATCTGGATAAAAATTATATCAAAATGCTGGGAGGAATCACGCACAGTTTATATGCGACTGCGGGCATGCATGACTTCCAGCGCGTCGTACAGGTGGTCGGCAATCACGGCCCCATTGAACATGAAGCCTGTGAAGCTGCTGAACATGGTGCATCCATCGTGTTCATCGATACAGGCCGGAGGGATCACGTCAAGAAGGTCCTTCATGCACTGAATGAACGTAACCTGAGGCACAGCGTGAGCATTGCATTTGCCGGTGGCATCTGTCTGAGTGACCTGGAAGAATTAACCTCATTGGATATCGATATCCTTGATGTGGGACGATCGATCGTGGATGCGCCTCTGCTTGATATGCGGCTGGTGGTTGAAGAGGGGTAGCATGCAGAGATCTTTCCCGGATGGCGTTCTCTGCCGAGGACCCATGGCGCAACCGTTCATCTTGAGATGAACGGTTTTGCTATCTTGCAGCGAGACGGGAGCCGGAGATCAGGGCATCTGACTCAAGCGCGCGGGAATCGCCAAGACGCCGGAGGAATGTAATCCGTGTTGATCCCTCCGGGGGACACTCAACAGCCCGACACACAGAACACTGTATCTCATTGACAACTCAAGGAGATTTCCTTAAGCTGTCTTTCAGGTGAAAAACGTGTGATGAACTTCTTCGGGGCGCTGTGATGATGTCAGGGAACATGATCGGAAAGATTTTCGATTTTCTCGCGCATAAGGTGTGCTTCACCTTTGCCGTGAGTTTCTTTTCCACCCTGGGGGCAACCGCAGCTGTTCCTGCCTTGATCTTCATCGTGGCGACCATTCCGTATGAAACTCCCTCCGACTTTCACCGGGATGTTGCCGTGTGCACCACGCTCATCATCCTTGCCGCTCTCACCCACTACATTCTCTATGGACTCGGCAGGCTCTGGGGAAAAAAATGGGAACACCGGGACCTGTGCATGCTGAATGATCACGTGACAGGGTCCCTGCTGATGAAGGACATCCCCACACCGGAACTCCGAGAGATCTCTTCCCTCATGGAAAGACTCCCCGGGAAAAATCTCAGGATGGCAATGCTCCTCTCCCTGCCGGTAGTGATCATCGGGGCCGTGCAGCATTACGTTTTCACCGACAATGTTATCAATGCGCTGTATTTCTTCCGGGGCGGTGTCATTGCATGGATCACCTACATCACCTTCACCTACATCATTACCGAACTGATCACCACGAATCTCCGGCGCTCGACGCGGCTCATCCTCGCCGATCGTAACGCATGGGAGGGAGCTCAGAACTCGACAACCCTTTCGATCAAGTTTGCGTTCATCATCATCTTGATGATCACCAGCATGGTCATCACCCATGGGGTTTCCACGAGCACGGTGATTGAAAGCACTGCCAAGGCTGTCATGGTCTTCTGGGTCCTGAACCTGGTGGTGGGTGTGTTCATGTGCGTCCTCGTCTTCCTGTCCATTCTGATCACCCTCAACGAGATCGAGGCGACGGCCACCCAGTTGAGCGAGGAGAAGCGCGCCCGTTTCATCTCGGGCAGTATTGACCGGGAATTCGTCAACACCGCCATGGGGCTCTATCGCGCTGCCAATAAAATCATCAAGTACCGGGATGATCTTCATAACCTCAACGTGAACCTGGAGCAGAAGGTCAGGGAACGGACGGAACAGATCGAGCTTCTTTCCCGGACAGACCCCCTGACAGAATGCTTCAACAGAGGATATCTCATTGAGAATCTCCCCCAGGAGATCAAGAAGGCCAGGCGCTATCACAGGCCATTTTCCCTCGTCATGTGCGATCTGGACCATTTCAAGGAGGTCAACGACACCCATGGCCATCAGGTTGGAGACCAGGTGCTCAAGGAGTTTGTCGAGTGCATCAGGGGGGCGTTCAGGAGCGATGTGGACTGGGTAGCCCGCTACGGGGGAGAGGAATTCGTCATCGCCCTGCCCGAGACGGATGTGGGCGGCGGGGGAATTCTTGCCGAAAGGATCCGGAAGTCGATTGAGCAGAGGAAGATCCTCGTGGGTGCACGGGAAATCAATATTACGGTCAGCTTCGGCGTGACGGGATTCGAACCCGGGACCCCGACGGAAAGGGTCTCCGCGGAAGACCTGATCCGTGAAGCGGACAGGTGCCTCTACCAGGCCAAGGAAGAGGGGCGCAACCGGGTGGTCATCTGCCCCCTGTGATGGGGGATCTCAGGGAAACGATTTCGGCTTCGAAGGAAAAACGGACGAACGCGCGCCGGGCAGCTTTTCCTCTACAAATTGCTATAAACCAAGCCTGTGTAGTGGAAAATTGAGGGCAGTGCACGAAGTTCGCAGATGACCCTTGGTCCCTCTTCCAAGTCGAACCGACTCCATGATATGAAGCAATGGATCGTCTCTGAGTATGTTCATGAGCACAGCACACTGTTCAAGATCTTTAGACTGTTTTGCAGGAGATCTTCGTTTTTGCGCCACAATAAGTTTGTGAATAAAAAAGGCCTCGGGAACAGGGTACCGGATAATAAAGTCATCCAGGAGAGCCTCCTCGGAGAAATCAAGGAGAAGGCTGATGAGTGGAAGAGGTTGCGCAACGATGTTCCATTCTCTTACCTGCATGGCATCATCATTACGACTTCCTTTCCTGTGTGCAATAAATTCAACCTCATACCCTCCTGAGCTGAATTTTTGCACACCCCCCGCAGACACATAGTCCACAAAGCCAAGGCTGGTAATGATCTGTTCCAGGTCAGCCCTGAGACAACTGTTGGAATGGGCGACATGAACAGCAAAATCTACATCCAAGGTTTTCAGCACGTATGTCGCATGATAGATCTCCTGAAAGATGGGCATTACCCAACTTCCTATAAGCGTTGAACGATCAAAGAAGCCCACATTGCTCAGGGTGCGGAGCAGAGTATGGATTTCTTTTGGAAACAGGTTGTTACGAAGAATGTTTGTCACGACTCCTCTGTAGCTTTGGGATCTTCAAGAGCCGCTCGAGATACGCAATGCGTTTTCTATACGACTGGATTTCTTTTTGATATTTTTCACGCTGCTTCATGTGTTCACGCACAAGTGGAAGCTTTTCCTCTGGTACATGCCGGTTCACCACGGCACCCCCTTCCCGGGAGACCAGGTAGTGATAGTGATACACGTTGTCTTTGTAGTACTTCTTTCTCACATTCAATGAGCCCTTGGGATACTCTTTCATCTTGTCGAGCAGAGATTGAAGGATATCCTTGCAACGGCGGTGCTCCTCTTCCAGGAGTCCGTGGACAGCACGATCATTTTCCTCTACTTTCATGTTTAAAACATAATCATGTAGTGGAAAAAGTCAAGAGAAAAATGTTCCCCCCTATCGATGTTCTCTGCAGGTAGTCCTCAGTCTGTATCTCGTTTTTTGTTCCGGGAAAGTAATTTCCGTTGAGCCAATTGCTAACCGTGAGTTTTGCAATTGGCTCTCACAGTTCTCATCGTTATCAGTTAAATCTCATGCCCAAAGGGTATAAGGATAAAGACCTAGTAAGTAGGTCACGTGACCTATATAGAAGGTCCTTTGAATGCTGGAATCTCTGCTGGGTTCAATAAACAGGGAGCGGGTTCTTGTTTTTCTGCATGCCAGGGGTGAGGGATATCATGGAAAAGGCATTCTCCACGGGTGTCCTCAGGCTTCTATCCCCCACCGATTGTGTGAAAGACAGGCTCGCGGCGTACTATCGCTGGAATGATAGGCAAAGCCTCCAGCAGGCGATACTGGTAGCCCGGATGTGTGACATCAATCTTGACGAGATCGAGCGTTGGTCCATCAAGGGAGTTTCAAGACATACGGGATCGATTGCGCAGATAGTTGGACATCTCATGAGCCTTTTGCTCCTCTATGTTCATCCTTTGTTGTGCCCGACCACGGGCATGGAGGTTAATGTGTTATTTTTATCAGATCCAGTTGAAATCACTGTGGCGGAAGCGCACAGGAATCGAACCTGCCCAGGGCGCTCGTCGCACCCGACACCGGATTTGAAGTCCGGGGGACCCACCAGGACCCATCCGCTTCCACCTGAGTCCTTAGCACAGTTTCTCCCCGCTGATCAATGTGTCAGTTTCCATTATCGAAGGGAAAATCTTCCTTGACAGGGCAGGGGTTTGTTTGTCTTGGTGATGGTATGAACACCCGCCTCCTCGTGGCGTTTATCATCTCGCTGTGCATCCATATTCTGGTTCTGCTCCAGCCGTGGCAGATCATGGCCAGGACAGAGCTGCTGCTGCCCATCGATGACGCTGTCCCGATACAGCTGGTGGAGGAACTGCCGGATGAACCCGCCCAGCCACCTGAACCCGAGCCGGAACTGGAGGTGCCGCCCGAGGGTGTTTCCTTCGAGGCGGAAGGGGTTGTCAGTGATGATTACATGGAACGCCTCAAGTCTAAGATCTTCCACGCCTGGCAGTATCCCCGGAAGGCCATCGACAGGGGCGAGGAAGGCTCCGTGCGCCTCTACTTCGAGCTCGATGACCAGGGAACCCTGATCGCCATCGGCATCCTCACCTCTTCAGGCTCTCTTGCCCTGGACACTGCAGCCATTAAGGCCGTGGAGCAGGCAAGCCCCTTTGGCCCGTTCACCGAAGACCTCACGGCCAGGACCCTGAAGATTACCGGATGGTTTTCCTATGTTCTGGACTGAACACACATCCCGGACTGCTCCCGGGGCGATCTTCGTCGGGTGAGCGGGGCAGCAGCTCATCTCGCCGGAAAGCAAACCCACCCCATTCCGGCGCGACCTACGTCGGGTGAGCGTGGCAGCAAATCATCCCGCCGGGAAGCAACTTCATCTTCTCATGGCGACGTTCTCCGGTTCAGGCACGGCATGACCGGCAATTTCCCACAGGAGTGGACGGAATCGAATACAGGGATGCTCTTCAGGCTTGCATATCTTGTCGTGCGGCGCTACAAAGGCAGGTATGCGATTTCTCCTCACCAATGATGACGGCATCTATGCACAGGGCCTCGCCGCCATGAAACACGAACTCGAAAAGATCGGCGAGGTGGTGGTCATTGCCCCGGTCACCGAGCAGTCGGCAGTGGGCCATGCCATCACCATCTCGGACCCCCTGCGGGTCATCCCCATCCATCGTGCCGGGGAGTTCTACGGATACGGGATCACCGGGTCGCCCGCCGACTGTGTCAAACTGGGTATCTCCTGTATTATGACCAAGCCCCCCGACGTGGTGGTCTCGGGAATCAACAAGGGCGAAAATGTCGGGATCAATGTCCTGTACTCCGGCACGGTCTCCGCTGCAACCGAGGCCCTCATCCTCGGGTATACCGGGATCGCCCTGAGCGTGGACAACTACCTGAGCCCGGATTACCGGGGTGCGAGCCTCTTCGGTGCTCGCGTTGCCACGAAGCTTGCGAACCTGACGGAGCCGCTGACCTGTGCCCTGAACATCAACTGTCCCTCCCGGCCCCTCGAAGAGATCTCCGGGGTGCGCATCACCCGGCAGGGCGAATCCCGGATCGTGGACAAGTTCGTGCGCAGAGAAAACCCCCGGGGCACGATCTACTACTGGCAGGCAGGGCTCACCAAGATGATCGACGAGGCGGAAGACACCGATGCGGTGTGCCTGAAGAACAACATGATCTCCATCACGCCGATCAACTACAAACTGGGCTACCCGGTTCAGAGCGGGATGTTCGATGAGCTGGATCTGGAGGGTCTGCTCGGTGGTCAATGAATCACTTGAATCGAGGATTGCCTATACCTTTACAGACAAGGCTCTCCTGAAGGAAGCCCTCACGCACACCACCTATGTGAACGAACACCGGGACGAATCACTCAGGGACAACCAGCGCCTCGAGTTTCTGGGAGATTCAATCATCACGTCCATTGTCACGGCATGGCTCTTCGGTGCCTTTCCCGATGAAAAAGAGGGGGTTCTGACCAAGAAGCGGGCCGAACTCATCAATGAGGGCACGTTGTCGCGCATAGCCAGGCACATGTGTCTGGGGCAGGAACTCTTCCTGGGACGGGGAGAGGAAAACGATGGGGGCAGCACCAAAGACTCCATTCTTGCCGATGCCTACGAAGCACTCATCGGGGGAATGTTTCTCGACAGTTCCTTCGAGACCGTCTCCCGGGTGGTAAAACGGCACTTCGAAGTGGTCCTGGGCTCCCTGGATGAGATTTCGATCACCGACTACAAGAGCGCGCTCCTGGAGTATTGCCAGGCACGGTTCAAGGAATTGCCGAGAATCGTGGTGACGAACGAATCAGGTCCGGAGCACGACAAGGAGTTCGAGGTGCATGTGACGCTCCAGGACAGGATCATCGGCCAGGGAAGGGGACGGAACAAGAAACAGGCGGCACAGACCGCGTGCAAGGAGGCATTGCTATTGCTGGAGCATCCCCGCTGATCATCCCCGTGTTTGTGACGCACCTGGGGTGTCCCCACCGGTGCATTTTCTGCAACCAGCACCAGGTTTCCCCCCCGATGCTCCCGCACGATGTCGAGGGAATCGTGACGAGGTACCTCTCGTTTTCCTCGCAGGCCGGCACGAGAAGGCGCCTGGTTGCATTCTACGGAGGTTCTTTTACCGGTATTGATGACGATCTGCTCGATGACTACCTCGAGGTGGTCTCCCGGATGAAGGAACAGGGAATCATCGACGGGATGAAACTCTCCACGAGACCGGACATGATCTTTCCAGACATGCTGAACCGGCTCAGCAGGGCCGGGTGCCAGGAGGTGGAGCTCGGCGCCCAGTCCATGGACGATGCGGTGTTGGCCGCAAGCAGGAGAGGACACACGAGGGCTCACACCATTGAAGCGGCAGCCCTCATTCACCATGCCGGGATCGGGCTTGGCATCCAGCTCATGCCGGGTCTGCCCGGCGAGGACAGGGACAGCTTCCTCGCCACCGTGGATGCGGTGATCGCACTCAGGCCGCAGAGTGCCCGCATCTATCCCACCGTGGTGATCGAAGGGACCGGGCTGGCTGCGTGCTACCGGCAGGGGTCGTACACGCCGCTGAGCCTTGAGGAGGCCGAGCGCAGGACCCTGTACGCATATCTCAGGCTGTACAAGAAAGGATGCAAAGTACTCAGGATGGGAATCCCTTTTCCGGAGACCCTCGACGTGATCGCCGGTCCGTGTCACCCTGCCTTCGGTTCCCTCGTGCGTGCGCGGGGGTTCAGGATCATGGCACAGCAGCTTGTCGCTCGCGGCGGCAACTCCACGGGTCTGAGGGTTAACCCGTCCGACGCCTCCGACCTGCTCGGATATCGGAGGAAGACCATCGAGGAGCTGAAGTTTTCGTACAGTTTTGATGAGACATTACCGAGGGGGTATGTGGGGAGTGATGGTCAGGGAGAAAGAGCTTGTCTCCACCTCGGGGACATTATAGAGTATATCCTATGAAATCTCACGTCATTACCGCCGGAGCGATACCTGTTCTTCCCGATCTCGCCGATCAGGTGATCAGGATGGCCCTTGAAGACGAGGTGCCCATTCCCAAGATCGCCGGTCTCATCGAAAAGGACCAGGCGCTGACAGCGCACCTCCTCTCCCTTGCAAACTCCAGTTACTACAAGCGGTCCCGCACGGTCTCCACGGTGCGCGATGCCGTGGTTCTCATCGGAACCGACGCGGTGCGCACCCTTACCCTGGGGATGTCCGTGGTGGACCTGTTCCCCTCCCGGAAGAACGCCCCCCTCGACCACACGGATTTCTGGAGACACTCCATGGCCTGCGCCCTGTTTTCCCAGGCCATGATGGAGAGCGTGTCACAGGGGCTGTCTGCCAGGGCATTCTGTGCAGGCCTGCTCCACGACATCGGAAAGATGGTTCTTGACAGAACCGAACCCGATGCC
>DSBG01000084.1 GCA_011046135.1 Deltaproteobacteria bacterium
CGTGAAGGAACATATATCATGCATCACAACTTTTTTAGCGAACAGATTCTGTGACGTGCGTGGATAAAAGAGTTTTGGGGGGGTGCTGTGATCGTGGAGTTTCTGGGAACACCCGATTGTTCGTTGGATGCTTTGTGGTGCGTCTTTCTGGTGGGACATCTTGCTTTCGCAGGAGACAGGCTCGTCCCCATAAACAAGCTCCACTATTTTCTCCATTGGCTCTACGGGAAATATGAACCCCAGGTCCTGATGATTGTCGACTGGATACTCCGCAAGAAGCTGATGACGGAAACCGTCTTCGGCAGAGCTGTTCTTACCGGTATTGCCACAGCCTCACACTATCTGCCCCATGGTATCGTGGTGCCGACACAGTCAGCCATCAACCTTGTCAGGTACATAGACAGCCTGAAAGGGGAAGAAGACTCACTCAAACTTGCGGTGGGGCCCTGTGTGTGCCAGATGTCACTCAACAGGTGGAAAGAACCGTCCTGCAAGGATATCGTCGTACTCTACGGGGCCGAGATCTATCTCCACCTGAATCGTGGATACCGGATCATAGATGCTGAAGAAGCCACAGCCATCCTTGAACAGTGCCGTGACGCCGGCCTCGTTCACTGCCTGGATTTCTGCATGCAGTCGGGCAGATGGCATTTCGTCATCTGCAATTGCGATAAGGAAATCTGCGTGCTCGTTCGCACGTTTCTCGTTACCGGGAAAATGATCTACGCAGGCCCCCTGATCGTGAAGCAGGATCGGAATCGGTGCCTCGGCCCGGATGTATGCGGAGCGTGTGTGAGCATCTGCATCTTCAAAGCGAACAGCATCCGGGGGGAGTCTATCCATCTAGACAGCACGAGGTGCTACGGGTGCGGTCAATGTGTGCGGGTCTGCAGGGGGAATGCCCGGGAAATGATCCGTCGTGCACGGTATGAAAAGGAACATGTCATCCCCTCGAGATTGTTGGGTGTCGACTGATGGACCCTGTGCCGGGCGGGCTGGAAACTCTCCCGGAATGATTCCTGTGGTCGGACTGTTCCGCGACAGGGAGGTTCCCCGTCACAGGTGGATCTCGACGATGTCACCGTCCTGCATCACGTAGTCGCGCTGCACCATCTGGCCGTCGTGCACGGTCTTGCCCCAGATGCGCGCATACTTCAGCTTGGTCACGAAATCCTTGTGGATCTTGTAGGCAAGGTCTTCCAGGGTGCTGTTCTTCGGGATCACGAAGGGTTCATCCAGGTCGGGCTCCTTGCCCGGGTTCTTTGAATAGACTCGGATGATCTCTGAGTGTTCATAGAGCAGTGCCATGAAGGAATCCAGGTTGGTTCCCTTCTCGGTGGAGATGCCGATGGCGGGCAGTGTCGAACCGGTGAGTTCGAGGAAAGCCGAGAAATCCTCCACGAGCTGTTCCTCGTCCATCTTGTTGGCGACGACGATAATCTTCTTTGAGAACACGGTCTTCTTCACATCTTCAGGAACAGGGGAGCCTTCGGGAAAGATTCTGAACTGCGCAAGCACCGTCAGTGTGTCTTCATACTGCTGCAGGGGATCTGCACGCAGATCGAGAAGCATGACGACGATGTCCGCGCGCCTGATCAGATCGCCCATCTGGGGGTCGACATACTCGAGGGTTATGGGAGGGGTGTCAATGAGCTGAAATTTGATGTTCTCATACACTGCCATGCCCGGGGTGGGCTTGTGGGTTGTGTGGGGGAAGGGTGCGATCTCGGGGGTGGCATTGGTGAGCGCGGAGACCAGGGAAGACTTTCCGGAATTCGGGCCGCCGATCACAGCAACCTGGGCCGCCCCTTCCTTGTCGATGGAGAAGATGCTCTTCTGTTTGGCCGCCCCTTTTTTCTTCTGCGTCTCTTCCTTGTGCTTGGAAATCCTTCGTTTGATATCTGCCTGCATCTTGTCGGTGCCCTTGTGCTTCGGGATCAGTGCAAGCATCTCCTCAAGGGCCGCGATTTTTTCTTCCGGGGTTTTTGCCTCCCGGTAGCGCTTTTCAGCTTCGTGATAGGTGGGTGGAAGATTCGCAGGCATTCTTCCTTAATCCCTCTCTTTCGCACGCTCATCACGCAGCATCTGATCTGTGAGGTGAGCAGCGGTGCGTGTCTTTCAGACCTCTTCTCCCTGTACCCATACACAGATCGCTGTGAAAATTCAATCCGTCATGGCTGTCCCTCTCCTGAGAATCCAACGGGCCTGTTCCTGGATTCACCTCGCGCATAAGCTCGACGCTCAAGGGTTTGGACAGGACAAAAGCGCCAAACTGCGTTATGAAATGATGAGAATCCCTGGCAGATGTTTGTGCGGAGAGTCATGAAACTCAGTGGTGAATTTTACGGATGGCGTCTGATCAGCGTCCTGTGGCTGATCTATTTCATCAATATCGGGTTCGTCTTCTACGGGTCCAGCGTCGTCAACACGTTCATGGTCCTGGAAATGGGGTTCGACAGGAAGACCCTGGGGGGTGGCTTCGCCCTCTTTCACTACATGAGCGGGCTGTCTGCTCCCCTGGCTGCCTTCATCATAAACAGGAAGGGCATCCGGACCGTCCTCACGCTTGGATCGCTCCTGCTCATGACAGGAGCGGTGCTCATGGCCACAGCGGTGTCGTCACCGTTGACCTTTTTCCTCGTCTACGGGCCTGTCATGGGAATGGGCCTTGGCCTGGGGAGCGTCCTGGCGGTTCAGACAGGTGCCACGCTCTGGTTCGAGCGCAAACGGGCATTGGCCATGTCCGTGGTCCTTACCGCCTCGGGCATCGGTGCGGTTGTGGCGGCACCATCCTTGGGATTACTCATTGCAACTCTCTCGGGAAACTGGAGGATTGCATGGCTGATCGTGGCGGCGCTCTGCCTGGTTTCCGCATGCGTGAGCATTCTCTTCGTGAGAAACAGGCCATCCGACCTCGGCCAGGTTCCTGATGGGGGCGCTCCTGACATCGCGGGTGAACAGTTGGGAACACCACCTCGCCCGGTTGTTCACAGGACAGCGAGGATCTGGACAAGGAACGAGGCCCTGAAGACACCCGCTCTGTGGCTCATCTTCGCCGGGATCGTCGGGTATTTCGTGCCCTTCATGTTCTGTGTAACCCACGGGATCATTCACCTGATGGACAATGGACTCTCTCAGGCAACGGCCTCGCTTTCCCTGGGGCTGCTGACCCTGTTCAGCATCGTGGGCAGGCTGCTCGGCGGCTTTTTCGGAGACAGGGTCGAGCCTCGCCTGCTCGGCGGAGCATCTCTCCTGCTCCTCCTTGTGGGTGTTCTCGCCTGCATGATTGCCCACGACACGCTCTTCATGGTGATCTACGCATTGTGCATGGGCATCGGGTTCGGTTGTGCCTTTGTGATCATGCCCACACTGATCGGAAACTACTACGGCGCTGCAGCGTTTGCATCCATCGTGGGAATCCTGGCACCGCTCTACACCCTCTTTTCGGCATCCTCTCCCTTTGTTGGGGGGATCATCTATGACGTCAGCGGGAGCTATCAGGCAGCGTTCATCTTTGTGGCAGTGTTCTGCATTGCGGGGTCCTGTGCCATCTTCTGTGCCCGGGAACCGGGGTGAGCAGGAGAATTCCCCCGGTGGCACCCCTTGAAGCGCCACGCCGTGTTCGATCCGCAGCGGGTTGGTATGCTCGTGGACAAGTGCTCTAAGGCCGATCGGCTGGGATTCCGCGACAACAGGGCCCTGGTGGGCATCCTCTCTACCCAGATCCTCATGGAAAAGTTCTGCTGAGGGGATTCTGAGCCCGGAGGGAAGATCATCCCGGGAAGACACCATGTTCCTGGTGTTTCTGGGCTTTCCGTCGGTTCGGTCTTTTCTCCCCAGAACCGAGAGCCCCCGGTTCATTCCCCTCGTGATGCCTTGACTGTTTCTGTGATCAGGGAGCCAGGCATCATGAAACCAGTGTCCGTGGTGCATCGGCTACATAAGGAAGAACCCGGGACTCGCTGAGTGCCGCCCGTTTGTATGCCTGTCTGGAATGGGTGCGACCGCATCATGCCTATTACGCATTTGACACCCGGGTCGAGATTTCCTAATCTTGGTATGTGGTTTCAAGGACATCTATTATGATCCTGGTTCACTAGGGCTTGAGGAGAGCACCTCCATGCATCCAGAAAACATCGTGTATTTCGACAATGCCGCCACCTCATGGCCCAAGCCCCAGGAAACGATGGATGCCATGTACCTCTTCGCTGCACACACGGGTGCGAACCCCGGGAGATCGGGGCACAGCCTTTCGGTGCAGGCTGCCCGCGAGGTGATGGACACCCGAGAGGCACTGGCGGAACTGTTGTGCGTCCAGGACATGCTCAGGATCATCTTCACCAGAAATGCCACCGAGTCTCTGAACCTCGTGTTCAAGGGGCTGCTGCACAAAGGCGATCACGTGATCACCTCGAGCATGGAACACAACTCCGTGATGCGCCCCCTTCGGGGTCTCGAGTCCCAGGGGGTGAAGCTCTCCGTTGTTCAGTGTGCTCCCACGGGAGAACTCGACCCCGGTGATATCCGCGCAGCCATCATGCGTGGAACCCGGATGATCGTGCTCACTCACGCCTCCAATGTTACAGGCACCCTCATGCCCGTCTCTGAGGTGGGAAGCATTGCCCGCGAGCATGGCATTGTCTTCTGTGTCGATGCAGCCCAGACAGCAGGATCGGTTCCCATCGACGTGCAGAGCATGAATATCGACATCCTCGTGTTCACCGGGCACAAGGCGCTCTTCGGTCCCCAGGGAACCGGGGGGCTCTATCTCGGGCCGGGACTGGAACATGAACTCACCCCCCTCGTCATGGGCGGAACCGGGAGCTTGTCGGAGTTCGAGAAACAGCCGGACTTTCTGCCGGACAAGTACGAATCTGGCACCCCCAATGCCATGGGGCTTGCAGGCCTCGGGGCCGGGGTGCGATTTCTGCAAAGGCAGGGCCTTGCTTCAGTGAGGGCCAGGGAGGAAGAGCTCAAGGAACAGCTTATAGAGGGCCTGAGGAATATCAGGGGCGTTCATGTGTACGGCCCAAAAGACATGGCAAGATCCATTGCCAACGTTTCCTTCACCATGGAATCCACGAGTCCTTCCGAGGTGACCCTTGCCCTCGACGAGTTCTACGGGATCATGTCGCGGCCCGGGCTGCACTGTGCACCCTCGGCCCACAGGACCATCGGGACCTTTCCCGGGGGGACGGTTCGCTTCAGTCTCGGGTATTTCAACACGAGCGACCAGGTGAGCTATGCACTGCAGGCTGTGTCAGACCTTTGTGCAGGAACTCTGGAGAAGAGATCATGGAAAAGCAGGTAAAAGAGATCGATGCGCGGGGGCTGGCATGTCCCCAGCCCGTCATCCTCACGAAAAAGGCCCTCGATGATCATGGAGAGATCGTTGTCATCGTTGACAATGCCACATCACGTGAGAATGTGAGACGATTTGCAGCGAGCCGGGGGTGCGAGGTGGACGTGGAAGATCAAGGTGGTGCCACTCACCTTCACATCAGGAAGGTGCAGGCATGTGACATGCCTCAGAGCGCTCCTATTGATGGACCGGTTGTCGTCGTGATCCCCTCGGACAGGATGGGAAGAGGAGACGATGACCTCGGTGCCCTCCTCATGAAGAGCTTTATCCACACCCTGCTGGAGAGTGCGCCCGCGCCAGAGGTGATCATCTTTCTCAACACCGGGGTCCGCCTCACCGTGAACGGGTCGGAGGTGCTCGATGACCTGAGGGTTCTCTCCGGGCAGGGAGTGAAGATCCTGTCCTGCGGGACGTGCTTAAGTTTTTTCGAGCTCAAGGAACAGCTTGCTATCGGAGAGATTTCCAACATGTATGACATCGCGACCCAGCTCCTGAACGCCGGGAGATGCGTCCAGGTATGAGCGGAGCAGAATACCAGGTTATCCTCTTTGACTCGGTGAATGCAGCGCTCCTGGCGGAAAAACTGCTCAAGCGGGAAGGGATCCCCTTCAAGGTCATCCCGGTTCCCCGGCACCTGAGCTCGGACTGCGGGGTGTGCATCAGGATCCCTGCTCATGAGCGTGAGCGCGCGAAGCACTCACTGGCAAAAGGCGTACATATTCAGGGTATCCACGCCCTGTAGGCAGACCTGTTTTCAGATCCTCTTGCAGAAGGATTCATGACCCGAACAAGAGAACCTGAACAAGAGATCTGGAGAGGGTGATCTGTTAAACACAAAGGCCCTGTGGAGAGAACAGGGCCTTTGTTCGGGACACTGGAAATGCTTCAGCAGCTGGTGCAGCTTCCGCAGGCGTTGTTGTCCTTGAGACCCGATGAGATAACGAACCCCGAGCCCATTGCCGAGGTAATGTAGTCGACCTTTATGGGCTGGGCCTGTCCTAAAAGCTCTTTCTCGATCACAAAGGTGAATCCACCTGTTTCAAATGTTTCATCGTTTTCATTCGGCTCATCCAGAGCCATGCCCAGTGTGGGCCCGCCTCAACCGACCCCGGCGACAATAATCCTCAAAGGGGACACTTCGTCGCGAGTTGAGAAGAATTCTTTGACCATCTCTGTTGCCTTCTGAGATACTTCAAACATCAGGTACACTCCTTTCATTTCTTCGAGTCGTTTTCGACTCAGCTTGTTCTTTACCGTCTTATAGGTGAACCGTCACCCCATTTCCAGTATTTTTCTCACGAGTCTCTGGTAGAGTTCCAGAATTCCGTCCACGAGACAGTAGCAGGTGCTCGGCCCCTCGATTTCTCCATAGATCCAGCCCGTCTCTTTGAGAACCTTGAGGTGCTGCGAGACGCTCGACTGTGCGAGGGGAAGGGCGCTGACGATATCGCCGCAGATGCACCTCTCTTCCTTTGGTTTGGTGGCAAGGATGCGCACAATTTCCACTCGTGACGGATGAGCCAGTCCCTTGGAGAGTTCAGAGATCATCTCTTTGCACGCATCATTCGGCATGTACTCGGCCTCGCTGAGGTCGATGGTTTTCCTGGTGCAGGTTTCCGGGGTCTTTCGTGCCATGGGGATCAGCCTCGGGTTTTGCGTGCGGTGATATAGGCCGACACGACCAGGTGTTCGGTATTGTTTCCGAACTTCCAGCCCTTGATCAGCTCATCGCTGTTGTCCTTCGCCCGTATCGAGATCTCGGTAAAGCCGGTTTCACGAAGCAGTTGCCTCGCCTCACCTGGCGAGATTGCACCGGCTATTCAGCCCGCATGCATGGCAGGATCGTTCAGTATCTCTTCCGGCAGTTCCCTTGACCTGAGAACATCGGATATACAGATCCTGCCTCCGGGCTTCAGGGTCCTGAATATTTCCCGGTACACGGCGCCCTTGTCTGTGGAGAGGTTGATGACGCAGTTGGAGAGGACGACATCGACGGAATCGTCCTCAACAGGCAGGTTCTCGATCTCACCGGGGCGGAATTCCACGTTTGAAAAACCGAGCCTGTCCGCATTGGACCGGGCGAGCGCGATCATTTCAGGGGTCATGTCGATGCCGATCACGCGGCCTGATTCGCCCACGGCCCTGGCAGCGAGAAAGGCATCGAAGCCGGGGCCGCTGCCCAGGTCGAGCACCACCTCCCCGGGTTTCAGGTCTGCCATGGCCACGGGATTCCCGCACCCCAGGCCCAGGTTGGCGGAACCGCTCCCTGAACCGAGGTCTTCCGGCGTGTAGTCGCATATCTGGCCAATCTGAACGATCTCTCCTTCTGAGCCCGGCAGTCCGCACCCCGGGGAGCAGCACCCCTGACCGGTCTGAGCGATCGCGCCGTATCTTTCCTGGATCATGGTTTTCATCATCGTGTCCCTTTATCGAGTATCGACGATAAACGATATATCCTCCTGATGAGGTTCCCGTCAAGCTGTTTCTGCTTCTCTTCGAGACCATCACTGTATGACCGTACAGCCCTATGGGGTAGTCACAAAAAAGAGGGATTGACAGAAGGATTCTATTTGGCTAGTTAGCCAAATAATGAACCAGAAGGACAGTACAAGATATGAAACCAGGGCAAAGGTCCTCAAGGCCCTGGCACACCCCACACGGCTGTTCATCGTTGATGAGCTTTCCAAGGGAGAGCGGTGCGTGTGCGAACTCACCGAGATGGTGAGAGCGGACATCTCTACAGTGTCCAAGCACCTTGCCGTGCTCAAGAACGCACACGTGGTAAGCGATGAGAAGCGGGGCAACCAGGTGTTCTACACTCTCAGAATCCACTGTGCTCCGGAGTTTTTCAGGTGCGTGGAGCATCTTCTCGAGGAAGGGAGTCGGGAAACGAACCCATGTACGTCGCAGGGGTAAAAAAATTTTTACATAACAACTTGGCGAAATTGCCAATTACCACTACAGGTATATGTAAATATTATTACAAGAAAGTGACGGAGTCGCAGAAGGAACAACAGATCGAGAGACTGCCGTAGAGGAGCAAGGGACGCGGAATGAACTGGAAAGACGAATGGAAATGCCTTGCCGGGCTGACAGGGTTATTCCTCCTCCTGTTCTCCCTCCCGGTGGGAATCCCCCGGTTTGATACTGCAATTCTCGAAGGCCTGCATCTTGCGAAGTCCTATGCCCAGGAGCACGTTGTCCTGTGCCTGCTTCCCGCCTTCTTCATCGCCGGGGCCATCGGAGTGTTTCTCTCCCAGAACGCGGTCATGAAGTACCTGGGCGCGGATGCAAAAAAGGTGCTGGCCTACGGGGTGGCCTCGGTCTCGGGAACCATCCTGGCGGTGTGCTCCTGCACCATCCTGCCGCTCTTTGCAGGCATCTACCGCATGGGGGCGGGTCTCGGGCCGGCCATGGCGTTTCTGTATTCCGGACCGGCAATAAACATCCTCGCCATCATCCTCACAGCCCGTGTGCTCGGCATCGAACTGGGCATAGCAAGGGCAATAGGCGCAATTGTCTTCAGCGTGGTCATCGGGCTGACGATGCACGTCATCTACCGCAGGGAAGAGCTTGAAAAGGTCTCGGTCGAGGCAGGTGTGTCTGGACAAGACGAGGATCGGCCTCTGTGGCAGAACGTGCTGTACTTCGCCTCCATGATCGCGGTCCTCGTGTTCGCCAACTGGGGAAGGCCCGACGCTTCGACCGGCCTGTGGCAGAACATCTATTCACTGAAGTGGGTGCTTACCGGGCTCAGCGCCGCCGGCCTGGCGATTATGCTCATTACCTGGTTCCAGGTCAAGGCCTGGAAGCTGGCTCTCACTGCCGGTGCTGTAGCAATCTGTGCCCTGCTCGTTCCCCAGGAACCGACGGTAGCCTTTGCCGCAGGAATCATCGGGCTTTCAATCATCACCGCGACCCAGGAGGGCCAGATGCAGGAGTGGTTCGACGGCTCCTGGTTCTTTGCCAAGCAGATCATGCCGGTTCTGTTTGCCGGCGTGATCGTGGCAGGATTTCTCCTGGGCAGGCCGGGTCACGAGGGGATCATTCCCTCGGTGTGGGTGAGTTCTGCGGTGGGCGGCAATTCCCTTGCCGCGAACTTCTTTGCCTCTGTTGCCGGGGCGTTCATGTACTTTGCCACGCTGACCGAGGTTCCCATTCTTCAGGGACTGCTCGGAGCAGGCATGGGAAAGGGGCCCGCCCTGGCGCTTCTGCTTGCGGGACCGGCGGTCTCGCTGCCCAACATGCTTGTGATCAGAGGTGTGATCGGAACGAAGAAAACCGCAGTCTACATCTTCCTGGTCATCATCATGGCAACCATTTCAGGTATGATTTATGGAACATTTTTTTGAGACAAGGAGATCACCATGAAAAAGATACAGATCTTGGGAACCGGATGCGCCAAGTGCGCCAAGCTGCAGGAAAACGCCGAGAAGGCAGCCAAAAATCTCGGCATCGAGTATGAGCTTGAAAAGGTGAATGACATCAACGAGATCATGAAATTCAGGGTCATGCAGACACCAGCCCTGGCTGTTGACGGCACGGTCAAGGCCGTGGGCAAGGTGCTCTCGCCAGCGGATATCGAGAAGCTCATCACCTGAGGGATCCGGGAACGATTATCCCGGAATGGAGGAGTATGGACAAGACACGCGTTCTGTTTCTGTGCACCGGAAACTCGGCCCGCTCGCAGATGGCCGAGGCCTTTCTCAGAAAACTCGGTGGCGATCGCTTCGAGGCCTTCAGTGCCGGCCTCGAACCAAAGGGAGTTCATCCCGTGACGAAACAGGTCATGGAGGAGATCGGCATCGATATGAGTTTCCACACCTCGAAGCATCTCGATGCCTACCTGGGGAAGATGCACTTCAGCTATGTGATCACGGTGTGCTCTCACGCGGATGCCAGCTGCCCCGCGGTGTTCCCCGGGGCTGGGAAACGCCTGCACTGGGATTTCGAAGACCCGGCTGCCTTCGAAGGGCCCGAGACTGAAACGCTTGAAAAATTCAGGCAGGTGCGCGACCAGATCAGGGTTAGAATCCAGGGCTGGATCCAGGAACAGGCCCGTCACTAGGGGGCGGGGCTCTGTCCATGACAGAAGACCATGGGGGAGACACAAGGCTTGAGCCCCAATCAGTACAGCCGCCTTGACGTGGGGGGGAGGAAAACGCGTGTGTATCCGGGTTCTCTTGATGAGAAAGCTCTGCCTGAAAACAGGGTCGAGACGTATTTACGAGACGCTTCGGTGAAGCGGCTTCTCGAGAACAGGGCCTGGGGCAGTGCCTCTCTGGTATTCAGAAAGGGTGCCGGGGTGGTGATATTGCTCCTTGGGCTGTACTTTTTTTCTGCTCCTTTTGTCAGTGTTTGAGATGCGGAAGAGAGCGTGCAGGGAGAAAGAACGATGGATAAGACTAGGACATATGATCACGGTGAAACTAAGGGACTGGGAGTTTTCGAAAAATACCTGAGCATCTGGGTTCTTCTCTGCATTGTCGCAGGGATCGTGGTCGGGAAATATTCCCCGGGGATAGCGAGATACCTGGATGGGTTGGCCATCACCGTCAACGATGCTCCCGTTGTTTCGATCCCCATCGCCATCTGCCTCTTTTTCATGATGTATCC
>DSBG01000062.1 GCA_011046135.1 Deltaproteobacteria bacterium
CAAGGTGCCCGAGGGAGATGTTCGCAACTGGTCCCTCATCGAGGACTGGTCACGGAACCTTCGTGCCAGGCTGGTAACGAAGAACGGTGGGTCATGAGAACGCCTCGGCTCACTGTGAGAGCGTGGGTCTGAGGAGAAATCGCAGAATATCATTTTGTGCTTGACTGTTGAACAGAACACCTCTAGGGTACTGAGGTATCTGGAAGAAGAATATATCAGATTGAATCTTGTCTTAAGAAACGTACATACGCATGCACTTCAACAAGTCAAAATTCCACTGATGATACATTCCCTTTTCAGAAATTCAAGAACAGAGCCCTTCATTCTTCAATGAAGGGGGTCTGGAAAAAAAGAGGTATTCAATGGCAGAAGGAACAGTAAAGTGGTTTAATGACTCAAAGGGATTTGGTTTCGTCACAGCGGACAGTGGAGAAGATGTATTCGTGCACCATACGGCAATCAAACAGGAAGGCTTCAGATCACTTGAAGAGGGCCAGCGTGTAACGTTCGAAATTACAGCCGGACCAAAGGGGCCCCAGGCTTCCAACGTGTACAAAGCCTAAACAACTCTAAGGGGACAGGCATGCCTGTCCCCCTTTTTCCAATCTTGGCCGGGCCAGTAGTATCTTTCGGGAGAGCCAAGAAGTTCTGCAGACCAGATGAAGTGGATGATCGAGTACCTTGTTCTGCTTCTCTGCGTGATAGGAGATACCGAGCTCATGAGAGATAAATCGATGAGATCTGATGGAACACAGAAGAAGGAGATCACTCCACAACTCCGGATTAAGAGGCTTCAGAGCATACGAGAGGCAGCAGACAGGCAAAAGAAGAAGAATCAGATGAAATGAGCGAAGAAAGGAACAGACATGTTGTTCTCATTTCATTGGTGCGCCTGGTATCAGGGTTCCCCAGAGTAGGTTCTTGGAGTTTTTAACAAGCGGTTCTACGCGCGACACCCACAAAGAAGTAGGTACTGTTTTGCTGCATCGAACGAACAGTCAGCGATAATCAATCAATCGACCGATCCGGGTTTCTAGGTCAACCATGGCCGCAGGCAGGTCCGGTACCGAGATGCTGACGGCGTTGTTGGGACAGATTGAGGCGCACATCCCACACCCCTTGCAGCGAATTTCGTCACGAATAATCCCATCATCAGACAGGCTGAGTGCGTCCATAAAGCAGGCCTGTATGCAGGTGCCGCATGCGGTGCAGCACCGGGTATCCAGGGAGAGGGCCAACCCCCTGAGGCGCACAAGGGCGTCCTGCGTTACGTGCGGCATGCACCTCACCGTGTTCATGATGATGCAGCAGCATGAACAACAGAAGCACACGGTCAACAGTCGCCCACGGTCTCTTACTCCCCAGATCAGGTTGTCGGCCTTAAACCGTCCGACAAAGGGGATAAGGCCGTCTGACACGCAATGGCGGACATGCTCGAGGGCCGTATCCACGCTCACGTGCTGTCCTACGGACGGATCGATTTCCTTCGCACCTTCACCGAGGAGGAGGCATGCCAGCCCAACTGGATGGTGTGCACATTGGTTTCCATCGCGGCAGGTGCAGCGGCGGATAATGACGTGGTGTGCAGCCTCACGTACGATCTTTTCCAATACCACGAGGGGAATCGGTGTGCTGCCCGGGGCATCGATCGTCTCGTTGATCGGCAGGTAGGTGATGTGGAAATTCCGGCCGCTCAAGAGCGGCACAGAGAAACGAGCTGCAATCCTCCCCAGTCGCGTTGTCTTGGTTGACTGCAGGGTCCTGCGTGTCCAGGGAAAGAGCAGGGCCTGCAGGAGCATCCACCATCGTGGTCGTATGGACATCGGGTATTCTCCTTGGGACAGTATCGCACAGTTCACTACTGGCAGGGAAGCTCTGTTCGAATCTCCTCGATCTGTTCCTGTGAGAAACGAAACAGGGACCGTTCGCAACACGTGTCCGGGCACCCGATCCCTTACATGATTCACACATCTGAACGATACTCGTAAAGGGGCAACAATTCAATTCCCTGAATCTTCTGGAAGAAGAAGCGTCCCTTGTTGGATATGTTTTTTCCCCGACGCGTGGAGATGTGCCTGAAAACGTATTACGCCTTCATTCCAAAGAGCGACTTCCCAAAGTGTGCCAGTTTTCCGAGCATCCCTTTTTTGTTCCGCATAAGAACTTCATAGAGCGCATCAAAGTCTTTGGGGGGTATGAACTTGGTGTCCTTTTTCTTCAGCTTGATGGATCCGGTATTGCAGGTGGCCACACACAATCCGCACCCGATACACCGTTTGAGATTGATGCCCGATGCTTTTGAATTCTGCTCATCGAAGAGGATTGCTTCCATTTGACAGCGATCCACACATATTCGACACCCGGTGCACGTTTCAGGGTTTGACTTCGGCGGAAAAATTACTGGCGGTAAAATCCACCGACCGTGGCATAAGTTTCATCATTTCCATGATTCCACAACAGCAATCGCAGCACGAACAGACAAATTGCGGTTCCTGCATGCTTGCCGTCATCAGCACCAGACCATCTTTCTCATTCTGGTCCAGGATGTCCATCGCTTCCTGTTTTGAAATCGCTCTTCCCCAACCATGACGAGAGTAGGTGTCAAAAAAATCAAGAAATCCCATGCACACGTCTCTTCGGTCAGTCACCGTGCACGGTTTGCCGAGCAGGTCTGTTGAAACCTTGCAGATGCAGTCGGTAATGCTGATCCTGTTTTGTGCCCGATCAACAAAGTCTCTGATGTGATCATAGGTGGCGACATTCTGAAGAGAAAGAACACTCTTGTCGACAGGGATCACCCTCACCTGTGGCACATGGGTAGTCAGGTACTCAATGGCATAACCCTGGAGAAAAAACCTGCGTGGGTCCAGAACGAAACTGGGGGTGAGTCGTCTAATCTGCATTTCATACATCCCGATTGCATACGGGTGCAAGGAATACAGTGGTTCACCGTTCTTGTACCTGACGAAGATGCACCCCTTCTTTCCCATTGATTCAAGGATGTGGACAATGCTCTTCCGATCATATCCTTTTTCCTCGGCTCTTGCGCAGATGGCATCCAACGGTTCGAACCTGTAACTCAGGAGCAGCGCGGCCTTTGCCTCATCGATGGTGAAGAGTTCTTTCAGGAGGCGCAATTCCACGCCAGAAAATGTCGCGGGACATCCAACTGCTTGTTTGTCGAGGTGTCTTCGCAATTCTCTGTAGGGTTGGTTGGTTGTTGATAGAACGTTGATAGTCTTCTTCAGACTTATGAACGGTTCCTTCATGCGCCCCTCTTTTCCTGAATGGATCAGGTGATAGATGCACTCTCGCGAGCATCATAGATGCAAGACAAGATAAAGCGTGAACTCTTGTGAGTCGTTCCAATATCTCTGTGCATGAAAGGGAAGTCACGTCATGGCTGCCAGGGTGTGGTTTATCTGGTTGTAAGGAAAAAATATCGTTCTGAGCGTGTACTGACATCATCCACACATTCAACTGCCTTTGTTCAGTAATGATAGGTGTGAGCGCCGCCGAGTCAAGAACTGACCGGAGATGTCCTGACACGAGAGCAGTTCGGGGTACGTAGTGGGGTGATAGTCTCGTTCAACTAAGCTCGACCATCTCCGAGTGATCGTGCCTCCCGATGGTATGCTGCTTCGAGTCGTGTTACACGACACAGGGGTTCGATCACGGAACTGAAATCGGGCCTCTCCTGTTCGGATACATCTTTGAGGGAAAGAGCGAGGACTGTCCATGCGCCGCCGATCTCGTACATGGCCCGGGAAAGGCCCCGTGATGCAATTTCTGGACAGTAGGCTTGAGCCTCTTTCAGAAAGTCAGCATACATGAGCCGGAAACCACCACCCCCGGTTCCCCTGCGTTCGATATTTTGGTAGGCGAAGCGGGCGGTCCATTGCGGATCAGGGAGATTCGGCCACACATCAAGGATCTCTTGACTCCACTTTTCCAGGCCGAGAATGCCCTGGAACCCGTGGTCTTCAGAGAGGATTACGCGGCTGTTGTGGGCAATGGCCCTGCTGATGACCTCCGACAGGTCCTCGGGCAGGGCGAGCTTTTTCGGTGAAAACTGGTTTCCCTTCATAGTGAAGAAGCCTCCCCTGGAATAGATGGCCTTGCGCATAGCATCGAAAGAGACGCTGAGCAGGTCGACCCGCTCGGTGTCGGTGATGAAAAAGATGCCGTCGGTATCATCGTAGCCCCACATCATGATGTCGTGGCCAGGGAAGTGGGTCTTCGATCCATAGTAAGGCAGGTAATAGATGTCTGTCTGCACGATGACCGGCAGACCGTTGTCAAGGTTGTTACACAAGGCTTTCTGCGCATCCATGGGGTTTGTGAACTGTTGCCAGGTTAAAGGACAGCCCATCCGGTCGAAGAACTGTGCCTCGATGTCTGCAGAGCGGACGTGGACCATTCTCCCGGGCGTTACAGGGCCGGTGTCGATGTACCAGATCCCGAGTCCGGCCCCGATGCCGAAGCACATAGCTTCTGTAAAGGGAATACGGTGGAAATTGACCATGTTGCACAGGGCCGTGCTGGCGCAGTGGCGGCCCGGATGGTGCTGTACGGGCAGAAGGGTTCGCGTCATAGAAACCTCATACCATCAATGCCCAGGCGATTGCCAACACAGACAAGATCGTGCCGCCCGTTCAGATGCTCAGGGCGCATACAGGGTAAACACTCCTGTGATGATCAAGCCGGGTCGAGATGAACCGTAATCTCTCCGACATCTTCAAGCGTTTTCCTCAAGATTGACCGTGCTTCATTGATGATGAGGTGTCCCTCGGAAATACTCAATGCTTTGTCGACCTCGATATGGACCTGAATATGGTAGATGCCCGCAATGGTGCGAACCTTGAGATCGTGTAGGCCTTTTACCCCTGCGACGGAACCGATACAGTCTCGAATTTGTTCCACGACCTCTGCTCTCGGGGCAGTATCGGTCATTTCTCTCATCGATTTCCAGAGCACATCCAGTCCGACCTTGATGATGAAGAATGAGACAACGAGGGCTGCATACGCATCGAGGATATGCCAGCCCGGGTTGATCAGTGCTCCACCCACGCCAAAAAGCACAGCCACCGAGGAGAGTGCATCAGAACGGTGGTGCCAAGCATTCGCGATCACCACCTGGCTCTTTATCTTTTTTCCCACGATCACGGTGTACTGGTACAGAATCTCCTTGACGACAATGGAAAGAGACGCCCCGATAAGGGCTATCCATGTGGGATGATGTTCCGTGTGGTGGTACACATCCATCGTGGCCTGGTAGCCGATGAAAACGGCCGCACTTGTCAGAGAAATGCCCACAATTGCCGATGCTGTGGTTTCGATCCGGCCGTGACCGAAGTGGTGGGTATCATCAGGGGGTTTTCTCCCCACCCACAGGCCCATCAGCACCACGGCATCGGTGAAGAGATCGGATATCGAGTGGATGGCATCGGCGATGAGGGCCTGGCTGTTCCCCAGAATCCCGGCAGTGAATTTCACCACTATCAGGAAGAAGTTGGCAACCGCTCCGGTAATGGTTATGGTTCTGCCTTCTCGGCCTGCGTCCGTTCCTGTGACAGGAGAAGTTTTCACATGGGCGAGTTTATCTTAAAACCCGGTTGAATTCTACAGCTTTTCCTGGGTGTCGACCATGCGGACTTCGCCGGAACATATATTCCTCTGCCGGGGCGGATCGTTTACGGACTGATGGGGATTCTACCGTCTCATCTGTGGGTGAGGCTCATGCCGGTTATGGTGCGCTTTCTTTTCGAGGTACACGCCATATCTGCGTATCAGGGCTTTCACCGTCAACGCAACTAGTCTTTTCGAGAGAGGGTTCTGCACCAGAACGCTATGATAGAGCATGCCAAGCAGTTTTATCCGCAGCACATCGCCCCTCCTGGCATCGGGGAGCGGTTCCTCTATCTCGACGGGTCTGGGAAAGAATCGCTTGGCGGAAAAAGACCACATGAGAAGGAGGTTTGTGGCAATGGCAAGAATATCCCATGCCCGCTTCTCATGGTTATGAACAGGTTGTTCCCCGGCGGCACGTTGGATGAACTCAATGGGAAGGGAGCTGTCAATCGTGCTGTTCGTGAGCACCTTTATCAGCGAAAGGAATACGCAGCAGCCCGGGCAAGGAACAACCAGGATGTCAGTGCCTGTGGCCTCGGCCTCCTGTAATCGTAGAGAGAGTCTGTACAACAGGTTTCAGAACGTGTGCAAAGAATTATCCGAAGTTGGCCCGAATAGTGTGGGGATGGTTCCAGCCCAGTCACAACACAGGGCAGCGCTCAAAGCAGATTCCACAGCGATCGCACGCATCTTCCCTGAAGAAACGGAACGTGGAATGTAGATCCATGTGATTGGCCTCCTTGTTAACTGGAGTCCCCTTATTGAAGATTCCAGGCCGTATCGAATCCATCGCGGATGGCGTGTGCGATGCGGCCCACTTTCCTGGCATCGCCTACTGTGTAGAGTTTCGGGAAGTAGGGTCTGAGTTGCTGAGCCAGGACGTCGTTACTTTGTACGCCCAAGGCCAGCACGACGTGGTCGACCGGTTGTTCGCGGCGCTGTTTGCTCCTGACGTGTTCCAGCACGATGGTGCCGGGTTTGACCTGCACCAGCTTGTGGCTGGTGATGATGGTAGGGTTATGGGCAGCAAGGCGGCTTACCACATCGTCCACGCATTGTGGCAGGGCGTCCTGACCAATTTTGACCAGCATCTCCACCAGCACGATCTGATTACCGTCTTCGGCGAGCTTCTCTGCCGTTTCCAATCCGGTAAGGCCTGCGCCGATGACGGCCACGTGTTTTCCGCTTACCTTCACGCTGCCTTTCAGGATCTCGGTGTAGGTGGAGACATTCGGGAGGTCTGCTCCCACGATCGGTGGACGTGTGGCGACACCACCGGTGGCCACGATAACGGCATAGGGGTTCAGTGCCTGAACGGCCTCACGGGTAGCCGTGGTCTCGAAGCGGATCTCAGTCCCGTTCTTCCGGGCTGCACTGGCGAGGTCGTTAAAGCACCAGGTGATCTTCTCCTTCTTTGGTGGTTTGTTGGCCACCTGCAACTGACCACCCACCTCGGCGTTCTTTTCCAGGATGACAGGTTTGAACCCGCGTAAACCGAGAACTTCGGCAGCAGCAAGGCCTGCCGGTCCTGCGCCGATTATTGCCACGATTCGGCCCTCGCCGTTTTTCAGAGGGATTGCGGTTTCCTGTTCACGCCCCAAGCGCGGGTTCACGGCGCACTCCGCCGGTTGTGCAATAACAGCGTTGGCGATCAAACTTTCGAAGCACCACAAGCAGCTGATGCAGCGCCTGATATCACCTTCAGCCTCCTGGCTGACTTTGGAGGCCCAAGAGGCATCGGCCAGGTAGGGACGGCCCAGGCACACGAAGTCCTGGATGCCTTGGGCGAGCTGTTCTTCGGCCTGTTCAGCGCTCCGGATCAGGTTGGCAGCCAGAACTGGAATGGTCACGGCGTTCTTGACGGTCTGGGCCAGGTTTTTGCGCCATCCTGGCTCATAGGATATGGGTTCGAGCCAGTAATTCATGGTTTCATAGCCGGCAGAGGAGACGTCGATGGCGTCGATGCCGGCCTGTTCAAGCCGTCGTGCAATCTCGACCCCTTCATCCAATTCGATGCCGCAGCCCGGCTTGCCGATGCAGCGATAGTACTCATCCACCGACACGCGCACCATGATGGGGAAGGTTGGACCGCACTCGACACGGATGCCGCGGATGATATCCAACAGGAAACGCATGCGGTTGTCCAATGATCCGCCGTATTCATCGGTTCTCCGGTTCGTATACGGGCTCAGGAACTGCTGGATGAGGTAGCCGTGAGCGGCATGCAGTTCGACTCCGTCGGCACCCGAACGCTGTACGCGCTTGGCAGCGCGGATGAAATCGCGAACGAGGTTCTTGATCTCGAAATGCATGAGTGCGCGTGTACGCTGATTTTCATATGTGCACACCACGGCCGAAGGCCCGACCACCGGCAGGGTCCATCCACGGTCGCCCAACTTCTTGGCCCAGGGCCCGATCTTGACAAAAAGCTTCCAGTAGCCCGGCCAGAGGCGGCCGATCATTTCGCTTACCAGCCAGGATCCGATCATGAGTCCGAAGTTCTGCCGTCCGGGATGATGCAGCTGGCAGAAGACCTTGGTCCCGTATCGATGTACACGCTCGACCATGTGGCTGAAGGGCTCGATATGTCGGTCGTGGCTCATGGCCAACTGGCGGGGATGTGCTGCGCCGTGCAGTTCGTTGACGCGCGCGACGCCTGTGATGAGAAGGCCCAGGCCGTTTCTTGCACGCTCTTCATAGTAGGCTGTCAACTGTTCGGAAGGCGTGCCGTCGAAATTGGCCATGCCGACTTCCATGGGCGGCATGACAATCCGGTTGTGGATGGTTACATTGCCGATGGTTCCAGGTGAAAACAAATGCGGGTAGGTCATAGCATCTCCTTGCGCATATGGTTCGTAGGGTAGCGTACCATCAATAATGAATCTTCGGGAGTATTTAAAGCAGTAATTCTGCCTTGTGGAATGACAGTGTTTTTATGATGCCACCACGTTGCATGACAGAGCGGGAATCACAGGCCAGATGCCAGATCACTCGAAGAGTGCATGTCCTTCGACACGCGCTGAAATGAAGTACCCCCTGAAAATGAAATGACTACAACTGACTCAACCGAGCTGAATACGTGTATACCCGAGGGGAATCCATGCGCAACGAAGCAACCTTGTCCTTAAAGAAATAGAACGTTCTGACGAAATGCATGGTAATGATGGAAGTCACGCAAGGGTGTACTCATGAATGAGAATAACAAGAGGAATGTCGACAGGAACCATCTGATGCCTCTAAAGATCGAGGCCATATATCAAGACCGGCATAGGAAATATTTGAGGGGCACAGCGAAAAACATCAGCATCAATGGTATATACATCGAAACTCCATACACCAGGGAATACGGTGAGATCATACACATCTCCTTGGTCGGGAGTTACATGAAAAAAATCATTGGTGTTGAAGGCAAGGTAATCCATTGTGAGCCTGGGAAGGGGATGGGCATTGAGTTTGTGGATCAGGACAACAGCGAGATCAAGGAGCTCATCAGAATTATTAAGATGCAGGACCAGGCATCACTCCTTTCCTAGAACAGATCGCCTTTGATACTGAGTACTCACTCATCAAGTTGCGTTTCGTGCTTCCACAATTCGAAAAGTGCGGTGTGCCAGAGGACACTCTTCTAAAAAAAAGCCATCCTCCACCTGACACAAGTTCTGTTACATCACCCTGAAGACAATTCATTTGCCGAGCCCGGGGATGAAGTAGTATATTCTCGGCCATGTACTGGAAATTGGGCTGGAGATTGAGGAAGATGGGCCTTCTCGAGAGTTCCTGGGAGGCTTCTGAAAACAGACAGACGGGATACGGAAATGGATAGCGTCTTCCTCGAAATAGCTTCGGTCCTGCTCATTGCCTTTGTGTTCGGCCTTCTGGGCATGGCGCTGCGCCAGCCGCTCATTATTGCGTTCATCATCACGGGTGTCATGGTCGGTCCCTCTGGACTGGGGATTATCAGTGCCCACGACAAGATCGAACTGCTGGCCCAGATCGGCATATCGCTGCTGCTCTTTGTAGTGGGGTTGAGGCTCGATTTGAATCTGATCCGCACGACAGGACCTGTTGCACTTGCCACCGGCCTTGGCCAGATCATCTTCACCACCATCTTCGGCTTCCTCATTGCCCTAGGGTTGGGCATGTCCACGGTGGGTGCCGTCTATGTGTCCGTGGCTCTGACGTTTTCCAGCACCATCATCATCGTCAAACTGCTCTCCGACAAGCGGGAGATCGATGCCCTCCACGGCCGCATTGCCATGGGATTCCTCATCGTTCAGGATATTGCGGCGATCCTGGCCTTGATCGCGTTGACGGCCCTGGCAGGCGGTACAATGAATCAGCAGGAGGCCCTCGGGGAAATCGCATGGATCGCCGGCAAGGGTATCGGATTTCTCATCGGTATCGGGCTGCTCATGAGGTACGTTCTCCCGGGTCTCACCCACATGCTTGCCCGCAGCCAGGAACTGCTGGTGCTCTTTGCTGTTTCCTGGGCGGTCTTTCTCGGGGCATTCGGGGATTTTCTCGGGTTCAGCAAGGAAGTGGGTGCGTTTCTCGGGGGTGTCTCACTTGCGTCTACCCAGTATCGTGAGGCAATCGGCGCCCGGCTCGTGAGCCTGAGGGATTTCCTGCTCCTCTTCTTCTTCCTCGATCTCGGTTCACGACTGGAACTGGCGACCATCGGTGCGCAGATCGGGAATGCCATGCTGTTCTCCGTGTTCGTCCTCGTGGGCAATCCCCTGATCGTGATCATCATCATGGGCATCATGGGGTATCGCCGGCGGACTGGTTTTCTGGCAGGGCTCACCGTTGCTCAGATCAGCGAATTTTCGCTGATCCTCGGGGCCCTCGGGGTGACCATGGGGCACATCTCTGAGGAAACCATGGGTCTTATCACCCTGGTCGGCATCGTAACCATCTTTGTTTCAACCTACATGATCCTCAATTCAGCTGCACTCTACCGCATACTCTCAGGGCCCCTGAAGCTCTTCGAGAGGAAAAACCCCTATCGGGAGCTTGAATCAGGGGGTACGTGCAGTTTCACAGAGATCGATGCCATCGTGGTCGGACTGGGCAACTACGGGAGCGGTCTGATCGACAATCTCCTCAAACGGGACAAGAAGATCATGGGCGTTGACTTCGACCCACAGGTACTGAAAGAGACACAGGCAAAGGGTGTTCCCGTTCTGTTCGGGGATTCGGGGGATCCGGAACTCCTGGAACAGCTCCCCCTGGGATGCACGAGGTGGGTTGCCAGCACCATCAGGGACCGGACACTCAATCTGAC
>DSBG01000011.1 GCA_011046135.1 Deltaproteobacteria bacterium
GATGCCTTTGTCTGCCATTTATTGCCCCCATTTCTTGGTAACATACCCCATGAGGCAACAGCTCGGCTTCGGTAGCATTTTCTATGAGTCAATGCGAAAGGAAATTATAGTTGACGCTGGTCACTCTATTGACTTGAACTGATTCGGTGTGCGAAACTTCAGTAATGTAATTGATATGGATAGTGTTTGCACAAAACTAAAGAGCATGTGCCTCATATAACAATCTATCATCATTGAATAGTTTGTTTGAAGATCTTTACATTCATGTCAAGGAACTGCATCGTAAAGTTCTATCTGTGATCATACCTCCCCAGTTTGTACTATACTATCTAAAACGGGATGCCTTGTATCATCTGATTGGAACTAGTACGAACCAGAACAGGCTCAGTCCCTGACCGCCTCGAATTTCACCCCCATGTCGTAATACGCGCTCAGCTGTCGGCCGGAGCGCCACGCTGCCCGATCACACAACAGCCCTTTAAGAGCGGGTTTTAGGACGGTAAAGAAGCAGGCCCATCGCTGCAAGAATCGCGAACGATGCTCCAGTAAAAAATGTTGCCGGCGCGCCGAATGCGGTCCATAATGATCCTGCAATAAAGCTTGCCAGAAAGAGCGCTAGCCCACTTACAAGATTGAACACCCCGAAGGCCGTACCTCGAAGATCAGAGGGCGCGGTATCGGCAACAAGTTTCGAGAGCAATCCTTGAGTGAACGCCATATGCAGACCCCAGAAAGCTGCCCCGGCGAATGTGGCCAACGGCGATACAGCAATCGCCAATGCGACATCGGCGATGAACAGTATCGCAAGCCCGAACACCAGAAGGGCTCTGGCTGAAAGTCGGTCCGCCACTGCACCTGCTGGATACGCAAACATGGAATAAAAGATATTCATCACGATCATGATCATTGGCACGTAGCCAATAGGAAGCCCGACATCTTGGGCGCGTAAAATGAGAAACGCCTCGCTAAAACGAGCAAGGGTAAAGACAGCACCAAGAACAACGATAAGCCAGTACCCCATAGGTAGGCTCTTGGTGTCAGTGAACGTCAGGCGATTTTGGGGATCAGCAGCACTCTCCGCGGACTTGGGTTCGCGTACTGCGATTATCAGAAGAAATACCGCAATGAACGCCGGTATGACTGCCACCCATAGAACGGCTCTGATGTCATTTATAAACCAGATCATGAATATGACAGCCATGAGTGGTCCCATAAAAGCCCCAACTGAATCAAGTGATTGACGTAAACCGTAGGCTGCACCCCGAAGCTGTATTGGTGCAATATCAGCAACCAGCGCATCACGTGGCGCACCGCGGATGCCTTTGCCGATCCGATCGACAAATCGTGCTCCGAACACCCATCCTATTGTTGTTGCTAGCGGAAATATCGGTTTGGTCAAGGCACTCAGTGTGTACCCGGCCACAGCGAGAAACTTGCGCTTTCCACAGTAATCGCTGATCGCTCCCGAAAAGACCTTTGTGATCGCAGCAGCTCCCTCGGCAAAACCTTCGATAATGCCAAAGGTAACCATGGATGTACCAAGTACCGTGACCATGAATATTGGCAAAAGGCTATGAACGAGTTCAGATGAGATGTCCATAAACATTGAGACAAATCCAAGGCCCCAGATACCGATCGGTAGAATGCTATATACGGTTCTTGGAGAAGCAGGCAATTCATGGTTATTTTGTCGAAGGAACATCATGTATCCTGTTTTGTTTGCAGCCCGCCAATCACAACAAAGAATCGTTCCCTTGTAGCATGTGATTGAATATCTTTGTAATATTTCCCCTTTGGCTTTGATTCTGGCAACATATAATCATATGGCACATGGAAACGCCCTCCCGGGGATCATGCCCATCCTCAGCTCTCTGATGGGGAGAGACGCTGTATCAATGGAATGTGCAATATCTTGTATACGCACGAGTTCATAGCCACAGGATATGGCAGTCTCCAAAATGATCTCAAATTCCTTTCGGTACAGACCTCCCTCCACCTCGGCATGCACGGGAAGAACCTGGGGAATGTGAGTGTTTGATTGTTCACGCAATTGTGACAGAACCCCCTCGACCCCGACTTCTTCGATGCAGGGGAGGTTGGATGGGATCTCGACCAGGCTGTTTTCCCGAAACAGGAATGGAGAATCGGCCCTTGTACAGCTCAGGTACCGGAATCCATGTGCCTTCACACGTTCGAGTGCCCGGGAGTCCATCACCCATCCGGGTGCCCCGAAAGCTTCAGGAACTCGGCCAAGGATTTCTTCATATGCATCCACCATGCTGGTAAACCATGCATCGATGGTCTTTTTTCTCATCAGAGGCAGCCAGTCCTGCCAGAGGCGGTGATCCCATGCATGGCATGCGATTTCATGGCCCAGGCCGGAAAGAGACCTGATCTGATCGGGAAAGTTTTTCCCAATCATGGGTGCGGGAAGCAGGGTGCCATACAGCACAGTCTTCAGGCCGTACAAGCCTGGCGCATTTGTGCGGAGCATCTTTTTGATGAACTTTGGTCTGAAGAATTGAAGCACGGCCAGGCCCGATCTGTCGGGGCCAAAGCTGATGAAAAAGCTTCCTAGAATATTGAACCTTTCCAGGATACCGGATAGCTCGGGGATGCCGAGCTTCATCCCCCGGTAGGTATCGACATCAATCTTCAGGGCAAGGGGAGGCATGATCCGAGCTCTTCTCGATGAGGAAGCTGTCCAGGGTCATCCTAAGTGCATCTTCGAGGGAGATCTTTGGTTCCCATCTCAGACGTTCTCGCGCATTCTCGATGGAAGGGACACGGGTGTAGATATCCTGGTACCCTTTCCCGTAGAATGTGTCTGCATCCTGGATGATGATCTCCGAGTATTTGGTATCATTCCTGTGGAGCGGATGATGTTTGTACATGTCGAGCAGCTTGGCAGCAAGATCCTTGATCGTGCAGTTGTTCTTCGGATTTCCCAGATTGAATATCTGGCCTGTTGCCATGCTGCCCTCATTTTTCAGAATCTTCATCAGGGCATCGATCCCGTCATCGATGTAGGTAAAGGATCTGCTCTGCGTTCCTCCGTCCACCAGCACGATGGGCTGTTGAAAGACCAGAGCAGCGATGAACTGCGTAACGACACGGGAAGATCCTTCTTTCGCGGTCTCGAGGGAGTCGAGCCTCGGGCCGATCCAGTTGAATGGGCGGATCAGGGTGAAATCAAGTACTCCGTTCTGCCCGTATGCCCAGATCACCCTGTCGAGGAGCTGCTTCGAGCAGGAGTAGATCCAGCGCTGCTTGGGAATGGGGCCGAGTACAAGATGAGATGAATACTCGTCGAAACTCTCACTAGTACACATACCATAGACCTCCGATGTAGAAGGAAATATGATACGCTTGTTGTACCTGACGCACTGCTTGATGATCCTCAGGTTTTCCTCGAAATCGAGTTCAAAGACCCCGAGCGGGTTCTCGATATAGGTCTTGGGTGTTGCAATAGCCACCAGAGGAAGGACCACGTCGCACTTCTTGATATGGTATTCGATCCACTCCTTGTTGATGGCGATGTCTCCCTCGATGAAGTGGAATCTCTCGTGGCCGATCACCCCCTTGAGCTTGTGATCGGTAAGATCCATTCCGTACACGTTCCAGTCCGTTTCTGCCAGGATCCTCGTGCTCAGATGAGAGCCGATAAACCCGTTCACACCGAGAATAAGCACCTTCATTGTAAAAACTCCCCGTTATGTTCTTTGAAATAGACTACCAGTGGCTGTTCTGTGAATATTCTTCCGTTGACTTCGATCTCCCGAGGAAAGATGCAGCCTCTGCCGGTCCCGATGATGACGGCATCATCTGTTGTCTCAATCTTTCCTTCGTCGCATTGACAGGATTCATCAAACTCAGCCCACCAGAACAGTATCTTTGTACTTCCCAGAAAAGAAAATGCGCCGGGATAGGGCCGTGTGACTCCACGGATGAGATTGTAGATGTCTCGAGCAGACTGTTCCCAGGCGATACGGCCGTCTTCGGGTTTTCTCCCACCGAAGTACGATCCCTTTTCCAGGTCTTGAGGAATTTTTCTGATATCGCCCACCCTGATCCGCGGGAGGATGTCCTTAAGGAGGAGTTCTGCAGCATGCTCGAGCTTGCTGAAGAGGGAACGGGGTGTGTCATCGAGAGCAATCTCAACAGGCCTCTGCGCAACGATGGGGCCTGCATCCGATTTTTCTACCATCTCATGGAGAGTCACACCGGTGCTGTTCTCCCCGCTTATGATTACCCAGTTCACCGGGCATCGTCCCCGATAGTATGGCAGGTAGGATCCGTGAAGGTTATATGCCCCGAGCCGTGGAATCTCGAGGATTTGTGTGGAGAGCATAAAACGGTAGTAAAAGCTGAAGATGATATCTGGTTCCAGCGAACGAATCTGATTAATCCACTCCTGCCTGTTTGGATCCGGCGGTACGACCCATTCAATGCCTTCGTTCGTACACAGCTCGGATACTGATTTAAACCAGATTGTTTCGTCTGGGTCATCAAGGTGTGTGAACACAAGGGGGATCTCAAATCCTGTTTTTCTGAGCATGGAGATGCCGATGGTCCCCATGGTATGGTATGCGAATACGACTGCCCTCACGGGTACGTCCTCCTGATGGTGTAGGGTGGACGGTGTTTCACCTCGCGGTAGATCCTGCCCACGTATTCACCCATGACCCCGAAGGCGAGGAACTGGGCCCCCACGAAGAAGAACAGTACGGCAAACAGGGTGAATACCCCCTCTGCAGCCCATACTGCACCGAAGTAAAGCCGGGCAACGGCCAGCAGAACCCCGAACCCGATCCCCAGGAAGGCGAGAAAGAACCCGGCATACAGCATGAATTTTAGAGGGAATTCCGAGAAGGACGTGACCAGGTCAAAGTGAAGTGAGATAAGTTTAGCAAGGGAGTACTTGGATTCTCCTGCAAACCGTTCTTCGTGTTTCACCTCGATCTCGGTTATGTCCTTGGCAAAACTGGTGGCCAGGGCAGGGATAAAAGTCGAGTGTTCGCGGCTCAAGAGCATGTACTCGACCACATGTCTCCGGTAGGCCCTGAGCATGCAACCCCAGTCCGTGAGATTGACCCCGGTTATACGCCTGGTCATGGCATTGATGATTCGGCTGGGGATCCGCCTCAGGATCGAGTCTTTCCTCAGTTTTCTCACTGTTCCCACGACCTCGAAGTTTCCGGTCTCCATGGTGTTCACCAGCCTCGGTATCTCCTCGGGCGGATTCTGGAGATCTGCATCCATGGTGATGATGATCTCGCCCGTAGAGGTCTCAAACCCAGCAAACACCGCTGCGTGCTGGCCATAATTTCGCGAGAGCTCCACGATCCTGACCATGTCTCCTGCATGCGACATGATGATTTCCAGAGATCGGTCCCTGCTCCCGTCATCTACGAGGACTACCTCATAGTCTCTCCCCATGCCTTCCATGACCGGAACGAGGCGTTCAAAGAGCTTCGGGAGCACCTGTTCCTCATTGAACACCGGGATGATCACGGAAATCTTTGCCTGGGTCATGCCTTTGCCTCCCGTTCTTGTGCATATACAAAACTCCTGTTCACGATAAGAAACAGGGATCCTATGATCACGGAGAGCCACAGGGTGCACAGTCGTGCCATGATCGCTCCCAGAGCAGCCGGTGTTGCTGGGATGGAGGAGCGAATCAGGAGCCCCATCAGGCTCGCATCAGTCACTACGAGTCCACCCGGAAGCATGGAAAGGACACCGATGAGCGTTGAGAGACCGAACAGGATGGTTGCATCCACAATTCCCAGCTCAAACCCCATGCCCTGGATAATCAGGTGGAGTGCGACTCCTTCGCTTGTCCATGCCAGCAGGGTCACGCCCAGGGCAAGCAGGAGTGTCCCAGGACCGAAGAGGATGAACATGTCTTCGATGACTTTTTTCAGGTCGCTCGCCCGGTGCGAGACACGGGGTATGTGTTCAAACAGGGTGACTGCTGTGCGCGGCACGATCGGAAAGAGTCCAGCCAGGGGAATCACGCAGAGCAGGAGCATGATCACCTTCCCGGACTCGAGGAAACGGAGTCCTGCAAGGGAGATGACGCTCAAGGCGATAAGGTCCGTGTAAAGCTCGGCTCCGATTACGCTCGTGGTTGCCAGGAAGGGTTTCCCGGACACGTTCTTGAGCATCTGGCTCTTGATGAGAAACCCGATCTTGCCCGGGGTTGCACTCATGGAAAGGCCTGAGATGAAGATGTTGAGGCTTTTCCATGAAGGGATACTGATTCCCAGTCTCTTCAGGTAGATCTGCCACCGGATGAACTTGATAAGGTCGTTGCAGAAGCCGAACACCATGATGAGAGGGAGCAGGGCCCAGGGGAAGTCTTTCAGATGAGACTTGATCTGGTTGATATCAACCCATATCCCGACGAAGGCAAATGCGAGTACTGTAAGAACAGCAGTGACAATGAGAGCGCGTTTCACCTCAGGATTCCCCTCACAGCCTCGATCACCCGGTGTACCTGGTCTTTTTCCATTCCCGGGTACAGCGGAAGGCTCAGGATCTTTCCTGAGGCTTCTTCGGTTACGGGCAACCGTGTCTCACCGAAGAGCTGCTTCACGAATCTCAGGGTATGACAGGCAGGAAAGTGAAGGCCATAGCCGATGTTGTGCTCTGCAAGGGCCTCCATAAAATCCTTTCTTTCCATGGAATTCACCTTGACCACAAACAGGTGCCAGGAGTGGGTGTGTTCATAGGAGGGAGACCCGGGAAGGTCGAAGCCATCGATGTCCGAGAGCCCGCTGAAGTATTCCATGGCAATCTCGGTGCGCCGTGAATTGATCACATGGATCTTTTTCAGTTGTACGATTCCGATGCCTGCCTGGATATCGGTCAAGTTGTACTTGTATCCGGGCACTGCGATATCATAGGTGGGGTCAGATGCCTTCCCGTAGCGCTTCCAGGCATCACGCTCGATGCCGTGGAACTTCAGGAGCTGTACTGTATTCATGAGGGTATCGTCGTTTCCGGTAAGCATGCCGCCCTCTCCTGTGGTGATGTTCTTGATGGGATGGAAGGAATAGATCCCGATGTTGTTTCTCCCAACATGACAGCCCTTGTAAAAGGTTCCGATGGCATGGGCGGAATCCTCGATCACAGGGATATCGCCGGCGATCTCGAGAATGCTGTCCAGATCGGCAGGGGCACCGGCATAGTGCACCGGGATGATTGCCCGGGTATGTTTCGTGATGCACCTCTCGATCTCCGCCGGTTTCACGAGCAGGGTTTCGTAGTCAACATCGGCGAATACAGGCCGTGCACCGGAAAGTGCGATCTGGTTTATCGTTGAGGCAAATGTCATGGATGGAGTGATCACCTCGTCGCCTTTCCCGATAGAGAGGGCTTTCAGGAGGAGGTGCATCCCAGCGGTCCCTGAGCTGAGCGTGATCGCACGGTGTGCACCGGTATAGGCTGCAAACTCTTTTTCAAACTCGACGCACTTCGCTCCGGTGGTTATCCATCCGGATTCAAGCACCTCTGTTACCGCATCGATCTCCTCCCTGTCGATCCAGGGCCTGCTCATGGGTATGAAATCGTTCATGTATCTCTTCTCATGAGTTGCTTGGTTTGGAGTTTCCAGAGCTGTGTCTGTTTCCTCGTGTCGTCGTTTATCTCGAGAACTCTGCTCCCAACTGTTTCCAGGATGCCCTTCAGGTCTTCATCGAGCCTGCTTGGAAGAACAAGGGCGAACTCAACCTCACCCGCACTTAGTTTCTGCATGAAAAGTGTTCGGTCTTCTTGTTCGATGGATTCCACGAAGAACCTGCCGTAGAATGGGCTCAGAGCCTCCACTGTCTCGGTAAGACTATATCCGATCACGCGTTTTCCCTGAACAATATGCCCCGCATCGATAAAAAAGGGTCTGTAGGACTTGATCTCGTCTATCTGAGGAAAGACAAAGGGGACGCTGATCATGATGAGAGCAGCCCATGTCAGGGTCGCTGCCCATGGGAGATGCCTCCTGCATGATTTCCAGATAATACCGCAGGCAACGACCAGGCATATTGCGAGGATCAGGGCAGTAATCCATGACCCGCCAATCTTCACGTACGCGACGGGGATGAGGATCGATGCAGCCCAGATGATGCAGAGAACAATCGAAAGGACAATCCTCTCCCACGCAGCATCTTTCCCCACTGAAAACCGTGACATCCAGATTCCTGTCAGTGCTGCCATGGCAGGGAACATGGGCAGGAAGTACAATCCCCTCTTGGTGGACGATATGCTCAGCAGGATGAATCCTCCTGCGAGCCATGAGGTGAAGAACCGAGAGGTGGTGGATGTTCTCCATCCGGTGATCATGGCCGGGATCAGGAGGATCGACCAGGGGGCCGCATCCGCCAGCACGGTGGGGATGTAGAAATAGAAAGGCCTCACGTGTCCCCCGCTGTAGCTGCTCCCATGGAGGAATCTCCCGAACTGGTTATAGACGTAGAAGGTATCGACGAATTCCATGCCGCCCCGGTCATACAGCACCCAGCCCCAGATGAGCATGACACCGAGCACGAGGAGGGCCCCAGGGATGAACCATATCCTCTTGATGAGGGAAAAGTCTCTGCGCCACAGGACGAAAATGCCGAGACCTGCAGCCGGTATGGCAAGCCCGATGATGCCTTTTGTGAGAAATGCCATGGAAATGCTGATCCAGAACAGGATGTATCCCCTCCGGAGCTTCTGTTCATAGGCAAGGAGAAAGAAGAACATCGCAGCAGCAATGAAGAAAACGAGACCGATATCCACCACCATCTTGTGGGATATCTCGAAGAATTTGAACGAGGTTGCCAGCACAATCGTGGAGAGGGCAGCCACCTGTTCTCCAACGAGCGTTCGCAGGGAAAAGAAGACCACTGCAATGGTTGCCAGGGCGAAGAAGACAGAGGAGAGCCTCCCGAACCCCTCGTTTCCCGTACCGAAAACTGTGAACAACAGGCCGGTCACGGTAAAGTATACCGGTGGCTTCTCGAGGAAAGGCCGGCCGGACAGATGAGGAATAAGGAAATCTCCTCTCGCAGCCATCTCCCGTGAGATCTCCGCGACCCTTGGCTCATCAGGGGTCCACAGGGAATGATCGAAGATGCCCATGAGTTGCAGGGCAAGAACCAGTATGCAGACAAGTATGGATAGTTTCCTCATGTCATTTGTAACCAATAAACCCTCAAGAGAATATCTTAGGTTCGAAAGCAAAAGTCAACTCCCATATTGTCTCATTACTGTCCCAACGTTAATCGAATAAAGTCAACTGGTTGCCGGGTACTGCATCTGGATATGTGCACACTGAATCTGTAAGCATTTGTTTTATGGGTGTCTTCTCGAAGAGGGTGACGCTCAAAATCTGTAGAATTGTGTAGAGGCTGCTGTCGATGTTCAGGGTCTTCTTGACGATGGCTACAAGGACATACACCGAGATGGCGATCCAGATCTGGGTCTTCACCGCATTCTCGGTGGTTCCGTAGAATGCCTTGATCCGCAGATGCTGCTTGATCCACTTGAAGAACAGCTCGATCTGCCATCGGCAGCGATACAGCTCGGCAATGGTCAGCGCCGGCAGGGTGAAGTTGTTGGTCAGGAAAACCAGACGCCTGTTGTTGGCTTTGTCGAAGAATCGGATCCGGCGAAGCTTTTCGGGATAGTCCTTCCGGGCATAGAAGTTCTTGGTGGTGATAATCTGATCGCACTGCAGTCCCGTGGCTTTGTCGACGGGGCGAGAATAGAGGCGTCTGAATCGGAAATTGTCTTTGGCCCTGATGACGAAGAAGGCACCAGAGAGATGAAGTGCATGAAGTCTGGTAAAATCGATATATCCCCGATCCATGATGTACAGAGCTCCTGCTTCGATGATGAGTTGATCGAGGATATTCACCTCGTGCACCTTGCCATGGGTGACAATCACCACCGTGGGTATGCTCCCCCTGAGATCCAGGAGGGTGTGGAGTTTTACCGCTCCCTTGCGCTTCCTGAACTGAGCCCAGGGAAAGAGTGACAGGCAGAGATCGATGATTGTTGCGTCCAATGCATACACCGTCTGACTCAGTTCTACACCGAAGGACTCCCCTGCATAGAGCTTCCGTGCCCTGGTGATCAGAACCTGAGCAAAGTCGGCATAGATCCTCCAGTCCCGTACCTGATTGGCATTGGCCAGGGTATTCCGTGAGACTTTGCCCCGGATGCCCAGATGGTAGAGCTTGTTCTGTGCCGCTCGCAAACATGCCTGGATGTCTCTCAGGCTCTCCCGGTAGGTCAACTGGGCAAAGGCCATGCAGAGATACTGGTTCCAGCAGGAAAAGCTCTTGATCTTGTAGGTGCCCCTGTAGCGTTTGACACAGCGGCGAAATTCGTGGATAGGCACAAAGTCCATCAATTGAGAGAATATGGGTCGACCAGAGTTCATCAGCCAGCTCCTTGTGCGGGAATGCGCAAGTATGGCCTTCTCCGGAAAATAATTTCAAATCGATTACACCCATGTCTCTCCGAAAACCCTCTTCTTACCTTGATTTACAACCACCATCCTGCTAAACGTTGGGACAGTAGTGAGACGCGATGCCGTTTAACACGTACTTGTCGTTGGGATATATCTTGCGGGCATGCTCATAGACTTGCATGGATTCTTCCAGCCTGTCGAGATCCAGGAAAAGTTTCGCAAGGCTTTTATAGGC
>DSBG01000160.1 GCA_011046135.1 Deltaproteobacteria bacterium
TATTGCCTATCATCGGTGGGAGTCGGGCGGGCCGGGTGACAGCGTGGTGGTCGTGGCGAATTTCTCCGCTCACCCTTCTGAGCGCTATACGATCGGCCTGCCCGCAGCCGGTGAATGGTTCGTTCGCTTCAACTCTGACAGCAGGCACTACGACGCCGAGTTCGCTGATTTCGGCTCTTCACGCGTGCAGGCAGAGGAAGCCGGGCAGGACGGTCAGCCGGCACGGGCTGAAATCGCGGTTGCTCCCTACAGTGCCCTCATCCTATTACAGACCGAGTGATGATTTCGCCGGACGCTGCGCAGGGGGAGAGCTGTGCCCACCTCCGCGAATCCGTCCGGGTCGGCCGGATGTCGAGAGACCATGACCGGGAAGATTGCCTTTTGCCAGATAGGCATCATTCACACGCCCTTTTCGAATCCTGAAGGAACGCCGATCCAACCCACAGGTGCTTTTGGGGTGAAGGGAACGGTCGAGGTCTTCGAGGAGTACCGTGCCGGGTTGGAGGACCTGGAAGGATTCTCGCACATCATCCTGGTCTACCACTTCCATCGTAGCCGGGGATTCGACCTGCGGGTCATCCCCTTCATGGATACGGAGCCCCGGGGCGTGTTCGCAACGCGCGCACCGAAGCGGCCGAACCCCATCGGCCTTTCCGTGGTGCAGCTGGTCAAGGTTGAAGAGGGGATTCTTCACGTGGAGAATGTGGACATTCTGGACTACACACCCCTCCTGGACATCAAACCCTACGTGCCGGAGTTCGACAGCCCCGACGGTGTTCGGATCGGCTGGCTGAAACAAACGGGACAATCGTCCAGAGATACGAAGGCAGACGACAGGTTCAGATAGAAAACAGGCTGGGGCACTGGCGTGTACGGCGATGAACGACCTGCGGGGTCTTTCGCGTGATTACCCGGGGCGAAGCGGAACGGCATGGGTGAAGCAGTTCCATGAAGCCGGGTTCTGAGCCGGGGAGATCCGCTCCCGGCATAAGGGAATAGGGGGGAAACCGTATGGAGCGAACCAATGAACCTTCTTTTCACGTAACGAATCCACACGCACTATCAACTGACGACGTCCTGCAGAACCTCCGGACCAGCAGCGAGGGGCTCGATACACAGGAAGCCGAGAAGCGGCTCGATGATGCCGGTCCGAACCGGCTGCCGACCCCGCCCAAGGACGGTCCGCTCAAGCGGTTCTTCAAACACTTCAACGACACGCTCATCTACATCCTCATCACAGCCGCGGCCATTACTGCGCTCCTTGAACACTGGGTGGACACGGGTGTCATCATGGCAGTGGTTCTCATCAATGCCATCATCGGTTTTATCCAGGAGGGCAAGGCAGAACAGGCCCTCGAAGGCATCCGCAGGATGCTCTCGCTGCACGCCCATGTCTTGCGTGGCGGGAAGTGGCAGGAAATCGAGGCCGAAGACCTCGTCCCGGGAGACATCGTGCGGCTACGCTCCGGCGACCGCGTGCCCGCGGATCTCCGCCTTTTCGATGCGCTGAACCTGACCATCGAAGAATCCGCGCTGACCGGTGAATCCGTTCCCACAGAGAAAAACACGCAGGCAACGCAGGCAGATGCCGGTGTGGGTGACCGGTCGGGCATGGCCTACTCGGGCACAATCGTGACCGCGGGCAGAGGCACGGGCGTGGTCACGGCCACCGGCATGGAAACAGAGCTGGGGCGCATCAACAAGATGATCACGGAGGTGGAAACCCTTGCCACCCCCCTGACGCGGCAGATGGACCGCTTCGGCCGGCTCCTGTCGATTGCCATCGTGGGACTGGCGGCCCTGATGTTCCTCCTGGGATACGTTCTCCACGAGTTCAGCCTCGACGAGCTGTTCTTCGCGGCCATCGGCTTCGCCGTGGCGGCGATTCCCGAGGGGCTGCCCGCGATCCTCACCATCACCCTTGCCCTGGGGGTCCAGCGGATGGCCGGGCGCAATGCCATCACCAGGAAACTCAACGCCGTGGAAACGCTGGGCTCGGTCACGGTGATCTGCTCCGACAAGACCGGGACGCTTACGCGCAATGAAATGACCGTCCGCCACGTGCTTACGAGCTCCGGCCGGTATGAGGCGGAAGGGACAGGGTATGAACCCCGGGGTAAGATCGTGCGTGACCACCGGGACGCATCCCTCGATGAACACGAAGACCTGCGGGCTCTCGTGCAGGTCATGGCCGTATGCAACGACTCCGACATCGTCGAAGTGGACGGCCAGTGGAAGGTAACGGGAGAGCCGACGGAGGGAGCGCTCCGGACGCTGGCGCGCAAGGCCGGGTTCGACGATTCGGCGTATGAACGTCTGGCGGTCGTCCCCTTCGAGTCAGAGAACAAGTTCATGGCCACCCTCAATCGTACCCCAGAAAACAGCACTGCTATTTTCGTAAAGGGTGCACCGGACCGGCTGCTCGACCGCTGTGACACCCAGCTCGGCGAAGGCGGGGATGAAGACTCCCTGGATCGCGATTTCTGGGAGGAGCACATCTCGAAACTGGGCGACGAAGGACTGCGTGTCCTTGCCGCCGCACAGCGTGCGGTCGAAGACGGCAGGAAGGAATTGACCATGGATGACCTTGAGGGTGGCCTGGTCTTCGTCGGACTCGTGGGCATCACCGATCCGCCGCGACCCGAGGCCATAACCGCCATCGAAACCTGCAGGAAGGCGGGGATCCGTGTCAAGATGATCACCGGGGACCATGCCGGTACCGCCGCCGCCATCGGGCGGGAGATGGGGATCGGTGACGGAAAGGATGCGGTGACCGGGGCTACGCTCGAAGCGGCATCCGACGAAGAGCTGATCCGGCTCGCCCAGGAGAGCGACATTTTCGCCCGCACGTCCCCTGAACACAAGCTGAGGCTCGTAAAGGCACTGCAGGCTAACGGAGAGGTGGTCGCCATGACGGGAGACGGCGTGAACGACGCGCCGGCACTCAAGCGTGCCGACATCGGGGTGGCCATGGGGATCAAAGGCACCGAGGCCACCAAGGGGGCGGCGGACATCGTGCTGGCGGACGACAACTTCGCCTCCATCGAACACGCCGTGGAGGAAGGCAGGACCATCTACAACAACCTGCGCAAGGCCATCCTGTTCATCCTGCCCACCAATGGTGCGGAGGCCCTGATCATTCTCACGGCAGTGGTTTTCGGCCTCGTGCTGCCACTGACCCCGGTGCAGATTCTGTGGGTCAACATGGTCACGGCAGTGACCCTGGCCCTTGCGATCGCCTTTGAGCCCGCGGAACCGGGACTCATGGACCAGCCGCCTCGTAGGCCTGGCACGCCCATTCTCGGGGGGCTTTTCCTGTGGCGGATCGCCTTTGTCTCGATCCTCATCGGCGGGGCCACGATCGCGGTCTTCATCATGGAGAGGAATGGCGGGATGAAGATTGAACTCTCCCGGACGCTGGCGGTCAACACCCTCGTGCTCGGCCAGGTGTTCTACCTGTTCAACAGCCGCTACCTGCACGTGTCGAGCCTGCGGCTCAATCGCTTGTTCGCCAACCGGGTGGTGTGGATCGCCCTGGGCGCCCTGGCAATTCTGCAGGCCGTGTTCGTCTATGCGCCCTTCATGAACTCATGGTTCGGGACGGCCCCCATGACAGCTCGTCTCTGGCTCATCCCCTTCGGGATCGGGCTGGCCGTGTTCCTGGCCGTGGAATTCGAAAAGGCTGTGCTCCGCCGCTACGGACACCGCGGCAGGGATGAGGCTGCGTAAAACCCCGCAGGTGTCAGCTGCAGATTTTTTTGCTCAAACCGGCTGTTGGGATCTACATGTGGAATAGGGCATTCCGGTGAAGTAAACGGGCGTTTGTGCAAAACATGCGCGGAGCTGTCCGACAAGGTGCCCAGGCAACCCGTACCCGGAAGGTACAGGCAATCGGTACGCGGCCGGGGCCGTGCTCGCTTGAAAACGGCTGCCCGGTCTCGGGAGAAAATGCAATGCCCTGGACGTTGCGGTGCCCGTAGGTGAAGATGCGCGGATCTCCACCGGGCGGTATGTTGTTGCCCGGTGCGGCTGCGCCTTCGCGGTCGATCCGCAGCACCTTCCCGCCAAGACCGGTGAGATCCTGCGGGAGCGTTCCGTTGTGGTTGTCGCCGGTCGTGACGTACAGGAATCCGTCGAAGGGGCTGAAGCGGATACGGCCCCCGCTGTGCGCACCTGCCCCGCCCCAGATGCTGGCCGATGTCTTGTACGGGATGTCGGTGAAGATGTCTTTCCGCCCGCTCACCGTGGTGTATCCGGCATCCACGGTGAGGCGTACCACGCGATTGGTCCTCGTGTTGTCGAGGTTTGAGGCCAAGAAGACATAGATGAAGCGGTTTTTGTCGAATTCTGGATCCACGGCCACACCGAGCATGCCACTCTGGCCCTGGCAGAAGAGATCCCCCGCCACCACGGCGGAGCCCCTCGTTCCGAACAGGCGGTGTACGGACCCGTCCGTGCGGCGCACCGAGAGGCCCCGGCACTTTTCGGTAAAGAGCATCGCGCCCTCTTGTGTGAATGCAAGATCCCAGGGGTTGCTGAGCCCGGAGAGCAGAATCGTGCGTGTTACCTTCGGCTCGTCACCCGACTTGGGTGTCTGCGCTTGACCCGTAAGCCCACCCTGAGAGCCGCTGCAATGGACTGTTCCCGGAGTGAACTGGACAGCGAAGAGGATGGTCAATGCAAGTATCAGTGCTCTCTTCATGGTTACCGCTCCTTGTTCGTCTGTATGCCCTGTGATACAGATGGTAAGAGGTGGTGTGGCGTTTGGCAAGGGGGGTGCCTCCAAACTCTCTTGGCACGGAAAGCCGGCAGGCTGTCATGTTGGTTCATACAAGGGGGCTTTTATGGCAACAGAGCTCGATCGCTTGTGTAAGGAGTTCATGTGCCCGATGTCGCACTGAGAATCATGCTGGAAGTGCTCACCTTCGGGGTGGGATTTTCCCTTGTGTTTGCCATTGCCCAGGTCTGCAGAAAAAATCCTGACCAATTATCCTATCTCAATTTCCTAGTCTTTCTGGGGAACAGCATCATTCAGCTTGTGGTGGTGCTGAAAGTGAGGAATGTCATCCTGGAGTACCCCCTTGCTTCCTTCCTCTCTCTGTCGGCGATTTTCTTCATCGGCCCTGCAAATTATCTGTATCACCATATCCTGCTGAATCCGATAAAGGCGGTTCCGGTGAAGGTAAAGCTTCAGTTCGCCCCTGCAGCAGCTGCCCTGATCTTCGAGATCCTCTTCCAGCTCCAGCCATCAGGGGTGAAGAAACACTCCCTGGCCGAGCTGTTTACCTCGCCATTGCAGCATTGGTTCACGGTGGTACTCGCTTCGGGTGCGATCTTCACCTTAGTCTATTTCCTGATCATGTTCAGGTTGGGGCTCACGGTTCTGAAGAATGATACCATACGGGCGCAGGTCATGCTCATATTGACCGCCTTTTTCTCCACGCTGGTAGCCATTGTCCTTCTGTCTCTCGGCTTCCTGCTCGGTTCGGATCCTATGCTGCTCATGGGTGGAACCATTATAACCCTTATAAATATCTCCATCTTCCTGTCCAACATGAGGTATCCCAACTTTTATCATCTCATCGAGAAGGAGCTCAAAAAAAACAAGTACGAAAGATCTCTTCTGAAGGGACTGGATACCGAGGTTGTCTACGACCGCCTCACGTACCTGATGGGTGAAGAAAAGATCTACAAGGATTTTGACTTGAGCCTTGAAGGTCTCGCGAAGATGCTCTGCATCACCCCGCACCAGCTTTCCCAGTTCATGAACGAACGGCTCACTACCAATTTCCGCAATTACATAAACTCGTACCGGATCGAAGAGGCAAAGAAGATCCTCATCAGCGAATCTGACAAGAACATTCTCGCGATTTGCTATGACGTCGGGTTCAACTCGAAATCAACCTTTAACCAGTGCTTCAAGAAATATACGAACAAAACACCCTCCGAGTTTCGCCTGGAGCATCAGTCAGGGGACAAGATCGGTCCAGATCTCTAACCATGTCCATCTCCAACGCCGGTATCGACGGGTCCAGGCAAAAGGCGTGAACCGATAACCCAGAAGGTTATGAAAAATCTCGTTCCCGTGGTCCTGATCTATAAACCCGGTCGACAGCCCCCTTCCTGCTGCGTATCCTGCGTGGGTAGAGTCACAAAGGATACCAGGTGAAAGGAGGGATTCATCGTGGTTTCGACCAAACCGGCGACATGCGTCTATCATTCGGCGGGTCTCGGCTTCACGGACACCCTGAACAGCATAGAGGCCCTGCACCGTCTTCCTGCACGGATCAGGACGGAGTTTCATGAGGCCAGAAAACTCGCACGAAGATTCAATGACGAGGTGCTCCGGCCGCTCTGTCTGGTGACGGACAGAAGGGTCATGGAGGACAACGACTACCTGCCCCGGGATTTTCTGAAAAAAGCAAACGAAGGGGGCCTGTTCACCCTCTGGATCCCCAAGATGTACGGCGGAAAGGGCATGAACATGCTGTCCCTGTACACCTTCATCGAAGAACTCTCTTCTGTCTGCGCCGGTCTGGCAAACCTCATCGGCGCCCATTACCTGGGGGTTTCCGTCCTGTGCTCGTCGTGCAACATGAAGATCACCAACAGGATCCTCCGCGACGTCGCACGGGAGGAGAAAAAGGGCAATCCCTGCCTCATCTCTCTGGCATGGACAGAGCCGGACGCGGGAACCGACCAGTTCGAGGCCCCGCTGCTTCCCATTGCAAAGGTGCGGACCCAGGCAGTGAAGGTTGCGGGAGGCTATGTGGTCAACGGGAGCAAGGTGTTCATCTCTGCAGGCCATCTGAGTACCTGGCACATGCTCATCTGCTATGAGGATGTGAAAAAGCCTGCTGATACCTTGATCATGCTCGCAGTAAAGACCGGGATGAAGGGGTTCAGCTTCGGTCACAAAGAACAGAAAATGGGCCAGAAGGCATGCGTTGCCAGCGAGTTGGTCTTTGAAGACTGCTTCGTGCCCGACGAGCATGTCTGCTTTTCCAAGGAACAGGTCAGCCGTCTCAACATCTCACCAAAAGAGGCAGGCCTGAAAGTGATCGGCATGTTTCCCGGCATAACTCAGCCCGGGGTAGCTGCCATTGGTGCGGGAGTCTCCCGTGCTGCCTGCGAAGCAGCCATCCGGTATGCCGCACAAAAGAGGATTGCAGGAGAAAGCCTCATCAACCAGGAATGGGTGCAGCTGGCCATTGCCGACATGTACGCGAATGTGGTGGCAGCACGGACCGTCTACATGGAGGCTGCCTATGCTGCGGGCATGAAGAGCATGATCCGGCTGCTCTTCGAGAGGGTGCTGTTCTATCTTACGCTCTACACACCAGCCTGGATGTTCACCCTGCTCGTCTCACCCCTCTTCAACCTCGAGATCGTCAATCACATCTACCGGAAGCTGAACTTCGAGTGGACCAGCGACGAGGATGAACGGCACATGTCGGGCCTCGGCTCCCTAACGAAATTCTCGTGCACCGACATGGCAGTGGAGAACCGCGCAAAAGCGCTCGATATCATGGGCGCGGACGGAACACGGCACGATGCCGGCGCAGAGAAGCTGCTCCGGGATGCCAAGCTGCTCCAGATTTATGAGGGGACGAACGAGGTCAACAGAATCAATCTTTTTTCCCAGCACATCGGACACACCATGCCCGGTGTGCGGGTATTCGAAGAACGATCTGGAGGGAGAAGATGAGCCGGTCAGAACTCGCAGCACACAATGAAGAACGAAAGGCATTCAATGACCTGGCACGAAGCTTTGCCAGGAAAGAGCTTTCGGGGCATGTGCACGAGCATGAATACCCCTACGTCCGTACGGTATCCGGGATTGTGGAGACAGCCAGGGAAGCCGGGCTGTTCGGTATCAACCTCCCCCTGGACTCGGGCGGTACCGGGCTCAATGCACCTGCCCTTGCCGGTATCATGGAAGAGATCAGCACCGTTGATGCAGGCATGGCAGCCATGCTCTTCACCCATGCCGCAGCCCTTGAGCTCATAGCTGTGGCTGCAGATACCGCTGAAGATCGTTGCCGGACCATATACCAGCTGGTTTCCGCACCGGACGCCATCCCCCTGGCATACCAGTCCTACACTGCACCCGAAGAGGTGGAACCCCCCGAAGTCAGCGGGGAGAGCACCTGCCTGATGAGCGGAAAGCTGCCGTTCCTCGCACTCGGAGGCATGGCCAGGTATGCGGTCTCAGCCGGAGCCCGGCAGAAAGACGGGGAGTTCTCCTACTATCTCATCGATCTCTCGGGAGACGGCGTAACGAAGTCAGACTCAATACTCACGATGGGGTTCCAGGCCTGCCAGGCCGTGGACGTCACCCTGGACAATGTCCCGGCCCTGCTCATAGGTGCTGAAGGAAATGGCCAGAGCTATTTCAGGAAGATGCAGTCCCGCATGTCCCTCCCTGCTTCGGCCATATCCCTCGGCATCATGGAGGGCTCCTTCAAAGAAGCCCTGGCCTATTCGGGGCAGCGCTGGCAGGGAAACCGCACCATCGTTGAATGGTCCGCAGTCCGCATGAAGCTCGCCGAGATGGCCGTCCAGATCGACGTTGCCAGAAGCTGTCTTTCCGGAATCTCTTTAGCATTCGATGCAGCCTCAACCGAAGGAGCCGGGCCTGCTGTCGCGGCGGCGATCCACATAAGCGACATGGCGTGCATTCTGGCCTCCGAAGGTGTCCAGGTGCTGGGAGGCAACGGATACATGAAAGACTACGGTCAGGAAAAGAGGATGAGGGATGCGCGTCAGGCCAGGTCTCTGCTGGGCATGAACGGCCTGAAGAAGATGAACTATATCGAGAGAATCATCGAGGAGGCGGATCTATGAAGAACTATGCACTGGATACGGACAATTTTTTTAAAGGCCTGGATCAGATCGAAAACAGGGACTATGATGTGAAGCTGCCGATCTTCTATTACGACAACACGGCCATGAGTGCCATCTACACGGCATCCACCAGGCAGGTGAAGAAGCTCCTCCCTTCAGACAAGATGTATCCTGTGGAGATGTTCCCGGGCAGGAGTCTGATGGTATTTACCGCTTTCGAGTACCGCAGGACAGACATCGACCCGTACAACGAGTTCAGCATAAGCGCAATCATATCCTACGGCAGACGCGCCATTCCCGGGCTGACCTCCCTTTGGTATATGATGAAGAACTGTTTTAGTGCGTATATTCTCCATCTGCCGGTAACCTCCGAGAGGGCGCGCCGTGGCGGGGTCGAGCTCGCAGGATACCCGAAATTCATTGCAGACATCTCCTTCAGCCACGGGAACGGATACACTACGTGCACGGTCTTGGAAAACGGTCAGAAGATCCTCTCGCTGAAGGGAAAGAAGGTGAAGACATCACGGGGCAGGATCACGAAGTACATCACGTACAACATGAAGGGCGGCATCCCGCTGAAAGCAAACCTCTATATAAACCCCCTTGAGTATTGCCAGACCATCGGTTTTACCGCGGCCAGGCTGGATATCGGCACCGGCCACAGGATATGTGACGAACTCCGTGGTCTGAGGTTGAGCCGGTGGCCGTTTCTGTACCAGTACATGCCCTCATACGAGGCAATCCTGTTCAATTCCAAGAATATCATCGACGACTAGGTGACTTAAGCCATGGGAAAGAGAGATATCAGAGGGAACACCGCGGTCATCACCGGCGCAGCATCGGGCATAGGCAGGGGAATTGTGCGTGCCCTGGCACGAGAGCACTGTACCATTCTCCTGGCCGACATCAACGAGGCAGGGCTGGATCAGACATGCGAGATGGTACGGCAGTCAGGGGGGAGAGGCGAGGTGTTTCTCTGCGATGTATCAAGACTCGATGATGTCATGAGGATGGCGGACCACTGCTTCGCTGCGTGGGGCAAGGTGGACATTCTCGTCAACAACGCGGGTGTCGCCTCAGCGGGGTTCATGGGCGACATCCCCATCGAGGACTGGGAATGGATCGTTTCGACCAACTTCTGGGGCGTGGTGTACGGATGTCATGCCTTTGTCCCGAGGATGAAACAGCACGGCGGCGGGTATATTGTGAACGTGGCATCCGCCGCAGGCATCCTCTCATCCGCAGAGATGGCGCCGTACAATGCGACAAAGGCAGCGGTCATCTCCATCTCTGAGACCCTCAAGAGCGAACTGGCTCCCTACAATATCGGGGTGACCGTGCTCTGCCCGACCTACGTGAAGACCAGCCTCCTGGAAAAGATGAGAGTTACAGACGATTTCCAGAGGCATTGTGCAACCACTGGCATGGTCAATGCGAGATGGTCGACGGAGAAGTTTGCCGGACTGGTGATCGATGCCATAAAAAGGGAAAAGATGTACGTGGTTCCCCAGGCGGCAGCAAAGATATTCTGGATATCCAAGCGTCTGTCCCCTCCCGCCTTCTTCGGATTCCTCGCATTTCTGATGCGTATGGGGTGGGGAAGGAAATTGATGTTCCAGCTGGCTCGGAGAGGCTTCTGACCCCGCTTGTGCAGGTGTTCATGGAGATCCCGGGATCACGTTCCTGCCGTGCGATGGGGCCTTCTGAGGGTGTACGATGGAGAAGAAGTGAACCGTGTGGGAGGGAGACACGGAAAAGAGAAA
>DSBG01000077.1 GCA_011046135.1 Deltaproteobacteria bacterium
CGAAATGTTCTTGACGCAACGAATCGTTCGTACGATAGCTATGGCCCATGATCAGCGTGGAAAACCTCTGGAAAAGTTATGGGCCGCAGACACTCTTCGAAGGAATCAGCTTCAAGATTAATCCCAGGGAGCGTGTCGGCCTGGTCGGCCGCAACGGCCACGGAAAAACCACCCTGTTCCGGCTCATCACCGGAGAAGAAGAGCCTGACTCGGGTTCCATCGTTATTCCCAAGGCCTACAGGATCGGTTATGTGACCCAGGACCTCGACTTTACTGAAGACTCGGTCCTCGTAGAGGGGATGAAGGGTCTTCCCGAGACGCAGAAAGAGCAGCACTGGAAAGTGGAAAAGGTCCTTGCCGGTCTCGGTTTTTCCCCCTCGGACATGCAGCGTCACCCGAGGGAATTTTCCGGGGGATTCCAGGTGAGGCTCAACCTGGCCAAGGTTCTGGTCTGTGAACCTGATCTGCTCCTGCTCGATGAACCCACAAACTATCTCGACATCACCTCCCTACGCTGGATCGAACGGTTCCTGAACACCTGGCCCAGAGAACTCATCCTCATCACGCACGACAGGACCTTCATGGACAGGATCGTTACCCACACCATGGGTATTCATCGCAAGAAAATCAGGAAGATCGAGGGTGATACCGGAAAGTTTTATACCCAGATCGTCCAGGAAGAGGAAATCTACGAGAAAACCCGCATCAACGACGAGCGCAAGCGCAAGGAGGTGGAAGAATTCATTGCCCATTTTCGTGCCAAGGCCAGGCTCGTCGGCCTGGTGCAGTCACGCATCAGGCTGCTTGAAAAGATGGAGCGCAAGGAAAAGCTCGAAAAGATCAAGACCCTCGAGTTTTCGTTCCGGAGTACCCCCCTGATCGCCAAGTACGTGATGCAGGCAAAAGATCTCTCGTTTTCCTTTGATCCCGAGGTTCCCCTCATCGAGAACTTCAACTTCATCCTGCGGCCGAAAGAAAAGGTCTGTGTCATCGGGCCCAACGGGAAAGGGAAAACGACCCTCATCAGGCTGCTTTCAGGTCAGCTTGCCCCCGATACCGGGGAGATCACCTACAACCCTAAAACGATTACCGGGGTCTTCGAACAAACCAACATCAAAACCCTGGTGGACTTCCGCAGCGTCGAGGAAGAGATCATGTACTCCGACGGCGCCGTCGACAAGCAGACGGCCCGGAACATCTGCGGCGCCATGATGTTCGAGGGAGATTCATCACTGAAAAAGATCGAGGTGCTCTCCGGGGGAGAAAAGAGCAGGGTGATGCTGGGCAAGCTCCTTGTCACGCCTGTCAACCTCCTGCTCCTGGACGAACCAACGAACCACCTCGACATGCAGTCCACAGACGCACTGCTCGCCGCCCTTGACAGCTTTGACGGCGCTGTCGTCATGGTCACCCACAACGAGATGCTCCTGCACGCCCTGGCTGAACGCCTGATCATCTTTCACAACAACGAGATCCGGGTCTTTGAGGGAACCTATCAGCGTTTCCTCGATAAGGGCGGGTGGGGTGACGAAGAAGACACGAGGCTTTCACCCAGGAAACAACGGAGCGATCAAGAGGGAGAGGCACGGTTTTCCCGCAGGGAACAGAGGAAGATCCGATCGGAGCTCATCACGCAGCGATCCCGAGTCGTGAACCCCATCGAGAAGAGAATCAGGACCGTCGAGACAAAGATAGAAAGCCTGGAAGCCAGGAACAGGGAGCTCTACTCGGGCATGCAGGAAGCCACCTTGATCAAGGATGGCAAAAGGATCTCGGAGATAGCGCGGCAGCTCCATGCGGGCGAGGAAGAAATCGAATCCCTGTTCGAAGAACTGCAGCAGCTCACCGATCAGCTCGAAACCTGCCAGGATGACTTTGATGAAAGGCTCCGGCAGATCGACCAGATGAAGTCCGTCTGATCGCCCTGTTGTCGGGCCACCCCTTTTTCCTGCACACCGGGTTCTGAAGAGTGCGTTCTACTTACCGAGGCGGGACGAACTCTATCGTTTCCCGCAGCTCAAGACACGGGAACCGCCACGGTATCGGTTTCATCATCACTCCGGGGGTCTGTCCTGGGGGAGGGTTTCCGCCTTGTTCCAGCCTTCGAAGGGGATGGTGAGTTCGTAGATTCCATGGGAAAGGTTCGCCATGACCGGCAGACCTCCCTTTTCGAACACATGCATCATGGCCTTGTTCGTGGCCAGCACGTCTGCGGTAAATCCATGCAGTCCGCGTTCTTTTGCGAGGCGTGCGAGCATCTGGTAGAGGTACGTGGCGATGCCGAGACCGTGGTATTTCTCTTCCACAACGAAGGCCACGTCGGCGAACGGACGGTTCCTGTCCTTGACGAACCGTGCTTCCGCAATGATGTGTTCACGTTCGGAGGGCCCGACCAGGCCGACGATGGAGAGAACCTGGTTGCAGTCGACGTTCACGTACTGCTGGATCTTTGCATGGGGCATGGTCTTGATGGGGCTGAAATAGCGGTAGTACACGGTTTTGTCCGAAAAACGGTAGAACAGGCGGCGCATCTCTTCCTCATCGGAGGGCCTGATGTGCCTGAACCGTACCTCGATACCACCCGTGAAGGTGTGCCGTGACGTGATGTCCTGGGGATAGCAGAATGCGCTCTCGGGCAGGAAGATCTGGTCGCGGTAGAGAATGTTCTTCTCCTTTGCCCGTTCCACCAGTGCCTGCCGATTCTGCGGGTGCGCGATGTCAATCAGTGCCTGTGCCCGTTCGCGCACCGTACGACCCTTCATATTTGCCACGCCATACTCGGTGACCACCATGTCCACGGACTCCCTCAGACTGAGGAGGTTGGGAAAATCCTCCACCGAGAGCAGGATGTTGGATTCTCCCCCCAGGTTTCTGCTGGGAAGGGCGAAGATCGTGCACCCCCCCTGGGAGAGTTCCGCCCCGTTGATGAAATCCACGGCCTCTCCCGGGGTGGTGGCAACAGCGCCCTTGCCGATGTGCAGGGCGATTCTTCCTGAGATGTCGACCTTCCGTGCAGGGAAGATGGCTGCGACGCGGGGGTTTCTGCCGATCTGGATCGGACTGAAGACCGTGTCGATTCCCTGGAATTCCACCAGGGGATTCCTGTCGAGCCAGTCCATGAGTTCCTGGGAGCCGAAGGCATAGGAGGTCAGGGATTTTCCGCGATAGACAGCCTTGTTCCTGTTGGTGACGGCACCGCTCTTCACCAGCTCCATGAGAGAATCCGTGAACATCGGGCTGTGTATCCCCAGGTTGCGCTTGGTGGCGAGGTGTTTGCTCAGGGCCTCGTAGATGGGTCCGATGGAAAAGCCCACGCAGGACCCATCGTCGATGACGGAGGCGACATTGGCTGCAACCTGGTCAAAGACCTCGTCCACGGGCCATCGGGGGAAGTACAGGGGGGGATCCGCCGAGTAGGTCAGCAGGTCGAAGTCGCTCACGGGGACAAAGGTGTCTCCGAAAGTGTAAGGAATCTTGTGATTGATCTCCCCGACCACGAGTTTCGCCTTTTCGATTGCCTGCCTGGCGACATCCACGGCAATACCCATGCTGCAGTAGCCTGCCTCGTTGGGGGGGGTTACCTGGATGAACACGGCGTCGATGGGCAGCTGGCCGCTTTCGATGAGCTGCGGAATTCTTGAGAAACGGCTTGGAATGAGGTCAACGAGCCCTTCGGTGATGGCCTCGCTCGCCACCCAGCCTGAAAAAAAGGTCTTGAGGCGGTATTTCTGGGTTTCGAGCCGCTTCATGGTGATGAGGTCTCCCAGGCTCACGATCTGGATGAGCTCGAGATCCTGAAGGTTGAGGGCATCGGTCTCCATCAGCGTTCTGATCAGGGTTCTCGGCTCTGCCGCCCCGGTCCCCAGGAAAATCTTCATTCCCGGGGCGATCCACTGGATTGCCTCGAGGGGCGTTACGATCTTGTCATTCCACTGTGCCATCTGTTCTCTCCGTATCGGGTCATTCCTGTGACCTGGTTTTCTCTACTGCATGCGCATGTACTGCATGGTGCCGTCCTGGATCACGGCAACCCGTGCTTTGGCCGGAAAATCCCTTTCGAGGACACGGAGCACCTGGTCCCATGTCTTGACAATGGTGGCGTCGTCCACGTGGCAGATGAGGTCGAGGCTCGTTCTGTCCGGGTTGGGGGCGAGCACGATGAGTTTTTTCATCAGGAGCTGCACGAACCCCGGACCCCGCGGGGTGTAGTGCCGTCCCCCGTAGTCGCTGCCCCAGGAGCGCATCACGTAGTGGGGAACCTGACCCTCGGGAGCATCCGAGATGAGCACGGCAATCCCCTGTGCCCCGGGCTTCATGGTGAGCAGGGCCAGCAGCAGGGCGATGGCGGATTCGTTTGCCTTGCCGTAGGCATTGCACACCACGATGTCGTAGCCCCCTGAATAGGGAATCCCGTAGTTGACCCTCCCTTCCTCGGCGCCTGCCGTGTGCGTCGATCGAAACGGCCCTGCGTAGAGGTTTGCAATCTGACCCCTTCGGTTGATCAGACAGTCTATCTTGAAGTCGAGCCCTGCCAGGTCTCCCGCTGCGTCGCACTCTGCGCGCATGATGTTGTTGTCGAAATTTCCCAGGCCGGTCCTTGCCTGGTCACGGTAGAGCTGGTTGTGGAACTGGTTGATGGTCTCGATACCGGCAACGCCGGGCATGATGAGCTTGGCGCCGCCGCCGAAGCCCACGTGCACGTGGGCCGTGATGCACCCGATACCGATCTTCAGGTCGCATGCCATGAACTCCCTGTTGAGCCACACCTCGACACCGGTTGGTGTTCTGCCCACCCGCACCACGTTCTGGAAGGGGTCGTGGTTGTAGACCGCATAGTTCTCAACGATGTCATCGCCGAGCTTCTTGCGGGCATTGATCATATCATAGGCACCGTGGGAGCCGAGCGCCCACAAAAAGCGGATCTGGTCCTTCTTCATGCCGGCACTGTGCAATGCCTCCAGAACAAAGGGCGCCACATCCTTGACCGGGGTGGGGCGTGTCATGTCGTCGAACACGATCACGGCCTGTTTCTTGTTCTTTGCCAGCTTTTCCAGGGAAGGACCCTCGATGGGAGAAAACACCTTCGCCCTGATCTCGTCGGGGTTGAGTCCCGGCTTTTCGAAGCCAGGGGAGGTGAGGTTTGTCACCTCCCACCTGTCGGGGAACGTGAGCTCCCGCTCGGTATTCTCGTACCAGAGCCGGGAGGGGACCATGATCGTCTTCATTGCAGCCTCCTTTCTCATTCCGAGGTGATGACTAGCCGGGGCAAGGAAGGGTTCTCCGGCAATTCCACCATCAGTCATTCTCTCACAAGTCAGGGCAGGATTTCAAGAAAACTTCCCTGTCGCCGGGATTGAGGTCACTGCCTGCCCTTCCGCGATGAGCACGGAAAGCCCTCTGCCCGTAAATTTCATTGAATCATGGGGGATGCACCTGCTATACTCGTGCGAGGCCATATCAGTAGTGAGAACAAATGGTTTGTATGTGATGTGATTACTGTATGGAAGGAGTGTGCATGGAGTCGATCAGAGAATTCATTGCAGCATCTCAACACCCTCATGCGTATGCACGAGCCCTCAAGGAATCGGGAACGGCAATCATCGGGTATCTCTGTTCGTACACACCCGAGGAAATCATCCATGCTGCCGGGCTCCATCCCATGCGTCTCTTCGGCAGCGCCGAGGACATCAGCCTTGCCGACACACACCTGCAGTCCTACTGCTGCTCACTGGTGCGGGGCGCCCTTGCAGATGTGCTGGCCGGAAACCTCGAGTACCTGGACGGGGCCGTGTTCCCCCACACCTGCGACACCATCCAGCGGCTCTCGGACATCTGGCGCCTGAACACGAAGTTCAGGTTCTTCGCAGATGTCGTGTTGCCCGTGAAGCTCACCACAGAAAGTTCACGCGCTTATCTTTCAGACGTGCTGAAAAAATTCCGGATGGACCTGGAGGAGGCATTTGACATCACCATCACGAATGAGGCCCTCCATGACTCCATACAAACCTTCAACACGATCCGCGACATGCTCAACACGCTCTACGAAATCCGCTCCGAAAACCCCTCGAAAATATCCGGAAGAGATCTGCACGGCATCGTGAAAGGCTCCATGATCATGGATCGGGACGCCGCGGCACAGGCCCTCGTGAAGATTGCGGACGAACTCAGGGCCGAGGCTGCTCCCCCTGCTCCCAAACGAAAGCGGGTTCTCGTCGCCGGCAGCGTGTGCAGCCACCCGGATGTCTATACCATGCTCGAAAAGGCTGGGGCAGAGGTGGTCTGGGACGATCTCTGCACCGGGAGCAGGTACTTCGGTGGCATGATCAGCACGAGCGGAGATCCCATCGAGGCCATTGCCCAGCGCTCTTTCGACCGGCTGATCTGCCCGGCCAAGCACAAATCCATCACGATCCGGGGTGAGAACCTCGTGCAGGCCGCCAGGGAGCACGATGCCCGGGGCGTGATCTTCCTGCAGCTCAAGTTCTGCGACCCGCACAGTTTCGATTACCCCTACCTCAAGGAGTTTCTCGACAGTCAACACATTCCCAGCATGCTCCTGGAGGTGGAAGACCAGCTTCCTGGCGAAGGGCAGCTGCTTACCCGGTTCGAGACCTTTGTCCACATGCTGTGACCCAGGAGGAGATCGATGTCCACTCAAGAACAGAAAAACAAGAGAAAGTTCAGGTCGGCAGGCCGGATGCGGGAGATCATGACCGAGTACTACATCGAGGCGAAATCAGCCTCGCAGACCGGCAAGCCCGTGGCCTGGATAACGAGCGGCGGCCCGGTGGAGCCGCTCATCGTCATGGATGTGATCCCGGTCTACCCGGAAAACTACGGCGCCATGATCGGCGCCTCCCACATGGGCTCGGATCTGTGTGCAAAGGCGGAGGCCATGGGATACAGCATGGACCTGTGCTCCTATGCACGGGCCGACATCGCCTGCGCCCTGGAAAACGGAGGGCCCATCGGCGGCTTGCCGAAACCCGACATGCTCGTGTGCTGCAACAACATCTGCGGAACCGTCCTCAAGTGGTACGAGATCCAGGCGCGGTACTTCAATGTTCCCCTGTTCATCTTCGACACCCCGTTCTGCCACACCGGGTTTTCCGATGCGGCCAGGACCTACGTGCGCAAGCAGATCGACGAGTACATCGATTTTCTCGAAACCGTGTGCAGAAAGAAGTTCGATCTCGACAAAAGCATCGAGGTCGGTCATCGTTCCATTCAAGGACAGCGGCTCTGGCAGAAGGTGCTGGACACCGCGACCCACAAGCCTTCTCCCATGACCGCCTTCGATGCCTTCTTCTTCCTCGCCCTCATCGTCACCCTGCGCGGGACGCAGACCGTGGTGGATTACTACACCGAGCTCCTCGACGAAATGAACGAGCGGATCGAGCAGGGCATCGGCGCCATCGAAAACGAGCGGTACCGCATCCTGTGGGACAACCTGCCCATCTGGTACCGGCTGAAGTGGCTCTCAGAGAAATTCGCCTCCCACGACGCCTGCCTGGTGGCGGACACCTACACCACGGCATGGTGCGGAACCATGAAGTACATCGACGAGAACAACTTCATCGATTCCATGGCCGAAGCCTACACGAGAATCTACCTCAACATCGGGGTTGACGAAATGGCCGAAAGCGTCCTGGGCATGATCGACAAGTACGAGGTGGATGGCGTGGTCATGCACTCGAATCGGAGCTGCAAGCCGTACTCCTTCGGCCAGTACGACATTCAGCAGATCATCCAGAAGGAAAAAGGGCTGCCGTGCATGATGATCGAATCGCACATGGTGGACGAGCGGAGCTTTTCCGAGAGCCAGGTGGATGCGCGCATCGATGCCTTCATGGAGATTGTATCGCAGAGAAAATGACAATGGAGAAGACGCATGGACACACTCTGGTACGGACTTGAAGACAAGGTCGCCGTGGTCACCGGCGGGAGCAGGGGGATCGGACTCGAGATCGCGCGTGAACTGCTGAGGCAGAAGGCACGGGTGGCGATCTGCGGCAGGAAGCAGGACTCCCTGGACTCTGCGGGCCACGAGCTTGCCGGCGGGGACAACCTCATGACAATGGCAGCCCACATCGCACGGGAGGAAGACGTGGACCACCTGTTTACAGCGGTCATGGAGCGCTGGGGCACGGTTGATGTGCTCATCAACAACGTGGGCATGAACGTGATGACCCCGGCCATTGCCGACATGGACTACCCCCTGTGGCAGAAGATCATGGACACGAACCTCAACGGCACGTTCCTCACCTCGCGCAGGGCCGCAAAGATCATGCGGGAACAGGCGAAGGGAAAGATCGTGAGCGTGTCCTCCATCGCGGGCAGGAAGGCATCGCCCGCCATGGGCATCTACGGCATTGCAAAGGCCGGCATCGAGATGCTCACCAGGGTGCTCTCAGCAGAGCTCGCACCGCACAACATCCAGGTCAATGCCGTGGCCCCCTGCATGGTGAGGACGGAATTCAGCAAGCCCTTCTGGTCGAACAAGGACCTCTATGACATGATCACGAAGACCATCCCCCTGGGCAGGATCGCCGAACCCATCGACGTGGTTCACCCCGTGCTCTTCCTGAGTTCGGATGCTGCGAACTTCATCACCGGCCAGACCATCCTGGTGGACGGCGGGGCAACGGCAATCTGAGAAAGGCATGAGAACCGCGGGAATCGACATCGGGTCCATCACAGCCAAAGCGGCCATTCTGGATACCGGAAAAATCCTGGGAACCAGGGTCTCGTTCACGGGATACAACGTGGAGATCGCTGCGAAAAAAGTATTTGAAGACCTGCTCGAGGAGCTCGGTCTTAAAGCGCAGTCCATCGAACGGATCGTGTCCACCGGGTACGGCAGGAACGGAGTGGCGTTCGCCCACAAGGCCATGACCGAGATCATCTGCCACGGGACAGGGGCCCACTACCTCAACCCTCGTGTCAGGACCGTGATCGATGTGGGCGGCCAGGACAGCAAGGCGCTGCTCGTCGACGAGAACGGCGCGGTGAAAGACTTCGTGATGAACGACAAGTGCGCGGCAGGCACCGGCAGGTTCCTCGAGGTAATGGCCAGGGCCATGGAGGTGAACCTGGACGACTTCGGTGCGCTGTCGCTCAACGCCGGGAGTCCTTCAAAGATCAGCAGCATCTGCACCGTGTTTGCAGAGTCTGAAGTCATCTCGCTCATCTCCAAGGGCGAAGTGCGTGAAAACATCATTGCAGGAATCCACGACTCAGCGGCATCCCGCGTGTATGCCATGGCCCAGCGGATCGGGGCAACCCCCCCCATCATGATGACCGGCGGCGTGGCCAAAAACATCGGCATGGTCAGGGCCCTGGAGAAGAAATTCAACCAGACCATCGAGGTGAGCGACCTTGCCCAGGTCAACGGCGCCATCGGCGCAGCCGTGCTGGCAGGGAGGCTGTAATAAGCATGCCTTATCAATCCTTGTGAAGAATCCCTAGATGCCGGAGTGTCATTGAACACGTGTATACAACTGTGTCCTCATATATAGCAAACATAGTAAGATCATCCAACCCCACTGCTTCATGACCGATTGATACATACGCTTTTTTGAAACATAGGCCTTAAGGGAATATGATCATTTCCGCTTTGTGGTTTTCAGAGTTACAGAACTCTTCGAAAGAGTGGTGCGTTTTTTTCTCGGAGATGTGGTCTTCGCTATTCCTGTTTTACGTAACAATTTAGTGAATGTTCCATAACGCATGGTTTTTTCCTCCCAAATTAATTTTCCGTAAGGGTAGTTGGTCTGTTTTTCCGATAATTTTTTAAGAGTTCTTGTTACCTGACCAGAAATACCAAGTCCTATTTTCAGTTGTTGAAACAGTCTTTTCTCTCCTTCTATGCCAACCCGGCATTATCAAGCTCCAGCTCGAGCATCTCCCCTAACTTTTTAAGAAAAGGAGAGATTTGATCTAAACTATCTAATACCTTAGTGAAGATAATATCTCCGCCAACGACGATCTCTACTATGATCCCTTCTTTCATTATCAAC